>NZ_JAEN01000010.1:0-161948 GCF_000518925.1 Paracoccus sp. J39 | reverse complement strand
CGGGGTGCGGGTGGTGACGCAGAAGGTCGAGGCGACCACGAATGCGCGGGGCGAATGGGCGCTGGCGCTGATCGTGAACGGCGAGGGCGAGACGGCGGGCACGAGCTGGACCATCGAGGGCTACAACCAGTATGTGGCCAAGGTCTTCGAGGCGAAGGCGCTGTTTCTGGCCTCCGGCCTGGAGATCACCCTGGGCGACCTGGAAAAGACCAGCGCNCAGAACCTGAAGGCGGCGCGCGAGGCCGGCCTCGCCCGGCTGATCCTCGCCGCCGATTACGACAGCTATCAGGCCATGCCGGAAAACCAGAGGCGCCACAACGACCTCGTGGTGGTGGACGGGCGCGAGTCCCCGCCGGCGATCCAGGGCACGCTGGAGCGCGCGCTTTTCGACGGGGTGACGCGCATCTGGCATGGGGGTCGGCCGGCCGCGCTGCTGGATGCCCGCGGCGTGACCCTGATCGAGGGCGCGCCGCCGGCCGTGGCGCCGGCCGTCACCCGCCAGCCGGGGATCCTGCCCGAAGGCGCCGGGATCGGCGACAGCATCGCACTGGATCTGGGCGCGGCCGAGGCCACGCCCCCGGCGGCGGCGAGCTGGGACCTGACCCTGAACGGCAGCTCGGTCCGCGACCGGCTCGACCCGGATCTGCGCATGGTGCTGTCCGAACCGGGCGAATATGCGCTTGCCGTCAGCTGGAGCAATGCGGCGGGAACGGCGGAGGCCGAGACGGCGCTGCTGCAGGTGGCCGCGCCGCAGGCGACCAGCATCGATTACTCGCAGGCCGCGGGCTACCTGCACCCGGGCGCGGCCTATGCCGGCACCGCCGCGGCGGTGACCGGGGTGACGAATGGCGGCAATGGCGGCTGGAACCTGGCGGCGACGGGTTCGGGCAATGCCATCGCCATGACCCCGGCCGGGATCCGGTTCGAGGACGGGCGGTCGCTGCAGGCGGGCGGGCTGACCACCGGCGGCATCGACGCGGCTTTCATCGTGCTGCGCATGGTGATCGACAGCTACGGCTCGGGCGTGGCGCAGCTTTTCGCCGCCAATCCCAGCGGCGGCACCTTCGCGATTCACAACAACAACGGCACGCTGCAGGCGCGCTATCATGACGGGACGCCGCGCACCATCGCGCTTGGCCCCGTGCCCTATGGCCAGGAATTCGTGGTCGGGATCGAGATCGACAATGCCGCGCAGCGCGTCCGCGCCTATACGCCGTCGGGCGCGATGCTCTCGGAAACCCCGGCCGGCACGCCGGGGCTGAATTACGTCACCGTCCGCACCGGCCAGTATGTCCGCGGCACGCTGATGCGGGCGGCGCTGTTCGCCCGGCCGGCCGGCGGCGCCTTTGCCGCCGGTTTCGAAGAGGTGATCGCGGATTTTCGCTCGGCGTGACGGCGCCGGGGAATACCGTCGATCTGATGCTGGCCCGCGGCCAGTCGCTGGCGCTTGGCGCGAATTTCGGGCCCGATCTCGCGCCGAACGGCCAGCGGTGGCGCGAGGTGTTCGGCGGCGCCGCCAATCCCGGCGCGCTCATGCTGACCGGGCTGCGCCGCGCGGATGGCGTGGCGGTGACGCATGTCGCCAACCCGCTGCTGGCCGGCTATGACCCCGCCGTCCCTGCGGCGGGATATGGGCCGATGCTGGTGCAGGGCTCGGTTCCCGAAGGCGCGGTCCTGGCCTGCGCCATGCTGCGCGACGGGCTGGCAGGGGCGGTCGCCTTCCAGTTCCACGATGCCGGCGGCCAGTCGATCCAGAACCTGGACGACGATCCGGGCTCGGGGGCCGAGGGCGTGGTCACGCCCCATGCCAATGCCGAGCTGTGGCTGGCCGAGGCCGTGCGGGTCTTTGCCGCCGAGGGCAAGGCGATCCGGGTGCCGCGCATCTTCCTGAACCAGGGCGAGGCCGATGTCGCCCGTCCGCGCGGCTGGTGGTCGGCTGCGGCCGAGGTCACCTGCGGGCAGATGGTCGAACAGGTCCGGCGCCGGACCGGCCAGGCCGAGGCGCCGGTGCTTTTCGTCCAGCAGACCGGCGGCTACATGATGGGCGCGGCGACGAACCTGCATCATTGCAAGCTGGACCAGCTGGATTTCGTCCGCGCCAAGGGCGGCGTGCTGGTCGGGCCGCTTTACCCCTACAAGATCGACAACAGCGACGACAAGGGCGTCCACAAGCTCTGGTCCGAATATGTCCGCGCCTATGAGGTCGGGGCCTGGGCGGCAGCCGAGGTCGCGGCGGGCCGGGCCTGGAACCTGCTGCCCGGCCCCGCCACGCGGACGGGCGACCGGATCGCCATCCCCGTCTCGGTCCGCGAGGACGAGGCGCTGACCATCGCGCCCGGGTTTTATGCCGATTACGGCGGCGATCCGGAGCATCTGGGGCTTGAGGTCACGGGCGGCGGCGCCATCATTGCCGCCGGCGTCTCGGGTGGGACCATCCTGCTGGACGTCGCGGGCCCGGTCACGGCGGTGCGCTATGCCATGCAGCGCGACCCGACCGATTACCGGAGGCTGACCGATGCCGCGGGCTGCGGCTATGGCGCGCATCGCGGGCTGATCCGCAGCACGCTGACCCGGACCGTGTCCTGGGGCGGCATGGAATTCGCGCTGGAACGCTGGCTGCCAAGCTTCGAGGTCGCGCTTTAGCGGGGCCTTCGCGCGAAGGGGCCGTCCCTCGGGGCGGCCCTTTTTCCTCCGGCCTGCGGTCCGCGCTGCATCACCTTGCGCGAAACAGCCCGGCCGGGCGCGTTTTCCTGTGGACATGGCGGCGAGCGTCGCAACACTGCGCCGCAGCCCGATCAGCGGAGAAAGCCATGAACCTGACCATCGACGAGGCCCTGACCCAGGGCGGCGCGGGCCGTTTCCAGCAGCGCCTGCTGGGCATCTTTGGCCTGGTCTGGGCGGCGGACGCGATGCAGGTCATCGCCATCGGCTTCACCGCCGCCTCGATCGCGGCGAGCTTCGGGCTGACCGTGCCGCAGGCCCTGCAGACCGGGACGCTGTTCTTTCTGGGCATGTTCGCGGGGGCGACGCTGTTCGGGCGCATCGCCGACCGGGTGGGACGGCGCAACGTGCTGTTCCTGACGGTGGGCTGCGACGCGGTCTTCGGGCTCGCCTCGGTCTTCGCGCCGGACATCTGGTCGCTGATGCTGGTGCGCTTCCTGACCGGCATGGCGGTCGGCGGCACGCTGCCCGTGGATTACGCCATGATGGCCGAATTCCTGCCGCCCCGGAACCGCGGCCGCTGGCTGGTCTGGCTGGAGGGGTTCTGGGCCATCGGCACCATCGCCATCGCCCTGACCGCCTGGATCGCGCATCTGGCGGGCGCGGCCGAGCCCTGGCGCTGGATCTTCGCCGTCGCCGCCCTGCCGGCGCTGATCGGCATCTGGCTGCGGCTCTGGGTGCCGGAATCGCCGATGTATCTGCTGCGCAAGGGCGACGAGGCCGGGGCGCGGGCGGTCGTCGACCGGGTGCTGACCGCGAACGGCGCCCGCGCCCTGCCGCCGGGCACCCGCCTGACCGCGCCGCCCGTCACCGCCGAGGCGCGGCTTTTCGGCCCCGAGCTGCGCAACCGCAGCCTGGGCATCTTCGCCGCCTGGTTCCTGGTCTCGCTGTCCTATTACGGCGTCTTCGTCTGGCTGCCGGCAGAACTGGCCAAGGGCGGCTTCGGCTTCGTGCGCGGCTATGGCTTCCTGGTGCTGATGGCGCTGGCGCAGCTGCCGGGATATGCGCTGGCGGCGCATGGCGTGGAACGCTGGGGCAGGAAGCCCACCCTGCAGATCTTCCTGCTGCTCAGCGCAGGGGGCTGCTTCCTCTTCACCCTCGCCGTCAGCCCCTGGCTGGTCGCCCTCGCGCTGCTGCTGATGAGCTTTGCGCTGCTGGGCACCTGGGGCGCGCTCTATGCCTATACGCCCGAGCTTTACCCGACCGGCCTGCGCGGCACCGGCATGGGCACGGCCAGCGCGGTGGCGCGGGTGGGCGGGCTGCTGGCGCCCTCGCTCATGGGCTATGTGGTGGCGCGCGGCTTCGGGGTCGCCATCGGCGTCTTCGCGGCGCTGCTGCTGCTGGCCGCCATCGGCACGCTGTTCATCCGGGCCGAGACCCGCAACCAGTCCATCGTCTGAAACCGCGCAGCCGTCACCCGCGATGCGGCCGGACACCCTTCCGGCCAAGACCGCTTCATGCGAAGCGAATCTCTTGCGCATTGGAAATCCACGATTACTCTCGCGCCGGACCGGAGACATTCCCTCCGGTCGCGGGGCGCGGCGCAACCCGTCCCTTGCGGGAGGCGCTTTTCTGATCCAGCCGTTTTCAGAAACAAGATCATGCCAGAGGCCTTGGCGCAATTTCCAAACCGCCGGCCACGCGGCCGGCCCGTCATTCATTTCCCGAACGAGGAGCCATTCCATGTTGAAACCCGCCCTTCTGGCGCTTGGCCTGACGCTTGGCCTTGCCGCCTGCTCGAACACCTGGGAAACCGCCTATGAACAGCTCGACCCGGCGCAGACCGCCAGCTGGCGCGTCGCCTCGGTCGATGTCGCGGTGCCCGAGACCCTGACCACCAGCGAGGAAAACAGCTACACCCCCGATTTCGACATCGTCTGGCATGGCGAGCCGGCCGGAGACCGCCGCGCCCAGGCCGCCGCCATCCTCCGCGAAGGCATCGAGAAGGGCGCCGCCGGCCTGCGCGGCAAGACCCGCGTGCGCATCGTGGCCACGCTGGGCCAGTTCCATGCCATCACCCCCGTCGTGCGCGAGAACCTGCAGAATTCCGGCGTGCACAACATCCAATACAGCGTGCAGGTCTTCGATGCCCGCACCGGCGCCGCACTGACCGAGCCGCAGCCGGTCAAGGCGGAATTCCCGGCGCTGGTCGGCGCCGCCGGGGACGAGGCGGATGCCCGGGGCCTGACCCAGCGGGTGCAGATCGTGAACCAGATCGCGCTGGTGACGCAGAACTGGCTGGGCACCGGTCCCGATCCGCGCGGCAGCTTCCAGCGCCGCGGGCGCTGAACCTTAGCGAAATCGACGGAAATCTCCGGCCGGCCCTTGCGGGCCGGTCCTTTCTTTGGCAGGGGGCGGATATGGCAAGCGTATCCGAACTCTACGAGGCCCGCGTGGCGACGGGCCGGCTGGCCCCCGATGCGGCGCAGCGCGGCGTGCTGCCGGTGCTGGACCGGCTGGTGCGGGACCTGACGGCCGCGCCCGCCGCGGCGCCGCAGAAAAAGGGCCTGCTGTCGCGGCTGCGCGGCGCCGCTCCGCCGCCGGCGCCGGCGGTCAGGGGCATCTATCTCTGGGGCGGCGTGGGCCGCGGCAAGTCCATGCTGATGGACTTGGTGATGGAGGCCGCGCCGGTCGCGGCCAAGCGTCGGGTGCATTTCCACGAATTCATGCAGGAGATCCAGGCGGCGCTGGAGGGGGTGCGCAAGACCGGCCAGCAGGACGCCGTGCGCCCGGTGGCGCTGGCGGTGGCGCAGCAGGCGCGGCTGCTCTGCTTCGACGAGATGCAGATCACCGACATCGCCGATGCGATGATCGTCGGCCGGCTGTTCCAGGTGCTGTTCGAGGAGGGGGTGACCGTCGTCACCACCTCGAACCGGGTGCCAGAGGATCTTTACAAGAACGGCCTCAACCGCCAGCTGTTCCTGCCCTTCATCGCGCTGATCCGCGCGAGGCTGGAGGTGGTCGAGCTGGCCAGCGCCACCGATCACCGCCAGAACCGCGACGAGGGCGGGCAGGTCTGGTTCATCCCCGCCGACACCGCGGCGCATGACCGGATGGACGCGCTGTGGCGGCAGGAAACCGCCGGCGCGGCGGCCCCGCCGCTGCTGCTGGAGGTCAAGGGCCGCGAGGTCGAGATCCCGCAGCATGCCGGCCGCATCGGGCGGGCAAGCTTCTGGGACCTTTGCGGCAAGCCGCTGGGACCGGCCGATTACCTGGCCATGGCCGAGGCGCTGGACCTGCTGTTCATCGACTCGATTCCGCGGCTGTCGCAGTCGAACTATAACGAAGCCAAGCGTTTCGTGACGCTGATCGACGCGCTTTACGAGGCGAAGGTGCGGCTGATCGCCAGCGCCGCGGACGAGCCCGAGCGGCTTTACGCCGAGGGCGAGGGCGCCTTCGAGTTCGAGCGCACCGCGAGCCGCCTGCGCGAGATGCGCGATGCCGGTTGGGGGCGGGCCTAGCGGCGTGATGCGCGGTCCAGGGGGGCTCCGCCCCCGGCCTTCGGCCTCCCCCGGGGTATTTGGAAAACAGAGAAGATGCCGTCCGTTGTCCGGGCCTCCGGGCTGGGCGTTTTTGACCGGGCCTGTTCGCCTTGGGCGGCGCCCCGGGCAAATCCCGGCTTTCTCCGTTTTCCAAATACCCCGGGGGAGTCCCGCAGGGACGGGGGCAGAGCCCCCGACCTCCGCCGAAGGTGGCGCCGGCCTAGCCGTTCTCGCGCAGCACCTGGCCGGCGAGGTAGAGCGAGCCGCAGATCAGGATGCGCGCGCCGGGCTGGTCCGCCGCCAGGCGCCGCACTGCCGCCAGCGCATCGGGCGCGGTCGTGGCGGCGAGCCCGACCGAGGCGGCGGCGGCGGCGGTGTCCTCGGCCGGCAGGGTGTTCGGCTCGCCCGGGATCGCCACGGCGGTCAGGCTTTGCGCCGCCTCGGCCAGCGGGCGCATGTAGCCCGCGACGTCCTTGGTGTTCAGCATGCCGCAGACCAGATGCGTGGGCTTCTTCGCCATGGCCGCGAGGGTCGCCGCCACCGCCTCGCCGCCCGCCGGGTTGTGACCGCCGTCGAGCCAGAGTTCACAGCCTTCTGCCGCCTCGACCAGCGGGCCGCGGCTCAGGCGCTGCATGCGGGCCGGCCATTCCGCCTCGGTCACGGCGGCGCGGGCCTCGATGCGGCCGAAGCCCAGTTCGCGCAGCGCGGCGATGGCGGTGCCGGCATTCACGATCTGATGCGGGCCGGGCAGGGCGGGCAGCGGCAGGTCCATCAGCCCGTGCTCGTCCTGATAGATCAGCGCGTCGCCCTCGCGCCGGCTGTCCCAGTCCTGGCGGGCGATGCGCAGCGGCGCGAAGAGCCGCTCGGCCTTCTGCTCGATCGCCTCGCGGGCGACGGCCTCCTGCGGGCCGACGATGCAGGGCACGCGGCGCTTGAGGATGCCGGCCTTTTCGCCGGCGATCTCGGCCAGCGTTTCGCCCAGATATTGCGTGTGGTCGATGCTGATCGGGGTGATGACGGTCAGCAGCGGGTCGTCGATCACATTGGTTGCGTCCAGCCGGCCGCCGAGGCCGACCTCCAGCAGCGTGTAGTCGGCGGGCGTGCGCGAGAAGGCGAGGAAGGCCGCCGCCGTGGTGATCTCGAAGAAGGTGATCGGCGCGCCGGCATTCGCGGCCTCGCATTCCTCCAGCGCGGCGGCCAGGTCCGCCTCGGGGATCAGCTCGCCCGCCAGGCGGATGCGTTCGTGGAACTGCGCCAGATGCGGCGAGGTATAGGCATGGACCCGCAGGCCCGCCGATTCCAGCCCGGCGCGGATCATCGCCTGGGTCGAGCCCTTGCCATTGGTGCCGGCGATGTGGATCGCCGGCGGGATGCGGCGTTCCGGGTGGCCGAGCGCGGCCAGGATGCGGTGCATCCGGTCCAGCGACAGGTCGATGACCTTGGGATGCAGCTGCATGAGCCGCGCGAGAATGGCGTCGGAGGAGGTCATCGCGATGTCGTCCGGCTCAGGCGGAGGCGCTGTCGGCGGCGGCTTCGGCGCGCGGCGGGGCGATGTTGCCAGGCGCGGGCAGATCGCCCACCACCGGCGCGGGCAAGCCGCCCAGCATGCGCAGGATCGAGATCAGCTCCTCGCGCAGCTTCTTGCGATGCGTCACCCGGTCCAGCATGCCGTGTTCCAGCAGGTATTCGGCGCGCTGGAAGCCCTCGGGCAGCTTTTCGCGGATGGTCTGCTCGATCACCCGCGGGCCGGCGAAGCAGATCAGCGCGTTCGGTTCCGATATCTGGATGTCGCCCAGCATGGCGTAGCTGGCGGTGACGCCGCCGGTCGTCGGATGGGTCAGCACGACGATATAGGGCAGCCGCGCCTCTTTCAGCATCTCGACGGCGACGGTGGTGCGCGGCATCTGCATCAGCGACAGGATGCCCTCTTGCATGCGCGCGCCGCCGGCGGCCGAGAACAGCACCAGCGGCCGCTTCAGCTTCACCGCGCGCTCGGCCGCGGCGATGATGGCGTTGCCGACATACATGCCCATCGAGCCGCCCATGAACGAGAAGTCCTGCGCGGCGGCGACGATGGGGGTGCGGCCCATCTCGCCCTCGGCGACCAGCATCGCCTCTTTCTCGCCGGTGGATTTCTGCGCCGCCTTCATGCGGTCGGGGTATTTCTTCTGGTCGCGGAAGCCCAGCGGGTCGGCGACCGGCTCGGGCACCTTCACCTCGTTGAAGACGCCGCCGTCGAACAACGCCGCAAAGCGCAGCCGGGGCGAGATCGCCAGGTGATGGTCGCAATTCGTGCAGACGTTCAGGTTGTCCGACAGTTCGCGGTGGAACAGCATGGTCCCGCATTCCGGGCATTTGGTCCACAGGTTCTCGGGCACCTCGCGGCGCGAGAACAGCGAATTGATGCGCGGACGGACATAATTGGTGATCCAGTTCATCGGCGGGCCCCTGCGCTCTGTTCAGGGGCTCAGATATGCAAAGCGGTGCCGAATTGCAATTCCGCGCTGTCCGGGCTTTCATGGCGGCATGTGGACCGAAGCCCTTGTGTTCATGCATTACGCAGCCGCGCTGGCCGTTTCGGTGCGCGTGCTGCTGCGTCCGCGACTGGAGCCGACGGTCCGGCTGTCATGGATCCTGGTGATCGAACTGGTGCCGCTGGTCGGCATCCTGGCCTATGTGCTGTTCGGCGAGATCCGCATGCGCAGCGCCGAGGTCGAGACCATGGCCAATGTGCGCTCGCACCTGTCGGGCCTGTGGCAGCCCAGCCCCGAAGAGCTGAAGGTCCTGCCCGATTTCGCCGCCCCCGTGATCAAGGCGAATCACGCCACGACCGGCTTTGCCGCCGTCGCCGGCAACCGCGCCGCGCTGCTGCCCGAGGACGACAGCGCCATCGCCGCGCTGGTCGAGGCCATCGACGGCGCGACCGAGCATGTGCACATGCTGTTCTATATCTGGCTGGACGACCCTTCGGGCCGCGCGGTGGCCGAGGCGGCGATCCGCGCTGCCGGGCGCGGCGTCAAGGTGCGGGCGATCATCGACGCCTTCGGCTCGCGCGCCTTCGGCCGTTCGGAATCCTGGGCGCGGATGAAGGCGGCGGGGGTGGAATGCGTCGAGGCGCTGCCGCTGAGCATCCCGGTGATCGGCGGCCTCTTCCAGCGCATGGACCTGCGCAACCACCGCAAGATCGTGGTGATCGACCATGTGCTGGGCTTTACCGGCAGCCGCAACTGCTCGGACCGGGCCTTCGCCATCAAGCCGCGCTACGCGCCCTGGATCGACGTGTTCCTGGCCATCGAGGGGCCGGTGGTGCGGCAGATGCAGGCGGTCTTCCTGCAGGACTGGATGAGCTATACCGGCGAGGACCTGGGCGAGATGCTGCGCATGACCCGCCCGGTCACCGCGCCGGGCGAGGTGGCGCAGGTCGTCGCCACCGGCCCGGACGAACGCCAGGGCTCGCTGTCGGACTGCATGGCGACGATGATCCATGCGGCGCGCGAGCGGCTGGTGATCACCACGCCCTATTACGTGCCCGACGCCTCGCTCGATTCGGCGATCCGCACGGCGGCGCGGCGCGGCGTGGACGTGACGGTGATCCTGCCCGAGCGCAACGATTCGCTGGTGGTGCAGGCCACCTCCGAGGGGTTCTATTACGGGCTGGTCTCGGCCGGGGTGAAGCTTATGCTGTTCCGCGACGGGCTTCTGCATTCCAAGATCATCAGCGTCGACGGGCGCATGGCGATGCTGGGCAGCGCCAACATGGACCGCCGCAGCTTCGAGCTGAATTACGAGATGAACATGCTGTTCCTGGGCGGCGACGTCACCGAACGGCTGGACGAGCGCCAGCAGAGCTATGTCGAGCGCGCCCGCCCGCTGAGGCTGGATGAGATCCGCGGCTGGTCGGTCTGGCGGCGGCTGCGCAACAATCTTCTGGCGCTGGCGGCGCCGATCCTGTGACGGAGGAGACGATGACCGGACTGGACAAGGAAAAGATCGTGGACGGTGCGCCGGCGCTGGCCGGGGACGAGTTGCGCGCGGCCTTGGCCGGCCTGCCGGAATGGCGGCTGGCCGAGGACGGCAAGGCGATCCGCCGCGAATGGCGCTTCAAGAGCTTCAAGCGTGCCGCGCAGCTGGCCAACCTGGCCGCCTGGCAGGCCGAGGCGGCCAATCACCATCCCGACATCGCCTTCGGCTGGGGCTTCGCCAGCGTCACCTATTCCACCCATTCGGCGGGCGGCGTGACGCGGAACGACCTGATCATGGCCGCGCGGCTGGACGCGGCGGCGGGCTGACGGCCGCGCCGCCGGCCTCGCGGGCCAGAGCCTCTTGCCCCGGCGGCAGGCTGGGCCTATCCAGAATCCAGCCAGAGGATGCCGCCATGAAAAACACCCGCTTCGACAAGTCGTCTCTGCCGAGCCGCCATGTCACCGAAGGGCCGTCCCGCGCGCCGCAGCGCAGCTTCTTCTATGCCATGGGCATCACCGAGGAGGAGATCCATTCCCCCTGGGTCGGCGTCGCCACCTGCTGGAACGAGGCGGCGCCCTGCAACATCGCGCTGAACCGGCAGGCGCAATCGGTCAAGCAGGGCGTCAAGAAGGGCGGCGGCTGCCCGCGCGAATTCACCACCATCACCGTCACCGACGGCATCGCCATGGGGCATGAGGGGATGCGTGCCAGCCTCGCCAGCCGCGACGCCATCGCCGACACGGTCGAGCTGACCATGCGCGGCCATTGCTATGACGCGCTGGTGGGGCTGGCCGGCTGCGACAAGTCGCTGCCGGGCATGATGATGGCCATGGTGCGGCTGAACGTGCCCAGCGTCTTCATCTATGGCGGCTCGATCCTGCCCGGTCGCTTCCACGACCGCGACGTGGTGGTGCAGGACGTGTTCGAGGCGGTGGGCCAGCACGCCGCCGGCAACCTGCCCGATGCCGAGCTGGAGCTGCTGGAGCGCGTCGCCTGCCCCTCGGCCGGGGCCTGCGGCGGGCAGTATACCGCCAACACCATGGCCTGCGTCAGCGAGGCGATCGGGCTGGCGCTGCTGAACAGCTCGGGCGCGCCGGCGCCCTACGAATCGCGCGACCAGTACGGGCTCGCCTCGGGCGAGGCGGTGATGGCGCTGATCGAGAAGAACATCCGCGCCCGCGACGTGGTGACCCGCAAGGCGCTTGAGAACGCGGCGCGGGTGGTGGCCTGCACCGGCGGCTCGACCAATGCCGGGCTGCACCTGCCGGCCATCGCGCATGAGGCCGGGATCGAATTCGACCTGTTCGACGTCTGCGACATCTTCCGCGACACGCCCTATTTCGTGAACCTGCGCCCCGGCGGCGATTACGTCGCCAAGGACCTGTTCGACGCGGGCGGCGTCCCCGTGGTGCTGCGCGAGCTGCGCAAGGCCGGGCTGATCCACGAGGATTGCCTGACCGCCTCGGGCCGCAGCATGGGCGAGGAGCTGGACCTGATCGCGCGCGAGGCGGACGGCAAGGTCATCCACCCGGTGACGGCGCCGCTGTCCCGCACCGGCGGCGTGGTCGGGCTGCGCGGCAACCTCGCCCCCGACGGCGCCATCGTGAAGGTCGCGGGCATGGCGCCCGAGGACCAGGTCTTCACCGGCCCGGCCCGGGTCTTCGACTGCGAGGAGGACGCCTTCGAGGCGGTGATGCGCCGCGACTATGCCGAGGGCTGCGTGATCGTCATCCGCAACGAGGGCCCGGCCGGCGGTCCCGGCATGCGCGAGATGCTGGCGACCACGGCGGCGCTGTCGGGGCAGGGCATGGGCAAGAAGGTGGCGCTGATCACCGACGGGCGGTTTTCCGGCGCCACGCGCGGCTTCTGCGTCGGCCATGTCGGCCCCGAGGCGGCGCATGGCGGCCCCATCGCCCTGTTGCGCGACGGCGACATCATCACCATCGACGCGATCCGGGGCGAGATCTCGGTGGCGCTGTCCGACGAGGAACTGGCGCGGCGCCGCGCGGAATGGCCGGGACCGCGCAAGACGGATTATGCTTCGGGCGCGCTGTGGAAATACGCCCAGCTCGTCGGGAAGGCCCGCTACGGCGCCGTCACCCATCCCGGCGCGGCGGCGGAAACCCATGTCTACATGGATCAGTGACAGGCGGACGCATGGCAATACGCCCTCGCAAATGGCTTGAGCGCAAGACCCGGGAACGGGCGCTGCGGCAATGGACCCGGCTGGCCGAGGGGGTCGAGACCCTGGGCCCCGCCCGCCTGCGCCACCTGCGCGAGGAGGCGCTGGACCTGCGCGGCAGTCTCGACCGCTTCCTGATCCGGGCCGACCGCCGCGCGGCGCGCTCGCGCGCGGCGCTGGACGCGCTGCACCTGCCGGGCGGCACCGACTGGCGCTGGCGGCCGGGCTTCCTGGCCGGCCAGGTCTCGCCCCGCGGCGTCGCCGGGCCCGAGAATGGCGGCCGGCTGGGCGACGGCGCGGCGGTCTGGCACGATTGTCCCGAACGCGCGCTGATCCTGGAGCAGCTGGCCAATACCGGCGCCACCGACCTGTCGCCCTTCGGCATCAGGCTCGAGGTTTTCGGCTTTGCCGGCAGCTTCCTGTCGCTGTCGATCGATCTGCCGACCAGCGCGCTGCAGGGCCTGACCCGCAGCCATATCCTGCGGCTGGAGACCGGCATCATGGCCGAGCGGGCGATCAACGTCTATGCGCGGCTGAACATCGGCCACGGGCCGAATATCGACGAGGTCACGCTGCAGCTGCACAGCTTCGAGCCGGGGCATTACAGCCAGCAGGTGGCCGAGTTCGACCTGGCCTATACCCAGATGAACGAGAAGCGGCTGGAAAAGATCTGGCTGGACCTGATCTTCGAATCGCCCCGCATGAACGCGGTCGAGATCCGCGAGCTGTTCTTCTCGCGCCATCTGCGGGCCGAGTTCTGACCAAGGAATGTCCCATGAACGAGTTTGAATCCCTGGGGTTGAAAAGCGGCATCTGGCAGGGCGTGATCCATCGCGACGCCCCGCCGGGCCGGCTGGTGCTGGTGCATATGGGCAGCCGCGTGGCCGAGGCCCGCGTCACCGCCGAGGCCGAAGGCTGCTGGCGCGTCGCCGCCGCCATCCCGGCCGAGCGGCTGTCGGACGGGGTGCAGAGCTTCCTGCTGCTCGAGGATCAGGGAAACGAGGGCGAGCCGCCCCAGCCCGGCGCCCTGCATCTGGGCAGCCTGACGCTGGTCGCGGGCGAGCTGCTGGATGCCGACCTGCTGGCCGAGCTGGGCCTGATGCGCAGCGAGCTGGAACTGCTCAAGAAAGAGCTGCGCCGCCTGGCCTCGGAACCGGCCTGAACGGGGCCGCGGCCAGACCCCGCGCGGCCCGGCTCAGTCCTTGCTCCAATAGCCATAGCCGCCCAGCTCGGCGAAGCCCAGCCGGTCATAGACCGCCAGCGCGCCGGCATTGTCGCGGCTGACCGCCAGCGCCAGGCGGGTCGCGCCCTGCGCCTCGGCCCAGGACGCCGCCATGCGGATCAGCCAGCCCGCCACGCCCATCCGGCGCAGCGCCGGCACGACCTCGATGGCATGGACCATGGCGACCGGCCCGTCCAGCGCCACGAAGGCGGCCCCGGCGGCGCGGTCCTGCACCCGTCCCAGCAGCGCGGTCTTGGGCAGGGCGACGCGCTCCATCACCGCCTGCCGGGCGGCGGTGACGTTGCCGTCGCTCCAGATGTCGCGCTGCATGGCGAGCGGCGGCCAGATCTCGAAACTGGACAGCGGCGGCACCGGCCGGGCGGTCAGCGCCGCGCAATCGGCGGCCAGGATCGCGGTCGGCGTGCCGTGGCGATAGCCCCGCGCCGCCAGCGCTTGCGCCAGGGCCGCGTCGCTGTCGGCGACGCGGAACATCGGCCGCTCGTCCCAGCCGCGCTGGATGGCCTCGGCGCGGGGGATGTCGGCCGGGTCCCAGTCCGGCCGCGCGGCCCGGGCCGAGCTGACGCGGCCGCCGCCGCCCCGGCCGCGTCCGACCAGAAAGCCGCCCGCCCCGGCATATTCGGCCGCGGGCCAGGTGCTCTCGAAGGCGCGGGCGATATCGGGATCGGCAATCACATCGCAAGCCTTTCGCGCAGGGCGGTCATGGCGTCGGTGACGCGCTGGCCGTCCAGGCCGCGGATCACCAGGCTGGTGCCGTAGCGCTGGCCGCGCTGGAACGGATAGGAGCCCAGCGACAGGTCCGGGAAGTCGTCGGCCACCGCCCGCAGCTCGTCGGCCACGTCGGATTCCGGGCGCAGCACCTCCAGCGCCTCGCTGACCGAGGGCCGTCCGGTCGGCAGCTCCGGCACCACGGCCTCGACCATGGCGCGGAACACCTCGGGCACGCCGGCCATGACATAGGTGTTGCCGATATGGAAACCCGGCGCGGCGGAATAGGAATTCGGGATCAGCCGCGCCCCCAGCGGGATGCGGGCCATGCGCAGCCGGTTGCCGGTGACCTCGACGCCGCGCGCCTGCCAGCGTTCGACCATGACGCGCCGGGCCTCCTCGTTGATCTCGATGCCGGTGCCGAAGGCCGCGGCCACGGCATCGGCGGTGATGTCGTCATGCGTCGGCCCGATGCCGCCCGAGGTGAACAGCAGGTCCCAGGCGCCGCCCAGCGAGCCGTCCAGCGCCCGGATCGCGGCGACGATCTGGTTGTGGTCGTCGCCGACGATGCGCATCTCGCGCAGGTCGACGCCGATGCTGTTCAGGACCTGCGACAGGTAATGCGCATTGCCCTCGCGGGTGCGGCCGGACAGGATCTCGTCCCCGATGACGAGAATGGCGGCGGTGGGATTGTCGGACTGCATCGGCGCGCTGCTCCTGGCGATCTGGCTCTCTCGGGGAAATGTATAGGTCGGCGCGCAGGGCTGGAACAAGTGGCGCCTTGGGTCTATCTGTGAGGCAGGAGATCACGAGGACGACATGAACGACGCACGCCAGACCCGCGAGGGCATCCGCA
Organism: Paracoccus sp. J39; assembly: GCF_000518925.1. Lineage (NCBI taxonomy): Bacteria > Pseudomonadati > Pseudomonadota > Alphaproteobacteria > Rhodobacterales > Paracoccaceae > Paracoccus > Paracoccus sp. J39. The sequence continues at coordinate 146,796 of NZ_JAEN01000010.1, read as the reverse complement.
TCCACGAACCGCAGGACTTCCAGGGCATGCGTGCGGCCGGGCTGATCGCGGCGCAGATCCTGGACGAGGTCGGCCCGCTGGTGCGGCCCGGCGCCACCACCGGCGCGCTTGACGATTTCATCCGGGACCGGGTCGGGGAACTGGGCGCCACCAGCGCCACGATCGGCTATCGCGGCTACCAGCATGCCAGCTGCATCAGCGTGAACCACGTCGTCTGCCACGGCATTCCCGGCGACAAGATCCTGGCCGAGGGCGACATCCTGAACATCGACGTGACGGTGATCGTGGACGGCTGGTATGGCGACAGCTCGCGCATGTATGTGGCGGGCAAGCCCAGCGTCAAGGCGCGGCGGCTGATCCAGGTCACCCATGACGCGCTGATGCGCGGCATCGAGGCCGTCCGCCCCGGCGCCACCTTCGGCGATATCGGCTGGGCGATCCAGTCCTATGTCGAATCGAACCGCATGTCGGTGGTGCGCGACTTCTGCGGCCACGGCCTCGGCCGCAGCTTCCACGCGCCGCCGAACGTCCTGCATTTCGGCCGCCCCGGCAAGGGTCCGGTGCTGGAGGAGGGCATGTTCTTCACCATCGAGCCCATGGTGAACCTGGGCCGTCCCGAGACCAAGATCCTTGCCGACGACTGGACGGCCGTCACCCGCGACAAGTCGCTCTCGGCCCAGTTCGAGCATTCGATCGGCGTCACCGCCGACGGCTGCGAAATCTTCACGCCTTCGCCCAAGGGCCTGTTCTTCCCCGATCTGGGCTGACCGCCGGCCCGGCTTCTTCGTTCCGGAAATACCCATGCGCCCGCGCAACCGTCGCTGCCGTATGGGTATTTGTGCAACAGAGAGAGCGCAGGCCGGCGCGCGAAGGCTGGCTGCGGCGCCTGTTTCCCCGTTCGAGAAATGCCCGCGCATCGCCGCCCGCCGGCGCGGCGTCAATGCTTGCGGATCGTTTCGCCCGGCATGATGGTCGGGGCCAGGGCGATGATGCCGTTCTCGGGGCGCGGCTCCTTGCCGGCGACGATGCGGGCCGCACGCCGGCCGATATCGATGCGCCGCGCGTCCGTGGTGGTCAGCCGCATCGGCAGCCCGTCCAGCAGCTCGACGCCGTTGAAGCCCGCAAGCCCCAGCCTGCCGGGGATGTCATAGCCCTTTTCCATGCACCACAGAAGCCCGCCGGCCCCGATCATGTCATTGGAGAAATACAGGAAATCCAGATCCGGCTCGCGCGTCAGGATGCGCTCGGTCAGCTCGCGGCCCTTGTGCAGCGACGAGCCGCCCTGGTAATATTCCCGCGCCGCCAGCTGCACGCCATATTCGCCCAGCCGTTCCTCGAAACCGGCCAGCCGCTTGCGGGCGCGATGGTCCTCGGGCATGTGCGTGCCGATGAAGCCGATGCGGCGATAGCCGGCGGCCAGGATCTCGTCCGCCATCTCGGCCCCGGCGCGGCGATGGCTGATGCCGACGGCGGTGTCGATGGGCGCGCCGTCCACGTCCATGATCTCGACCACCGGCAGTCCGGCATTGTCCAGCATGGCCCGCGCGGCCTTGCTGTGCTCGAGCCCGGCGAGGATCACCCCCGAGGGCCGCCAGCTGAGCATGTCGTAAAGCACCGCATCCTCGCGCGAGGGGCTGTAATTCGTCACCCCCACCACCGGCTGCAGCCCGGTATCGTCGAGCTCGGCCGAGATGCCGCCCAGCACGTCGGGAAAGACCATGTTCGAGAGCGAGGGGATGACCACCGCGACCAGGTTCACGCGCTGGCTGGCCAGTCCGCCGGCGATCTTGTTCGGGACATAGCCGAGGGTGCGGGCGGCGGTCAGCACCTTCTCGCGCGTCGCGGCCGAGACGTCGCCGCGGTTGCGCAGCACGCGGCTGACGGTCATTTCCGACACGCCCGAGGCTTCGGACACATCGCGCAATGTCAGGGGGCGGCGGGATCTTTTCGTGTTCATCGCAACTACCGGGACGCAATCATGTTATCGTTATCGTTTCCGTCCGGTCGCGGCAAGCTTGCCATTTTCCTGATCAGAGGGCAAAAGAGGCCAGAACGGCCCCGTGGCTCAACTGGATAGAGCAGCCCCCTCCTAAGGGGCAGGTTGCAGGTTCAAATCCTGCCGGGGTCACCATCGCCTTGTTTTGGCGCTGATAACTCGCGTTATTTTCCTCCTTTCTGGAACTTGATCTCGGAAGTTGGAACTTTCTGTTCCCATCCGTCTGCGACAACGCGGTTTATTTCCGGGACCAGGCCCCGTTGAGGGTCATCTGGCGTCATCAACAGGTTGCTCAACGGAAAGCTTTCCTGACTGTCCCGAAAGCATGTCGGGCGTCTGCAATCAAGGGCCCCGAGCTCGATAGGCCGACGACCACTCGCGGTCCTTGTCAGCCACAAGCACCGTCGACGCCGCCTGCTGCCGATATCATGAGGATTGCGCGCAATATCCTGTGATTTCAGCGAGGTCGGATCGGTGCAGGGGCTTGACCTGAGACGGGGCTGGGCCAAACTTTCCTTATGAAAGGGTTTCGTTCAGACTGATGCCGAGGGTTTTATGACGGACACATATCTCTCTGCCGCCCGCGATCTGGTGATCGAGGGGATGCGCGAAAGCCAGGTCGCCCTGTCGTCCGAGCTCGAGTTTCATCTTGCCTCGACGCTGGCGCGCTACATGCACCGTCCCATCGCGCCCGACCGGCTGACGGTGCGGCTGATGGATGCGGCGCAGAGGCAGGCGGGAAAGGGCGAGTCGCGCCAGATCGGGGACGAATGCCTGATCTCTTGCGCCTTCTTCGCGGCGCGGCTGACGCGGCGGGGCGGCACCATCGTCCATTACGCGGGGCTGGGCCAAAGCGCCTATGAGATCGCCGGGATGCCAGATGTCGCCCATGGCTTTCCCGACATGCTTGATGTGCTGCAGGCCAGCAGCCCGCATGTCGAGGAGCGGCCTTTGCCGTCCAGGGATGGCGAGGCGGAAGAGCCGAGGATCCTGCTGCTCTCGCCGAGGTTCAGGCACTGATCCCGACTTGTTCCCGGCGGTCCGGCCCGGCTGCCTCAAGGATGGCCACCCTTCGTCCGGCGACGCGGCTGACAGGGGATGCCCCGCACCGATCATGGCCTTGTCGGCATGGCGCCAGCCCCATGCCAGCTCCTCGACCCTCGCCTGTTCCAGGCGATCAGCGGCTCACCGGCGGCTGCCGGAACCGGCCTGATATCCGAGTCGCATGGCGGTTCTCCGGGCCCGCATCAGCCAGCCAGACAGGGGCTTTCCGGGCGCACGAAAGAGGCCGCATTCGCGGCGCTTTCATCCCCTTGAACCGCCATTTCCTCGCCCTAAATCGTGGATCGCCGGAAGCCTCGAACGGGGCCGGCATGCCGGGGCGGATGCAACGGCACCGCACGGCGAAAGACTTGTATCCATGTTGCTCAACGGAGGATGTGGCTATGAGAACCACTTTCGATTTTTCCCCTCTCTACCGGTCGAGCATCGGTTTCGACCGGATGCTGAACGCGCTGGAAGCGGCAAGCCGGGTCGAGACGGTCGACAACTGGCCGCCCTATGACATCGCCAGGACCGGCGGGGACGACTATCGCATCACCATGGCGGTGGCGGGCTTCTCGCCCGACGAACTGGCCATCACGCAGGAACGGACCGTTCTGACGGTGACCGGCCGCAAGGCTGGCGAGGACAAGGGCGAGTATCTGCATCGCGGCATTGCCGAGCGCAGCTTCCGCCGGCGCTTCCAACTCGCCGATCATGTCAGGGTGACCGGCGCCGAACTGCTGAACGGGCTGCTGACGATCGACCTGCGGCGCGAGATCCCCGAAGAGATGAAGCCGCGCCGGATCGAGATCGCCCCGGCCAAGGCCCTGCCCAAATCCCAGCCGCAGCAGGTCGAGACCGGCAAGCAGGCCGCCTGAGGCCCTGTCACCGCACGATCCCCGTCGGCCGCCGGGCAGCGCCCGGCGTTTCCGGCAACCTGTTGCCATGAAGGAGGAAAATCATGAATGTCCGTGATCTGATCCCCTGGAACCGCAATGGCGGCAACCAGCTTCCCACCGCCTTCCGCGACGGCGACCGCGATCCCTTCCTGTCGCTGCATCGCGAGGTGAACCGGCTGTTCGACGACGTCTTCCGCGGCTTCAGCCTGCCCGCGGTCGGCACGGTCCCTGCCTTTGGCGGCGGCTGGCCGAGCGTCGAGATCTCCGACAACGAGAAGGAGATCAGGGTGACGGCCGAGGTGCCGGGCCTTGACGAGAAGGACATCGAAGTCCTGCTGGATGACGGCGTGCTGACGCTGAAGGGCGAGAAACGCTCGGAGGTCGAGGATAAGGACCGGCAATTCTCGGAACGCTTTTACGGCCGTTTCGAGCGCCGTATCCCGCTGGGCGCCGAGATCCGCGAGGACGAGGTCGATGCGCATTTCAGGAACGGCGTGCTGACCGTGACCCTGCCCAAGACGGAAAAGGCGCAGTCGCAGGTCAAGCGCATCGCCATCAAGGGCTGAGCCATCGCGGCGGCGACAACCGCCGCCGCCGCATCCAGCCTTCCCCCGCAGGGGAAGGTCCATTGACGGGATCACCAAGCAACCGACAAGGAGGAGTGAACGATGCTGAAATCCCTGTCTCTTGATCGCCGGACGGCATTCGACATCGCCAATGTCGTTGCCAGTCTCGGTCTTCTGCTGTCGCCCTGGTATCTCGGCTTCGCGGCCGAGACCGCCGCGGCGTGGAACGCCTGGCTCGTCGGGGCCGCGATGACGCTGATCGCGCTGGCCGCGCTCTTCGCGTTCCACAGGCTTGAGGAATGGGCCAATGTCGCCCTTGGCCTCTGGGCGGTGATCGCGCCCTGGGTCCTGGGCTTCGCGACCCTCGCGGCGGCGATGTGGGTGCATGTGATCGCCGGTCTGGTCGTCGCGATCCTGGCGGGCGTCAGCCTGTGGTCGGGCGACGACCGGCCCTATTCGACAGCGTGACGTCCCGAACGGCCCGGCAACCCGCCGGGCCGTTTTCTTGTTCTCCGTCTGGTCTCGGGCGAGAAGGGAAATCACCACCGATCAAACGGAGATTGCCGATGTCGATGAAAATCCCCCGACTGCGCGCGGCCGTCATCACGCTGTGCACGATCCTGGCGCTGGTCGCGCCGCCCCAAGCGGCTGTCGGGCAGCCCATGCCCGAGGCTGGGGGCGGTATTCCCACCATCGCCCCGATGCTGTCGCGCGTGACCCCGGCGGTGGTCAATATCGCGGTGGTTTCGGAAACCCCGGCAGTATCGAACCCGCTTTACAACGATCCCTATTTCCGCCGCTTCTTCGATCTTCGCGACCCGCCGATGCGGCGGCAGATGAGCGCCGGCTCCGGCGTGATCGTCGATGCCGAAAACGGCTATGTGCTGACCAACCATCACGTCGTCGCCGAGGCCAGCGCGATCAGCGTCACCCTGAAGGACGGGCGCCAGTTCCGGGCCGAGCTCGTCGGCGCCGACCAGGCCACGGAAATCGCCCTGCTGCGGATCGAGGCCGAGGATCTGGTCGCGCTGGAGATCGGCGATTCCGACCGCCTTCAGGTCGGCGATTTCGTCGCCGCCATCGGCAACCCCTTCGGACTGGGCCAGACGGTGACCTCGGGCATCGTCAGCGCGCTGGGGCGCAGCGGCATCAGCCGCGAGGGCTACGAGGATTTCATCCAGACCGACGCCTCGATCAATCCGGGCAATTCGGGCGGCGCGCTGGTGACGCTGGACGGCAGGCTGGTCGGCATCAACACCGCCATCCTGACCCCGGCGGGCGGCAATATCGGCATCGGCTTCGCGGTGCCCAGCAACATGGCCGTCGCGGTGATGCGGCAGCTGATCGAGCACGGCGAGGTGCGGCGCGGCAGGCTGGGCATCGGCATGCACGACCTGACGCCCGACCTGGCCGAGGCGCTGGAGCTGGGCGGCATCCACGGCGCGGTGATCGCGCATGTCGAGCCCGGCTCGCCCGCCGAGAAGGCGGGGCTGAAGGCGGGGGACGTGGTGACCGCTGTCGACGGCGCCCCGGTGCAGGGCGCCACGCATCTGCGCAACCGGCTGGGCCTGACGCCCGTCGGCAGCACCATCCGCCTAACGGTCAGGCGCGAGGGGGAGGCGCGGGAGGTCGCCCTGACCATCACCGCCGATGCGACCTCCTCCGGTGATTTCGCCGGCACGCCGCTGGATGGCGCCCGGCTGCGCAACGCCTCGGCGGAGGAGGCGCGCCGGGCGGGGGGTGCCGGGATCATGGTCGACAGCGTCGAGCCGGACAGCCTTGCGGCCTGGATCGGCCTGCGCCGCGGCGACATGATCGTCGCCGTCAACCGGACGCCGGTTTCCTCGGTCGCGGATTTGCGTGGCATGCTTGCCGGCCGCCGTGCCATCGTGGCGCTGGAACTGATCCGCGACGGCAACCGTCTTTTCATGGTCGCGAGATGAACAGGAGCGGCGGCATGGACATGAACCCCAGGACGCAATTCAACATCTGGTATTGGGTGGCCGCCTTCCTCGTCCTGGCGGCATTCCAGTATGTCTTCACCGCCGCCAATCAGGTCGCGCAGATCCCCTACAGCCAGTTCGAGGCCTATCTGCGCGAAGGCCGGATCTCCGAGGTCGCGGTTTCCGACCGCTTCATCCAGGGCCGCTTCATCGAGCCGGTGGACGGCCGCCCGATGTTCGTCACCACCCGGGTCGAGTCCGACCTGGCCCGCCAGCTTCAGGAACACGGCGTCACCGTCACCGGCCAGATCGAAAGCACCTTCCTGCGCGACCTGCTGTCCTGGGTGGTGCCGGTCCTGCTGATCCTCGGCATCTGGATCTTCGTGATCCGGCGCATGGGCGCGGGCATGGGCGGCGGGCTGATGCAGATCGGCAAGTCCAAGGCCAGGGTCTATGTCCAGTCCGACACCGGCGTCACCTTCGAGGATGTGGCCGGCGTGGACGAGGCCAAGGACGAGCTGAAGGAGATCGTCGATTTCCTGCGCGACCCGCAGGGTTACGGCCGTCTGGGCGGGCGGATGCCCAAGGGCATCCTGCTGGTCGGCCCGCCCGGCACCGGCAAGACCCTGCTGGCCCGCGCCGTCGCGGGCGAGGCGGGGGTGCCGTTCTTTTCCATCTCGGGTTCGGAATTCGTCGAGATGTTCGTGGGCGTCGGCGCCGCGCGGGTGCGCGACCTGTTCGAGCAGGCCCGCACCAAGGCCCCGGCCATCATCTTCATCGACGAGCTGGACGCGCTTGGCCGCGCCCGCGGCATCGGCCCGATGTCCGGCGGCCATGACGAGAAGGAACAGACGCTGAACCAGCTTCTGGTCGAGCTGGACGGCTTCGACCCCTCGACCGGCCTCGTGCTGCTGGCGGCCACGAACCGCCCCGAGATCCTTGATCCGGCGCTGCTGCGCGCCGGCCGCTTCGACCGGCAGGTGCTGGTGGACCGGCCCGACAAGCAGGGCCGGGTGCAGATCCTGAACGTGCATCTGAAGAAGGCGAGGCTGGGCCCCGATGTCGAGCCCGAGAAGATCGCCGCCCTGACCCCCGGCTTTACCGGCGCCGATCTGGCCAACCTGGTCAACGAGGCGACGCTGCTGGCCACGCGGCGCAATGCCGATGCCGTCACCATGGAGGATTTCAACAACGCCGTGGAGCGCATCGTCGCCGGTCTGGAAAAGCGCAACCGGCTGCTGAACCCGCGCGAGCGCGAGATCGTCGCCTATCACGAGATGGGCCATGCCCTGGTCGCCATGGCGCTGCCGGGCGTCGATCCGGTTCACAAGGTCTCGATCATCCCGCGCGGCATCGGCGCCCTGGGCTATACCATCCAGCGCCCGACCGAGGACCGCTTCCTGATGACGCGCGAGGAACTGCACGACAAGATGGCGGTGCTTCTGGGCGGCCGCGCGGCCGAGCATGTCGTCTTCGGCCATCTGTCCACCGGGGCCGCCGACGATCTGGTCAAGGTGACCGACATCGCCCGCGCCATCGTCACCCGCTATGGCATGTCGGACCGGCTGGGCCATGTCGCGCTGGAGCGGGACCAGCGGTCCTTCCTTGCGACCGACCAGCCCTGGTATGGCCCGCAGGAGCGCGCCTATTCCGACGAGACCGCCGCCGCCGTGGACGAGGAAGTGCGCCGCATCGTGGACGAGACCTTCCGGCGGACCGTCGCCCTGCTGGAGGAGCGCCGCGATCTGCTGGAACGCACCGCCCGCCGCCTGCTGGAAAAGGAAACCCTGGACGAGCAGGAAATGGCCGCGCTTGTCGGCGGCGGGCAGGGCGCCCCGGGCGCCGAAGGCCGGGACCGGACGGCCCGGGCCTGACGTGCCTTGCTGATCCGGCGCCGGGGCAGGCGGGCGGCTCATGCCTGCTCTCTGGCCAGGCGCAGGACATTGCGCGCGCGCCGCCGACGATGAGGTGGCGAATGTCGTCCGGCATGACGGGCGCCGGACTCTGCTGACTCGCGATGCGCGGCGGTTCCGGGCTAGGATCGGACAGATGCGCAAAAAGGAGGCTCTGGCGATGCATCTCGACCCCGTTGCCGATCTGGGGACGCATGAGGTCCTGAACCAGCCGGCGGATCCCGGCGACCGCGACCTGTGGCGCGACGATCCGCTGCTGCGCGCCATGATCGAGGCCGGCGGCGCGCAGACCGAATGGCCGGCGCATTACGGCGCGCTGCTGGGCCGGGCCGAGATGCGCGAGGCGGGGCGCGACGCCAACCGCCACCCGCCCGAGCTTGCCCTGTTCGACAGCGGCGGCAGGCGGCTCGACGAGTTGCGCTTCCATCCCGCCTGGCACCGCTTCATGCGCGATTCCGTTGCCGCGGGCTACCATTCGGTGGCCTGGGAGGGCGGGACGGCCGGGCACCTGACCCATGCCGCGATGGTCTATCTGGCCAGCCAGGTCGAGCCGGGCCATTGCTGCCCGCTGACCATGACCTATGCCGCCGTGCCGGTGGTTTCGGCGGCGCAGGATTTGCCCGGCGACTGGCGCGCCGCGCTTCTGTCGCGGCGCTACGATCCCGCCGTGCGGCCGCTGGGCGACAAGCAGGGCGCGCTGCTGGGCATGGCGATGACGGAAAAGCAGGGCGGTTCCGACGTGCGCGCCAATACCACCCGGGCCGAGCCGGACGGCGGCGCCTGGCGGCTGACCGGGCATAAATGGTTCTGCTCGGCGCCGATGTCGGACGGATTCCTGACGCTGGCGCAGACCGGGCGCGGGCTGACCTGCTTCCTGGTGCCGCGCTGGCTGGAGGAGGGGCGCAACGCCATCCGCATCCAGCGGCTCAAGGACAAGCTGGGCAACCGCTCGAACGGCTCGGCCGAGATCGAATACCAGCGCGCCCTGGCCTGGCAGATCGGCGAGGAGGGCGACGGCATCCGCACCATCGTCGAGATGGTCCATCACACCCGGCTCGACACCGCCATGGCGCCGGCCGGGCTGATGCGGGCGGCGCTGCGCGAGGCGCATCACTGGACCGCCCATCGCAGCACCTTCCAGCGGCGGCTGATCGACCAGCCGCTGATGCGCTCGGTGCTGGCCGATCTGGTGCTGGACTGGCAGGGCAGCCTGGCCCTGGGCCTGCATGTCGCCGCCAGCTTCGACGGGCGGGGCGACGAGGATCGCGCCTTCGCCCGCATCGGCGTGGCGCTGGCGAAATACCTGTCGAACAAGCTGTGCCCGCAGGTCGTGGCCGAGGCGATGGAGGTGCTGGGCGGCATGGGCTATGTCGAGGACACGCCGCTGCCGCTGCTTTATCGCGAGGCGCCGCTGAACGGCATCTGGGAAGGTTCGGGCAATGTCATCTGCCTGGACGCCTTGCGCACGCTGGCGCGCGAGCCGCTGGCCGCCGAGGCGCTGGCGGCGCGGCTGGACCAGGCCGCCGGGCTGGACCGGGCCTATGACGCGGCGCTGGCGGCGCATCGCGACCGCTGGGCGGGCGGCGTGCCCGAGGCCGAGGCGCGCTGGTTCGTCGAGCGCAGCGCCCTGCTGCTGACCGCCGCCGTGCTGTTGCTGCATGGAGAGCCGGATCTGGCGGGCGCCTTCGTCCGCACCCGCCTGGACGGCGAGCGCGGCCGCACCCCGGGCACCATTCCCGCGCCGATGGCCGGGCGCATCCTGGCCAAGGGCTTCCCCGCCGCCGAGGCCTGAGGGCAGGGCAGGGCAGGGCAGGGCAGGGACGGGACGGGTGCGGCGCCCGGCTTCCTTCGCCCCCTGCGGCCGGTCACATGACAGCCACGGCTTTCGTGCTAGCATCGGCGTGACGGCCGGTTGCCGGAGGAGAAGGAATATGGTCGATCTGCGCATCCATGCCGAGGTCGAGAACATCGTCCGCGACCGGCTGCGCCGGGCGCGGCCCGAGATCGAGGCCTCGCTGGCCCATATCGCCGAAGGCAATCCGCTTGCCGCGGAACCCACCCTGCCGCGCCGCCTCGAAAGGCTGCGGATCAAGACCGGCGGCAGCCGGGAAGAGGCGATGATGCTTTCGGCCGCCATCGACATGGCGGCGGCGGGCGCCGCCGCCGCGCCCGCGCGCGGCAAGCCGCCGGGACCCGAGGCGATCCAGGGCGCGACGCTGGATTTCGTCGGCGTGGCCTTTCTGGAGCGCGGTCGGCGGGCCGCGGACGCGGTGGGGCGCATCGCCTTCCTGAACGGCCGGCCGCAGGGCACCGGCTTTCTGGTGGCGCCGAACCTGCTGCTGACCAACCATCACGTGATCGACTCGCCCGAGGCGGCGGCCCGCCTGCAGGTGCAGTTCGATTACGAGCATGACCCATTCGGGCGGCTGCGGGCGGTCTCGGGCTTTCTCTTCGATCCGGACCTGTGCTTCGTCACCGACGGGATCGAGGGGCTCGACTATACGCTGATCGGCGTCGGCGGGCGACGCGAGGGCGACCGGGATCTGGCGGAATTCGGCCATCTGCCGCTGTCGGACGCCGCCGCCAAGCACATGCTGGGCGAGATTGCCAATGTGATCCAGCATCCCGACGGCCGCTTCAAGGAGCTGGTGCTGCGCGAGAACCATCTGGTCGCCCGCGACGAGACGCTGCAGGTGCTGCATTACGTCGCCGATACCGAGCAGGGCTCCTCGGGCTCGCCGGTGTTCAACAACGAATGGGAGCCGATCGCCCTGCATCACTGGGGCGGGCCGTGGCGCGAGGTGATGGGCACGGCCGGCCAGCCGCTGGCGCGCGAGATCAACGAGGGCATCCGCATCAGCGCCATCGTCGCCGACCTGCGCGGCAGGGCGGACGCGGCCTCGCCCGATGCCGCGGCGATCCGGGCGGCCCTGGACGCCTGGGACGGCGCCGGCCGCGGCCCGGACGCCCTGCCGCCGCAAGCGCCGCGCATGGCGGCCGCGCCGGGGTCGAGCCAGGCAGGGGGCTCGGTGACCTGGACCTTTCCCATCGAGATCACCCTGCACGCGCCGCGGCTTGCCGGTTCCGCCGCGCCTGTGCCGCCGGCCGCCGGCGCCGAGGCGACCACCTGGCGGACCGAGGATTTCGCCGACCGGGGCGGCTATGAGCCGGGCTTCATCCCCGGCCATATTGTGCCGCTGCCCGAGACCGGCGCGCTGCCCTGGCGGCTGGCCCGCAACCAGCTGGCGGCCGAGGGCGACGATCCGCACGAGCTGCGCTATCATCATTTCTCGATCCTGATGAATGCCGAGCGCCGGCTGGCCTGCTGCACCGCCGTCAATATCGACGGCGCCCGGATCCGCGCGGTCAACCGGGCCGACAAGACCGTCATCGTCGACCCGACCCTGGCCCAGCTCGGCATCGAATCGGCCGAGGCCAGCGACGATTTCCGCCCCGACCGCCGCATCCTGCCGGAAGAGCAGATGAACCGGCCTTTCTACGAAAACCAGCAGGTTCCCGGCTTTCCGGTCGCGACCTCGGCCGGGCGCATCGCCCGGATGTTCCAGAAGGGCCATATCATCCTGCGCGGCGATCCGGCCTGGGGCAGCGAGGCCGAGGCCCGCGCCGCCGAGCGCGACACCTTCTTCTACACCAATGCCGCGCCGCAGGTGGGGTTCTTCAACCAGGGCAGCGCGCTGGACCGGCCCGGCGCCAAGGGCAAGCTGCGCTGGCGCGCCGTCGAGACCTATGTGCTGCGCAATGCCGTGACCATGCGCCAGAGGATCAGCGTCTTCGCCGGCCCGATCTTCGACGACGAGGCCGACCCGGTCTATCGCTTCGGCGCGCGGCTGCCGATGCGGTTCTGGAAGATCGCGGTCTGGAACGACGGAACCGCGCTGCGTTCCATCGCGCTGATCGCGGACCAGCGCCCGGTGCTGGAGGTGATGCCCGAGGCGATGGGGGCCGAGGCCTTCCAGGACGAGGAGGAGCTGGCGCGGGTTTCGGAATTCCTGTCCACGGCGCGCGAGGTCGAGGCGCTGACGCATCTGGATTTTTCCGCGGCGGTTCGCGACGGCGATGTGCGGGCGGGGGCGGCGGAACCGGCCCCGGCGCTGACGCTGGAGCCGCCGGCCCTGGCCGGCAGCGCCCCGCCGCCGCGCCGCAAGGGCCGCAAGCGATGCTGAGCCCGGCGCCTAGCGCCAGAACCGCCGGGCATCGACAAAGGCGTCATGCGCTTCGGCAGCGGCCTCGATCAGCGCCTGCTTGTCCCGGTCCGATCCGGCCAATGCCGCCGCCTCGGGGTCATCGGTCAGGCCCAGCCGCTCCATCAGCTCGGGGGCGGTGACCAGATCGTTCAGCGCGCCCATGCGGTCCTGCAACTGCTCCAGCGCGTCCAGGAAGCGCGCGGCCCGGCGCTTGCGGCGTTTTTCCCCGAACAGCGGCGCGAAGAATTCGGCGGCATAGCGCAGTTTCTTGGCGTCCTTGCGCAGCTCGTGCCGGGCCTCGTCCGACAGCTCGGCCAGGTCGCGGCCCTCCTTCTTGACCTTGCGGCGAAAGCGGTCCAGCGCCGAGGCGGCGAATTCCCGCGCGGCTAGATTGCGGATTTCGGCCCCCGAGGGCAGCGCCAGCCAGGGGCCGATGGCCAGATATTCCGCAAGATCGAGCATCAGCCGCCGCGCCCGGCGCGAGGCCAGAGCCGTCTCGGCCCGGCCATAGGCCACCTCGCGCGCCGGTTCCAGCCGGGCGTGCAGCGCCTCGGCATCGCAGCGCGTCCGCAGCACGTCCAGGTCGCGCGCCTCGGCCAGCATGCCGGCGAGCCAGCGGCTTTCCTCGTTCAGCCGGCCGGCGTCGTCGTCCTGCAGCATCGGCTTGAAGATCGACAGGGCCGAGCGCAGCCGCCGCAGCGCCACGCGCGCCTGATGCACGGCCTCGGGATTGCTGCGCCCGATCAGCGGTTCGTTCAGCCGGAACTGCCGCAGGCAGGCGCCGGCGATCTGGCGAAAGCTCTCGGCGGCGGTCATGTCGCCGGTCAGCGCGGCCGGGGCCGCCTTGTGCATGTTCCGGACCGGGCCGAGCAGGCGATAGCCGCGCTCGGCCTCGCCCAGCACGCCCAGGCGCAGCGGCGCGATCTCGTCCAGCCGCCGCGCCAGCGAGAACAGCGCCGGGGGCGCTCCTTGCTGCAACACCAGCCCGATCTCGCAAAGCGGCGCGCTGCGGTCGCCCGCCGTCACCTGGCCCTGTTCCAGCACCAGGCCGATCGTGGCGCCCTCCCAGTCGAGGGTCCAGCATCGCTGCCGGGTCTGCAGGCGAAAGACCGGGCCGAGATCCTGCGCCTTGCGTCCCAGCAGCGCGCGGACCGGCGTGGAATCGTCCAGCTCCGGCACCTCCGCCACCGGCTGCTGCCATTCGGGCAGGGCGAAAAGTCCGGCGGGGGCGCCGGCCGCCTCGACGATCTGAAGGTCGCCTTCCGGTGCGTGCCGGATCGCCAGCGTGAAGCCCGCCGCCGCGAGGTCCTGCGCCGGCGTGTCGAAATAGGTCGCGCGCCGCGCAGCCGCGCCGCCCTCGCCCGGCAGCAGATCGGACCGGGCCAGGGTCTCCGAAGCCTCGGCCGCGAGGTCCAGCCGCAGCTCTTCGGCGGAAACGATGGCCCGGCGCGGCGGCAAGCCGTTCGCCTTCAGGGTGGCCAGATAGCCATGCTCGCTGCCGGGCGAAGCGGCCGCGTCGCGGGTGGTTGGTTTGCCTTCGGGCCTGTCGATCATGCTCGCGTCACCTTCACGTCCATTCCCTATGGGCGTGCTTGGTAAAGGTAATATGTCATGGCGCTGACCGGTAGCCGGGTTTCAACCGCTCGATCACGGGCCGTTGCCGCGAACGAGGCTCCGCGTCCACCGGCCGGCCAGCCATCCCTGCACCGGCAAGATCGGGCGGTGCATCGCGAGGCCGGGGGCACGGCCGTCCGGGTTCGTCATGAGGAGCGCCATGACCAAGCGCGCCGTCCGAGCCGCAATCCCAGCCGCTTGCAAGGGTCCGCGCTGCTCGCTGACGGGCTGTGACGCGGGTTGCATCCCCAGGCAGGACGAGTCGGAGGAAAGCCGTCAGATACGACAAGCGCCGCAATCGCATCGGGATCATGCGCAGCTGGCGCAAGATCGGGCGCTGCGTCCGCAGCTGGCCGATCATCCTCCTCTCCGCCGCTGGCAACGCGCAAGGTATCCGAACCAACGGAATAGATGACGCGGCTGCTTGGCGTCCCGCTGGGTGCAGTCCGCAGGATCAAGGGCAAGCCGGCGCCATTCCGGCTGCATATCCGGAAGGAGGGCGCTGGGATCAGACGGTTTGTCGGGCTGGACCCATGGCTGGAGAAAACCGCGACCCGCGTGATCGGCGCGCAAGGGACGATGGTGAAGAAGGCGCGGCTGTCCAGCGCGCCCGCGACCGTGCTGCGCTGGATCAGCGAGCAGGACGGTGCCCTTGCCGCGGTCCCGAGGGCTGGGGCGTCTTGCCCGCGGCCCCTCCCGAACGAAAAAGCCCCGCTCTCGCGGGGCTTTTCCTTTTGCGCTCAGTTGCGCTCCTTGTCGACCATCTTGCCCTTCGAGATCCAGGGCATCATGGCGCGGAGCTTCTCGCCAACCTTCTCGATCTGGTGCTCGTCGTTGATGCGGCGGGTCGCCTTGAAGAAAGGCTGGCCGACGGCGTTCTCCTGCATGAAGTCGCGTACGAACTTGCCGGTCTGGATGTCGGTCAGCACCGCCTTCATCCGCGCCTTGGTCTCTTCATAGGGCAGCACGCGCGGGCCCGAGACATATTCGCCGTATTCCGCGGTGTTCGAGATCGAGTAGTTCATGTTGGCGATGCCGCCCTCGTAGATCAGGTCCACGATCAGCTTCACCTCGTGCAGGCATTCGAAATAGGCCATTTCCGGCTCGTAGCCGGCCTCGACCAGGGTCTCGAAGCCCATGCGGATCAGCTCGACCAGACCGCCGCACAGCACGGCCTGCTCGCCGAACAGGTCGGTTTCGCATTCCTGGCGGAAATTGGTCTCGATGATGCCAGAACGGCCGCCGCCGATGGCCGAGCAATAGGACAGGCCGATGTCCATGGCCTTGCCGGTGGCGTCCTGATGCACCGCGACCAGGCAGGGCACGCCCCCGCCCTTGGTGTATTCGCCGCGCACGGTGTGGCCGGGGCCCTTCGGCGCCATCATGATCACGTCCACGCCCGGCTTCGGCTCGATCAGGCCGAAATGCACGTTCAGGCCATGGGCAAAGGCGATGGCGGCGCCTTCGCGCAGGTTGTCATGCACGTATTTCCTGTAGGTCTCGGCCTGCAGTTCGTCGGGCATGGTGAACATGATCAGGTCGGCCCAGGCGGCGGCCTCGGCGATGCCCATCACCTTCAGCCCCTCGGCTTCGGCCTTCTTGGCCGAGGCCGAACCCTCGCGCAGCGCCACCACCAGGTTCTTGGCACCCGAATCGCGCAGGTTCAGCGCATGGGCGTGGCCTTGGCTGCCATAGCCCAGCATGGCGATCTTCTTGTCCTTGATCAGGTTCACATCGCAGTCGCGATCATAGTAAACGCGCATCGGAAACTCCCTCCATTTCGCTGAGGGGTTTGTAGCAGGCGATTTCCCGGAGATGTGTGCATTTTTCACGTTTAATGTGGATGTATCGTCATGATAATGTGAAATTCACGACAAAAGTGAAAATATCATGCCCGACGCCACCGACCGCCGCATCCTGCGCCAGCTGCTCGCCGATCCCGACATCGCGAATGCCGCGCTGGCCGAGCGCGCCGGGGTGACGCCGGCCAGCCTGTGGCGGCGGCTGGAGCGGATGCGCGAAACCGGCGTGATCCGCGCCACCCTGACCCGCATCGACTGGCGCAAGCTCGGCTACGAGGTGCAGGTCAGCCTGCGCTTCACGCTGGACAAGACCCATCCGCGCGCCTTCGACGAATTCATCGCCGCCGCCCGCCGCGTGCCCGAGGTGACCGAGATCCAGACCTTCCTGGGTTCGGTGGACCTGCGGCTGTCGGTGATCGCGCGGGACATGGCGCATTGGCAGCAGCTTTACCGCGAAAGCATCCTGACCCTGCCGCATGTGGCGGACAGCGATGCGCTGATGCTGGTCTCGACCATCAAGGACGTGCAGGAGCTGCCGCTGTGAGCGTTCAGCCCGATGCGACGGACCTGGCGATCCTGCGGCTTCTGGCCGAGGATGCCACCCGCGGCGCGGCCGAGATCGGCCGGGCGCTGGGGCTGACCCAGCCCGCAACCTGGCGGCGCATCCGGCGCCTGACCGAGGCGGGGGTGATCGCCGGCCGCCGCGTGGTCGTGGACGAGGCGGCGCTGGGATTCGGTGTCACCGTCTTCCTGGGCATCCGGCTGGCGGTCAAAGGCCGCGTCAGCCTGGAGGATTTCGAGCGCGCGGTGACCGCCATCCCCGAGGTGCAGGTCGTGCAGCACGTGCTGGGCCAGTTCGACTACCGGCTGCGCATCCATGCCCGCGACATCGCCGATTTCGAACGCATCCTGCGCCGCCGCATCATGACCCTGCCCGGGGTCGGCCAGGTCGAGGCGAATGTCATGCTGTCCGAGGAACGCCGGCCGGGGCCGCTGTAGCATGCCGGGGAAGCGGCCGGATCGTCTGCCCGCCAGCCGGGCAGGGGTCTTGGCCACGCTGACCGATAGGCGGTTCGCCTATCCCACCCGGCAGGGCCGTCTGGGCCGGTTTGTCCGTGGGGCCTTGCTCTCAGGCCCGAACGTATCGGGCCCCTGCCGGTCCGCCGGATCAGGGGCCGATCACCTGGCAGTTCTGATGCCGGGCGGCGATCCGGTTGCAGGCGAGCTCGGCGGTTTCCTTGCTCATGCCGACGAAATTCGCCTCGAAGCCGCGCCGGGTATTGGCGACCCGGCTCATCGCGCTGCCGAGCGCGCCGCTTTCCTGCAGCGCGGTCTTGAGCAGCAGTTGCTCGGCCTCGTGCTGCGAGCGGAACAGGCCCAGCGTAACCCCCCAGCCCTTGCCGCCGGCGCCCGATCCGCGCGAGACGATCTCGGTCGCCTGCGGGGCGGCCTGGTCGTCGGGTTCGAGCGAGGCGAGGATGACGGTTTCCGACCGCTGCGCCGGGGCGGGTGCGGCCAGCAGCGCCATGCTTTCCGGCTGCGGCTGGGTGGTCTGGACGAAGAGCGAGGGCGAGCCGGCCGCCGGCGCGGTCGTCAGGCCGGCCGACCGGTCGCCGCGCGGCGCCGGCATCGGGCGGGCGGCATCGACCGGCGCCGCCGCGGTCTCGGGCGCATCGCCTTCCTCCGGGCGGGCTTCGGGACGCGCCGCGCGGGCCAGCAGTTCGGAATCGATCGCGGCATTGGCCAGCTGGCCGGTGCCGGGCTTGCGGGCCGGCCGGGCGCTTGCCGTCAACGTGCTGGCGCTGCGGGCGGGGGCGGGCGCCGTCGCCTGGGCGCGCGAGACCGCGGCCGAGATCGCCGCCGGCGTCACCACCGCGACGGTCGAGGCCCGCGCCACCGGCCGGTCGGAGGCGGAAAGCTGCACGTTCGCCGCCGCCGGGCCCGGTTCGGTCCGGGCGACCTGCACGGTGCGGCGCACCTTCTTCTCGGCCACGTATTGCGGCGGCGCAGGCTTGACCTCTCGCACACGGGTGGGGGCCTTTCCGAAGCCGGCGTCCAGCAATTGCGCCATCACCTGGTTGCGATGCGCGGTCGAGGTGCCGCCCATCACCGTGGCGATGATGCGCTTCGAGCCGCGCTTGGCCGAGGCGGTCAGGTTGAAGCCCGCCGCGCGGGTATAGCCGGTCTTGATGCCGTCCGCGCCTTCGTAGCTATCGAGGAACCGCTTGTTGGTGCTGGCGACGGTGGCGATGCCCGCATCCGCCGAACGGCGCGAGAAGATCGAGTAATATTGCGGGAAATCGTAGAACAGCCGCCGGCCCAGCAGGGTCATGTCGCGGGCGGTGGAATAATGCCCCTCGGCCGTCAGGCCGTTGGCGTTGCGGAAATTCGTATTGCGCATCCCCAGCGCCCGGGCCATCTGGGTCATCTGCGCGGCGAATTTCGCCTCGGACCCGGCCAGCCCTTCGCCGATCACCGTGGCCGCGTCATTGGCGGATTTCACCGCCGCCGCGCGGATCAGGTAGCGCAGCTCGATCCGCTGGCCCGGCTTAAGCCCCAGCCGCGAGGGCGGCTGCGCGGCCGCGTGGCTGGAGACCAGGAACTTGCTGTCCAGCCGGACTTGGCCGCGCTCGATGGCGTTGAAAGCCATGTAAAGCGTCATCATCTTGGTCAGCGAGGCCGGATGAAGCCGGGTATCCGCGTTCTGCGCGTAGATTTCCTGCCCGGTTCGCGCATCCATGACGAAGGCTGCGAAAGGGGCGGCGGCCACCGCCATGGGCAGCGCCCAGGCGAATAGGATCATCAGTCCCAAACGGACGTTCTTGGCGAATCTGCTCACTGTCCCGGTCTCTATCTGCCTCTGAGGACCCGTTCATTATGCGGGCCCTTCATTAATAAAATGACAATAGCACGGCTTCCGGCGTTCGGGAACTGCAAGTTTTCACCCCCGGCCACGCAATCTGCCGCAGGTTGCGCGGCCTTTCGGCAGGAAGGCGGGGGCGGGGGTTATCAAGCGCGGGGAAAGCCTCTATATTCGGTCCCAGAACCGTCCATATCCTGTTGCAAGCCTCGTGACCAATCCGCAGATGACGAACCGACCCGGGGACCGCGAAGAGGTCGAGCTGGGGGTCAAGACCCGCCCCCGCACGCAACGGCCTCCGATGTACAAGGTCTTGCTTCTGAACGACGATTTCACCCCGATGGAATTCGTCGTGCATGTGCTTGAGCGGCTGTTCAACATGAGCCATGCCCAGGCGATCGAGATCATGCTGACGGTCCATCGCAAGGGGGTGGCCGTCGTGGGCGTCTTCTCGCACGAGATCGCCGAAACCAAGGTGGCGCAGGTCATGGAACTGGCGCGCCGCCAGCAGCATCCGCTGCAATGCACCATGGAAAAAGAGTAGAAATTGGCTGGATCACGGCTGGAACTTGTCTTTGGCGGCACGCCGCCGGAAGGGCGCTGGCTGCTGATCGGCGCCGGCGCGGCGACCGACCTTTCCCCTTTCGACGCTGCCCGGCCGCAGATCGTGCAGGGCTTCTATCCCGATCACCGGGCGCTGCAGGCGCGCGGCCATGAGGTCGTCACCGAACCCTCGGGCGCCTTCGACGGCGCCGTGGTCTTCCTGCCCCGTGCCCGGGCCGAGGCGCGGGCGCGCATCGCCGAGGCCGCGGAGCGGCTGGCGCCCGGAGCCGCGCTCTGGATCGACGGGCAGAAGACCGACGGCATCGACGCGGTGCTGAAGGAGATGCGCGGCCTTGCCCCGGTGGACGAGGTGCAATCGCGCGGCCACGGCAAGATCTTCCGGGTGACGCTGCCCGGAGGGGGCTGGCTGCCCGAGGACTGGCCGGCCCGCGACCATCAGGCCGCCCCGGGCATGGTGACGCGGCCCGGGGTGTTTTCGGCCGACGGGCCGGACCCGGCTTCGCAGGCGCTGGCGGCGGCGCTGCCGGACAAGCTGCCGACCCGCATCGTCGACCTCGGCGCGGGCTGGGGCTGGCTTTCGGCCCAGATCCTCAGGCATCCGGGCGTCGAGCAGCTGCATCTGGTCGAGGCCGATGCGGCGGCGCTGGACTGCGCGCGGCGCAACGTGACCGACCCGCGCGCGCGGTTCCATTGGGCGGATGCGCTGGATTTCCGCCTGCCCGAGCCGGTGAACGGCGTCGTCATGAACCCGCCCTTCCACGAGGGGCGCGCGGCCGATCCTAAGCTGGGCGCCGGCTTCATCCGCGCGGCGGCGGGCCTGCTGACGGGGGCCGGGCGGCTGTGGATGGTCGCCAACCGGCACCTGCCCTATGAGCAGGCGCTGCGGGAATGCTTTGCCGAAGTCGCGGAACTGGGCGGCGATTCGCGGTTCAAGATCCTGACCGCCTCGGGCGCGCGGCGTCCCGGCGCCCGTCCACAGAGCAAAGGTAGGAAAAGATGAGCCTGTCCATCCAGGGCAAGACCGCCATCGTCACCGGCGCCGCGCGTGGCATCGGCCTGGCCATCGCACGCCATTTCCAGGAGGCGGGAGCCAATGTCATGTTCGCCGACAGCGACGAAGCGGCGCTGATGGCCGAGCTGGGCGAGCAGGCGGCGGGCGAAGGGCCGGTGCGGGCCTTCGCCGGCGATCTTGGCCAGAAGCTGACGCTGGCGAACCTGGTCTCGGCCACCATCGACGCCTTCGACCGGGTGGACATCCTGGTCAACGCGCATCGCATGGTGCAGGGCTGCGATCCGCTGACGGTCAACGACGAACTGCTGGGCGACATGCTGCGCCAGAACATGATGGCGGGGCTGCGCCTGTCGCAGATGGTCGCGCGGCGCATGATGGCGCAGGTGCGCGAGGAGGACGAGGATGCGCTGCAACACGGCGCCATCGTCAACGTGACCTCGCTGGCCGCCGACTGGCCGCAGCCGCAGATGCTGGCCTATTCCATCGCCAGCGCGGCGCAGGCGCAGGCCACGCGCTCGCTGGCCTCGGCGCTGGCGCCCAGGCGCATCCGGGTGAACGGCGTGGCCTTCGCCAGCATCATGTCGAACAACATGCAGCTGAAGCTGCGCGAGGACCCCGGCCTGCGCGACCGCATGGTGGCGGCGACGCCGCTGGGCCGCATCGCCGGCGCGGACGAGCTGGCCTCGACGGTGCAGTTCCTGGCCAGCGAGGCATCGAGCTTCGTCACCGGCCAGATCCTGCGCGTCGACGGCGGCCGCAGCCTGGGCGATCCGCTGGCGCCCGGGGTCTATTAGGACCGCTTCTCTTCGGGATAGGCGGTCTTGCAGGCATCGACGGCGGCGCGGGCGGCGGGCATCAGCGCCTGCTTGCGCGCCTGCAGGTTGTCGCGCTTGCGCGTCTCGGCGGCCGGGTCGATCGGCACCCGGTAACGCTCGGTATCGACGACGTCGCGCAGGCAGGGACGATAGCCCAGCCGGCGATTGCCGTCGCGATCGATCCATATATGGCGGCAATCGTCCCATTCGGTGCGGGTCACGGTGCGCTCTTCCCAGGCATAGCCGCGCGCCAGATTGGCCTCGACCTCGGCCAGCAGGTTCGAGACGGTGCGGTATTCGCGGGTGTTGCGGCTGATGCACTGTTCCTGCGGGGTTCCGCAGGCCGCGACAACCAGGACAGGCATCAGGGCAAGCAGGATGTTGCGGGTCATGGCCGGGATCTCTAGTTGTTTCGACCGAAGCATAAGCCCGTCCCCTTGGCGGGGCAATTCACGAATCCGGAGGCAAGCCCATGGAAATGCAGGACGAGCGACAGGAGGCCGCGGCCTGGTTCCGGGAATTGCGCGACCGCATCGTCGCGGCCTTCGAGGCGCTGGAGGATCGCGGCCCCGGCTCGGCCCCGCCCGGCCGGTTCGAGATCCGCGAGACCAAGCGCGGCGAGGATGGCGGCGGCGGGCTGATGTCGGTGATGCGCGGCGGCCGGGTCTTCGAGAAGGTCGGCGTGAACTGGTCGGCGGTGCATGGCGAATTGTCCGCCGCGGCCCGGCAGGCCATGGCGGCGCGCGGCGTGCCGGGGATCGAGGCCGACCCGCGCTTCTGGGCCTCGGGCATCAGCCTGGTCGCGCATATGCAGAACCCGCATGCGCCGGCCGTCCACATGAACACGCGCATGTTCTGGACCCCCGGCGCCTGGTGGTTCGGCGGCGGCGCCGACCTGAACCCCTGCCTGGAAGTCGCCGAGGATACGGCACATTTTCACGAAACCCTGCGCGCAGCCTGCGCCCCGCATGGCGCGGATTACTACGACCGCTTCAAGGCCTGGGCGGAGGAGTATTTCTTTGTCCCGCATCGCGGACGGGCGCGCGGCGTCGGCGGCATCTTCTACGACGACCTGAACACGGGCGACTGGCGCGCGGATTTCGCCTTTACCCGGGCGGTGGGCGAGGCTTTCCTGCCGGCCTTCCTGCCCCTGGCCGAAAAGCGCATGGCCCAGCCCTGGGGCGAGGCGGAAAAGGACGCGCAGCTGATCCATCGCGGCCTCTATGCCGAATACAACCTGGTCTATGACCGCGGCACCAAGTTCGGCCTGGCGACCGGCCACGATCCCGAGGCGGTGCTGATGAGCCTGCCACCCATGGCGAAATGGGTCTGATGCCGGACTGGCCCGACCTCTACCTGATGCGGCACGGCCAGACCGAATGGAATGCCCAGGGGCGGATGCAGGGGCGGCTGGATTCGCCGCTGACGCCGCTGGGGCAGGCGCAGGCGCGCCGGCTGGCTTGGCTGGTGCGCGACCTGCGCGGCGTCGCGCGCTATGCCAGCACCGCCGGGCGGGCGCAGCAGACGGCGCGCATCGTCTTCGGTGGGCAGGACTTCCGCGCAGACGAACGGCTGCACGAGATCGACATCGGCGATTTCACCGGCAGGCTTTGGGAGGAGTTGCGCGCGACGCATCCCGCGATCTTCGGCTCCGGCGGGCTGGACTGGTATGACCGCGCGCCGGGGGGCGAGCATTTCGCCGGGTTGGAGGCGCGGGTGCGCGCCTTCCTGGACGATCTGACCGGGCCGGCGCTGATCGTCACCCATGGCATCACCCTGCGCATGCTGCGGCTGGTGGCGATGGACCTGCCGCTGCGGCGCCTGCCCGAGATGCCGGTCATGCAGGGCGCGCTGCATCTGGTCAGCCGCGGCCGGCACCGGGTCTTCTTCTAGGCGGCGCGCTCAGCCCTTCGGCGGCAGCGGCCGGGCCGGGTTGCCGACCACTGTGGCGCCCGGCGCCACGTCCCGGGTTACCACCGCGCCGGCGCCGACGATGGCGCCGTCGCCGATCGAGATGCCGGGCAGGACGACGGCGCCGCCGCCGATCCAGACATCGTCGCCGATGCTGATCGGCTTGCCCCATTCCTCGCCCCGGGCGCGGCTTTCACGGTCGCGCGGCCGGTCCTCGGTCAGCAATTGCACGGCGGTGCCGAACTGGCAGCGCGCGCCGATGCGGATTTCGCAGATATCCATGAAGAAACAGCCGTAATTCACGAAGCAATCCGGGCCGAAATGGATATGCTTGCCGTAATCGACATGGAAGGGGGCGCGGATCACCGCGCCGTTCCAGGTGCCCAGCAGCTGGGTCAGGGTGCGGGCGCGGGTCTTGTCGCCGATGATGGTGGCATTGTAGTCGCGCATCAGCCCCTGCGCGGTCTTGCGCATCGCCACCAGCTCGCCATCCCCGGGATGATAGGGCAGGCCGGCCAGCATGTCCTCGCGCGCGGTCAAATGAAGCCGAGCTCCAGGCGGGCCTCTTCGGACATCATGTCCATGCCCCATTGCGGCTGGAAGGTCATCTCGACATCGACCTGCTTGACGCCGGGCAGCGGCTCGACCGCATCGGCGACCCAGCCGGGCATCTCGCCCGCCACCGGACAGCCCGGCGCGGTCAGGGTCATGACGATGCGCACGGCGTTCTCATCGTTGATGTCGATCGTGTAGATCAGGCCCAGGTCGAAGATATTGACCGGGATTTCGGGGTCGTAGACCGTCTTGCAGGCCTCGACCACACTATCATAGAGGGGGTGATCCGTGGTCGAGGGCGCGATCAGCGGATCGCCTTCCTTGAGGTTTTCGGTGCTCATGCGGCGCGTCCTGTGGAATCTTGGCAATGATATAGGACTTGTGCCTTCCGGGGTCCAGTGCCGCCTAGAAGCGGAAGTTCAGCCGCCGTGCCAGGCCGATGCTGACCGAGGGCTGGCTGCGCGTCTCGACCAGGGGCGAATCGCCGGCGTCGCCCAGCAGGCGGCCATAGCTCAGCCGGCCCATCACCGCCGTGTCGGGCATGAATTCATAGCGCGCCTCGATGCTGACGCGGGCGATATAGGCGCCGCCGTCCGGATCATGCTCGGATCGGCCGGGGCGGGTCTCGCCGGGCGCCACGCCGAAATAGGTGCCGGTGAAATCGTCGTCGCCCAGGCCCAGCTCGGCGCCGGTCCAGAGCGTCAGCTTGTCGCTGGCCTCGAATCGGTATTTCGCGCCCAGCTCGCCCACCAGTCCGTGATGGCCGCCGAACCCCTTGCGGATGGCGCCGTAGCTGGTCAGATCGCCCATGCGCCAGGACAGTTTCACGCCGATCTCGCCGGCATAGCCGATATCGTCCATGCCGCGCAGGTCGTCGTGATCGTCGGCGTCGCGCTTGCCGACATAGTTCAGCGAGGGCAGGATCGAGAACCCGTCCGGCTGGTCGCGGTCGGCATCGGCGTTGCGCAGGATGAACCAGGGCGCGGCATCCAGATTGTCCGAGCCCATGAATGCCGGCCCGTATTTCAGCCCCAGGCCGGCATCGACCGAGAATTCGCGCCCCAGCGACTGCCCCAGCGCGGGCGAGGTCAGGGCGGTGGCGGCGAGAAGCGCGAGCGCGGCTATCCTGATCATGGCGAATCCCTGTCGAATTGCGCGTGACCCTGCGTCGAAAACCCGTTGCAGGGCAAGCGGCTTCTGACGGATTTCACGCGGATGACGGCCCGCTGTTGCGTTCAGGCCCGCTCGGCCTCCTCCAGCCGCTCCAGCGCCTCCATCCACAGGCTTTCCGCGCGCTGCATCGCCTCGCTGGCCTCGGCATGCTTGCGGCCCCAGGCTTCGGCCTTCTGCGCATCGTCATAGGTCGCGGGATCGGCCATGATGGCGTCCAGCTTTTCCAGCATGGCGGTCAGCTTCTCGACCCGCTCCTCGGCGCGCCTGGCCTCGGCGCGCAGCTCCAGGATCTTCTCGCGCGCGGGGCGTTTCGGCGCCGGCTTCGCTTCGGTTTTCGGCTCGGGCTTTTCCTCGCCGGCCAGCAGCATGCGGCGATAGTCGTCCAGGTCGCCCTGCCAGGGGCTGACCCCGCCCTGATCGACCAGCCACAGCCGGTCCGCGACCAGGTTCAGCAGGTGCATGTCGTGGCTGACCAGCACCACGGCGCCGGTATAGTCGTTCAATGCCTCGGTCAGCGCCTCGCGGCTCTCGATGTCCAGGTGGTTGGTCGGTTCGTCGAGGATCAGCAGATGCGGCGCGTCGATGGTGGCCAGCAGCAAGGACAGCCGCGCCTTCTGCCCGCCCGAGAGCTGGCCCACCCGGGTCTCGGCCTGCGCCTCCATCAATCCGAATCCGGCCAGCCGGGCGCGCAGCTTCGCCGGCGGCTCGTCCGGGCGCAGGCGGCGGACATGGGCGATGGGCGTCTCGTCCAGTTCCAGCTCATCGACCTGGTGCTGGGCGAAATAGCCGATGCGCAGCTTGCTTGATCGCGCGATCCGCCCCTCCATCGCCTCCAGCCGGCCGGCCAGCAGCTTCGACAGCGTAGACTTGCCCTGGCCGTTCCGGCCCAGCAGCGCGATGCGGTCGTCCTGGTCGATGCGCAGCGCCAGCCGCCGCAGCACCGCCCGCCCGTCATAGCCCACCGTCACCCCGTCCAGCGAGATGATGGGCGGCGACAGCTGGTCGGGCTGCGGAAAGCCGAAGCGGTGGAACTTGGCCTCTTCCGGGGCGGTGATCGGCTCCATCTTCTCCAGCATCTTGATACGGGCCTGGGCCTGGCGGGCCTTGGTGGCCTTGGCGCGGAAACGGTCGACGAAGCTTTGCAGATGCGCGCGGCGGGCGTCCTGCTTCTTCGCCTCGGCGGCCTGCAAGGCGCGTTTCTCGGCCCGGGTCCGCGCGAAGGTGTCGTAGCCGCCGGAATAGAGCACCAGCCTGCGCTCCTCGAGATGCAGGATATGGCCCACGGCGCGGTTCAGCAGGTCGCGGTCGTGGCTGATGACGATCACGGTATGCGGATAGCGCTGCAGATAGCTTTCCAGCCACAGCGCGCCTTCCAGGTCGAGGTAGTTGGTCGGCTCGTCCAGCAGCAGCAGGTCGGGCTGCGAGAACAGCACCCCGGCCAGCGCCACCCGCATCCGCCAGCCGCCGGAATAATCGGCGGTCGGCCGCGCCTGGTCCTCGGTCGAGAAGCCGAGGCCGCGCAGTATGGTCGCGGCCCGCGCCTCGGCCGACCAGGCGTCGATATCGGCCAGCCGGGTCTGGATCTCGGCGATGCGATGCGCGTCGGTGGCATCGGCGGATTCGGCCAGCAGCGCGGCGCGTTCGGTGTCGACCTCCAGCACCGTCTCCAGCACGCTGGTCGCGGTGCCCGGCGCCTCCTGCGCGACGCCGCCGATGCGGGCGCGGGGCGGCAGGGTGATGGCGCCGCCGTCAAGGCCCAGCTCTCCCCGGATCAGCCGGAACAGCGTGGTCTTGCCGGCGCCGTTCGGGCCGACCAGGCCGACCTTGTGCCCGTCCGGGATGGTGGCCGAGGCGTGCTCGAACAGCGGCCGTCCGGCGATGGAATAGGATATGTCGTCGATGCGCAGCATGCGCCCCCGCATGGCGCAAGCCGCGGCGGGCGTCAATGCCGTCATCGAAGGCCCCTGCCAGGGCGCGGGCCGGGGCCGCGCCGGCTTTTCAAGCGCCGCGGCGCGTGTTAACGGGGCGCGGATTTCCGGGCCATTGCGGCCGGAACAAGGAAAAGGACGACCCCCATGGCCATCGAACGCACGCTTTCGATCATCAAACCCGACGCCACCAAGCGCAACCTGACCGGCAAGATCAACGCCAAGTTCGAGGATGCCGGCCTGCGCATCATCGCGCAGAAGCGCATCCAGCTGACGCTGGCGCAAGCCGGCCAGTTCTATGCCGAGCACAAGGAACGCCCCTTCTACGGCGAACTCACCGAATTCATGACCTCCGAGCCGGTGGTGGTGCAGGTCCTGGAAGGCGAGGGCGCCATCCTGAAGAACCGCGAAGTCATGGGCGCGACCAACCCGGCCAATGCCGACGAGGGCACCATCCGCAAGGAATTCGCTCTCTCGGTCGGCGAAAACTCGGTCCACGGCTCGGACAGCCCCGAAGCTGCGGCGCGCGAGATCGCCTTCTTTTTCTCGGGCCTCGAACTGGTCGGCTGAGCCCGGCGTCTTCGCCCAAATACCCATCGCAAAAGGCCGCCCATCGAGGCGGCCTTTTTCTCACATCGCGCTTTCACCGTTTCCCAAATACTCAAAGCAAAGCGGGCCAATCGAGAGGCCTTTCCTATTGCCGCCGCGCGCTCAACTCGAACCCGATCTCGACCCCGAATCCCACGGTGCTTTCATCGGCATAGCCCGCGCCGATGCCGAAATCGCGGCGATCGACGCGCATCTGCCCTTGGGCCTGCGCCACATCATCCTGAAGCGTCAGCTCGAAGGGCAAATCGGCCTCGACCGTCTGGCCGGCGATGGTCAGCCGGCCATGCGCGACATGCGGCTGACCCTCGGCCGCGGGAGGCAGGATCTCGGCCTCGAAACGCGCGGCGGGATGGGCGGCGGCGTTCAGGAAATCCGGTCCCTTGGCCGCGTCGCTGATGGCGCCCAGCGTCAGCGAGGCGATGTCGACATCGACCGCCACCCGCCCGGTCCGGCTCTCAGGGTCATAGGCGATATCGGCCTGCCATTGCCCGAACTGCCCCGTGACCGCATTGCCGGCCTGCATGACCTCGATCTCCAGAGCGCCCTGTTCGACCGCCCAGCCCGATCCGGCCGCGGCCGCAGGGGCGGATGCGGTGGCGGGCGTCTCCTGCGCCTCCGGGGTGTCGGCCGGGATGAAGGCGACCCCCACCCAGACCGCCAGCCCCGCCAGGGCGGCCAGGACATGCGGCAGGAGGCCGGGCTGCGCGGCCGGGGGCTCGGGCGCCCGTTCGGGATTGCCGGCCATGCGGCGCATGGTGCCGTCGCGGTCGATGATCGCGTGCTTCAGCGCCCCCGCGACATGCAGCAGGATCAGCCCGGCCAGCAGCCACCAGCCGAATTCGTGGAAGGCCGCGAAGCGCCCGGACAGCGCCGCGTCCTCGGGAACGAAGGGCAGGCGCTGGCCGAAGGGCCAGAGGATGCGGGCAAAGCCGCCCGGCGCCGCGGAATGCAGAAGCCAGCCCGACAGCGGCATGACGACCATGCCGATCCACATCGCCCAATGCACGACCTCGGCGCCGAAGCTTTCCAGCCACCGCTCGGGGTGCAGCGGGCGCGGCTTCGGCTGGGTCAGCGTCCACAGCAGGCGCAGCGCGGCGAGGGCCAGCGCCGCCATGCCCACGGTCTTGTGCACGGAATAGGCGGTGAAGATCGCCTGCAGCTGCGTTTCCCCGCCCTCGGGCAGGTTGTCCGCGTAAAGCCCGATGGCGATGGCGGCCAGGATCAGCACCGCGACCGTCCAGTGGAACATGCGGGCGACCCAGCCATAGGCGCGGGCGGTATTGCTGGCTTTCATCGGATTTCCCCCATCGCTTCGCGCCAATGGCGCCGGCAGAGCGAGACATAGGTTTCATTGCCGCCGATCTGCACCTGCGCGCCCTCGCGCAACGCACGGCCCTGTTCGTCCTGGCGCACGACCATGGTGGCCTTGCGCTGCAATGGCAGATGGTGCGCACCTCGCGCAGGTCGTCGGCCAGCGCCAGCAGCGCCGCCGAGCCGGGGAACAGCCGGCCGCGGAAATCGACCCGCAGCCCGTAGCACATCACCGGCTGGCCAAGGTCGTCGGCGACGCGGGCCAGCTGCCAGACCTGCTCCTCGGTCAGGAACTGCGCCTCGTCGACGAAGATGCAGGCGGCGCCGCGGCCCCGGGCTTCGATCAGGGCGAAAAGATCGGCTTCGGGGGTGAAACCCAGCGCGGATTCGGCGATGCCGATGCGGCTGGCGATCTGGCCGGGGCCGGCGCGGTCGTCCAGCGCCGCGGTCAGAAGCAGCGTCGCCATGCCGCGTTCGCGATAATTGTAGGACGCCTGCAGCAAGAGCGTGCTCTTGCCGGCATTCATCGTGGAATAATGAAAATAAAGCTTGGCCATGCCGGGAGATAGCCGGGCCGGGCCGGGGGTCGCAAGCCGCCGCGACATGGCGGCGGCTCACGTTTGCGCGTATCGCGGCGGAATCAGGCCCGCTGCGCCGTTTTCGGTGCGCGCGAGGGGCGCCGGGCCGGGCGCTTGCGCGCCGCGCCTTGCGCCGGGCGGCCCGCCGGGCCGCCGCGTTCGCGGATCTTGGCCGCCTCGAAGGGCTCTTCGCCGCCGACCACGGCGATCTTGGCCTTCATCGCCTTCTCGATGGCGCGCAGCTCGCCGATCTCGGCGGGCGAGCAGAAGGCGATGGCGCGGCCGTCGCGCCCGGCGCGGGCGGTGCGGCCGATGCGGTGGACGTAGTTTTCCGGCACGTTGGGCAGGTCGTAGTTATAGACATGCGCCACCTCGGGAATGTCGAGGCCGCGCGCCGCCACGTCGGTCGCGACCAGAACCTTGGTGTCGCCGGCGCGGAAGCTGGCCAAGGCACGTTCGCGCTGGCCCTGGCTCTTGTTGCCGTGGATCGCGGCGACCTTGTAGCCCCATTTCTCC
Organism: Paracoccus sp. J39; assembly: GCF_000518925.1. Classification (NCBI taxonomy): domain Bacteria; kingdom Pseudomonadati; phylum Pseudomonadota; class Alphaproteobacteria; order Rhodobacterales; family Paracoccaceae; genus Paracoccus; species Paracoccus sp. J39. Next base: position 116,982 of record NZ_JAEN01000010.1, on the reverse strand, counting down.
AAAAGCTTCGACAGCTTTTCCGAGCCGTGCTTGGTGCGGCCGAAGACGATGGCCAGCTCGTCCACATGCTTGGACAGGTATTCCGCCAGCAGCGTCGCCTTGTCGCCCTGGTTGACGAAATGCACGCCCTGGTCGATCTTGGCCGCCGCCTGGCCGGGCGGGTTCACCGCCACGCGCAGCGGATCGTTCAGGTAGCTGTCGGCCAGCTCCTCCATCAGCTTCGGCATGGTGGCCGAGAACAGCAGCGTCTGGCGCTCGCGCGGCAGCATCTTGGCGATGCGGCGCAACGCGTGGATGAAGCCGATGTCCAGCATCTGGTCGGCCTCGTCCAGAACCAGGTATTTGGTCTGCGACAGGTCCACGGCGCCGCGCTCGATCAGGTCGATCAGCCGGCCCGGCGTCGCGATGAGCACGTCGACGCCGCGTTCCAGCCGCTGGACCTGCACGTTGATCGAGGCGCCGCCGACGACGCGGAACTGCCGGATCGGCGTGCCGACGGCATAGTTGTCGATGTTCTCGGCGATCTGGGTCGCGAGTTCCCGCGTCGGCGCCAGGATCAGGGCGCGGCAGGTCCGGGGCTCGGGCTTGCGGCCGATGTTCAGCAGCCGGGTCAGCATCGGCAGGCCGAAGGCCGCCGTCTTGCCGGTGCCGGTCTGGGCAAGGCCCAGAAGGTCGCGGCCCTCGACGATGCCGGGGATGGATTTTTCCTGGATGGGCGAGGGCGTCTCGATGCCCAGGCCCGGCAGGTTGATCGCCACGCGCGCATCGATCCCCATGCGGGTGAAGGCGGTGTCGATCTCGGGGATGGCGCGGCGGATGAATTTCTCCTCCGGCTCTGCACGGTGTCGGCGGTGGTTGGTGTTGGGTTTGTCGTTGCGGAAACGCGGCTTGCCGCCTTGCTGGGCGCGGGGATTGCCCGAACGGTTCGGGCGGGTGGTCTCGTTGGTCATAACATCTTTCGGCCAGGTCGCCCGCGTATCGGCGCGCATGGCTGGTGCCGTGCAAAGCGCACGGCTGGTTGCGAGGGGCGGGCGTGGATACGGTGATGCCCGCAGCCTCCCCGCGTGAATGGGAAACTGGAAAATCGGTGCCGACCTTGGCGCAAGGGCGCCGGCTGCTCACGCGGCAGCGGGCGGCAACTTGTCGCAAATGAGGGTTCGGGCTGCGAAAGTCAAGCGCGTTCTGCGGAATCCATCCAGATCGTAACCGGGCCGTCATTGACCAGCGACACCTTCATGTCGGCGCCGAAGGCACCGGTCTCGACCGGCAGGCCCAGGTCGCGCAGCGCCTCGGCAAAGCGCAGATACAGCGCCTCGCCGCGCTCGGGCGCCTCGGCGGTGGAGAATCCGGGGCGGTTTCCGGTGCGGGTGTCGGCGGCGAGCGTGAACTGGCTGACCACCAGCACCGCGCCGCCGGTGTCCACGACCGAGCGGTTCATCTTGCCGGCCTCGTCGCGGAAGATGCGCAGCTTGGCCACGCGCGCGGCCAGCTTTGCGGCTGCGTCGTCGGGGTCGCCCTGCATGGCGCAGACCAAGACCAGAAGGCCCGGCCCGATGCGGCCGATGCTGCGGCCCTCGACCGTGACCTCGGCTTCCGAGACCCTCTGGATCAGCGCCCGCATCTCACTTGCCCAGCATGATGCCAAGGACGACCAGCATCAGCCCCAGGACCGAGGCCGCGAGTGCCGCCATGTTCACCGCCACGACCTTGCGCATGGCGGCGCGCATCTCGGCATCGTCGCTGATCCGCGCCTTGGCCCGCGCAGCGGTCAGGATGCACCAGGCCAGCGCCACCAGCCCGACCACCGTCAACGCGGTTCCGCCCCAGATCAGCCCGTCCCAGATCGTCATGTTTTCGCCTCCGTCTGCCGCTGACGGCCTAGCGGCGATTGCACCCGCCCGCAAGACCGCCTAGACCCGCGCCAAAACCCGAAGGAGCGGAACATGCAGGACGACAACGCCTATGGCATCGCCGCCGGCGAGCTGCGCCAGTTCATCGAGCAATACGAGCAGCTCGAGGCGGAAAAGAAGGACGTGACCGAGCAGCAGAAGGAGCTGATGGCCGAGGCCAAGGCGCGCGGTTACGACACCAAGGTCATGCGCAAGGTCATCGCGCTGCGCAAGCGCGACAAGGACGACATCGCCGAGGAAGAGGCGATCCTGGAAATGTACAAGGCCGCGCTCGGCATGGCCTGACGCCGCGAGGCGCGCGCAAGCGGGGGCCGGGCGACCGGCCCTTTTTCATGCGCGGGCTTTCATGCGCTCAGGGGGTGATGAACTCGATCCCCGGCAGGGCGGCGATCTCGGCCATGTCGGCGTCATAGGCGGCGGTGATGCGGTCCACCAGGTCCTGCGTCCAGCCGGGCAGGTTCAGCTGCACCTCGATCTGCTCGGGCAGGGCGTATTTCTCCAGCGCGGCGGCAAAGATCCGGCGGCGGCTCCTGACGGTCAGCCGCTCTTCCTGCGCCATCGCGTCGCGGATCATGCGGATGCCGTCCGGATGCAGGATGTCGCCCAGGATCTGCAGCCCGGCCTTGAGCGGCACGTCCGCCGGCATGGTCGAGATGCGGCGCACCACCTCGGGCCAGATCAGCGAGGTGTCCTCGTGACACCAGACCACCAGCCGCCGGTCGGGCAGGGCGGCCAGGATGCGCCGGATCGCCGGGGCCCAACGCAGCGCCTCGGGATCGACCCCGTCCATCAGCTCGGCATAGGTGCCGCTGCCTTCCTGCGACAGGATGAAGGGGATCAGCGTGGCCGGGTTCTTCAGCGCCATGAAGAACTCGATCTCGGCGCTGGGGAACAGATTGGCCAGCGCCGCCATCTTCTCGCCCGCCGCGACATAGAGCCCCTCGGGCGAGATCGCCCGCGCCGCCTTGCCCAGGAAGGTGGGCGTGCTGCAGATGATGCGGCGCGGATCGTCCAGGTCCAGGATGGCGTCCAGCATGACCTGCTCCATCTCGGCCGTGGCCGGGCCGCCCCTCAGCGCGTTCAGCGCCTCGTTGAACACGTCGCGATGGCGGTTCGGCGTCACCGGCTCGACCCCGTTGCGCAGCAGCCAGTCCCGGTTTTGCAACAGTGTCTTGACCATGCGGTAAAGATCGGTGCCGTGAACCCCGCAATGAAAGACGACCTGCATGCGCGCGCAACTCCCGACTCGTTTCCGGCGGCACAGTAACCAGCAATCCGGATCAGGAAAACCACCTGCTTGCAGGCCGCCGGAATGCGATTCGGCAATTAGGACGACTTGCCCCATCGTCATTGCGCAATCGCCATATGTCTTTCCAGATCAATCTGTTGAAAGGTTTCCTTTAAATAAGTTAACCTTACGTCACCTTGCAAATTTCTGCCTGATGCATTGATCCCGTCCGGGGTATTGGCAATAATATTTCAAAGGCATCGGCGCTGGTGCAATTTATTCTAAAGGGTTTTTGGGGAAAGAGCGCAGTAAAAACATGGAAGTGCTGAAAGACATGGAGGTCATCCTTGCGGCGCGCTCGGTGCAGGCCGTCTGGCAACATTATGTCGAACGGCTGACCGACCTGGGCTTCCCGAATGTTGCCTATCGCGCGGTGCGGATACTCGAGGCTTCTTGCGACCGGATGCGTGACGACAGCCTCGTGCTGTCCAGCTATTCGCCGCACCTTTGGCATGAGCTGGTCTCGCTGGACCTGGTCGAGAGCCTGCCGATGCATCTGTGGCTGGTCGGCAACCAGGGAAGCGAAAGCTGGGACTGGATGCACCAGCGCCGCCTGGCCGGCCGGCTGACCCCGTGCGAGGAGCGGGCGCTGGACCTGTTCGCGCGCTACGGCCATGTCGCGGGCTATGCCATCGGCCTGGGTGACAGGGTCGAGCGCATCCGCGCCGGCATCATCCTCGGCGGTCCGATCGGGATGCGGCAGGACAAGCTCGACGAGCTCTGGTCGCAGCATGGCCGGATGATCGAGGCGGTGAGCGGGCTGATGCATCTGCGGCTATCGAGCCTGCCCTATGCCGAGCCCGACTGCGTGCTGACCCTGCGCCAGCGCGAGGTTCTGGAATGCATCTCGGTCGGCCGCACCACGCAGGAAATCGCCGAGCTGCTGGACGTCACCCCGGCCACGGTCGAGAAGCATCTGCGCCTGGCGCGCAAGGCGCTGGGGGCAAGGACCACGGCGCAGGCCATCCTGCTGGCTACCAGCCGCAAGCAGATCTTTGTCGATCACGGCGCGCCCCGCTCGCCGGTGGCCCGGGCCTCCGCCGCATCGCTGCAGGATGGGGCGCGGCTCGAGCCCTGGCACGCGCCGGGCCTGCATCCGTCCGGGCATCTGCAGCGGGCCCTGAACAGCGACGGCTGACCGCCGCCGCGCCGTGGCCAGCCGGGCCGCGCAATGCAAGACGCCGGTCCCGCGGGGCCGGCGTCTTTCGTTCTGCGTCAGGGGCGGGATCAGGCGCCGGCGCGGGTCTTGGCGACCTCGGCGGCGAAATCCTCTTCCTTCTTCTCGATGCCTTCGCCGACCATCACCCGGGCATAGCCGGTGATCTCGACGCCGGCTTCTTTCGCGGCCTGCTCGACGGTGACGTCGGGATTGACCACGAAGGGCTGGCCCAGCAGCGTGTTCTCGGCCACGAACTTCTTCATCCGGCCGGGGATGATGTTGTTCTGGATCACGGCCTCGGGCTTCGGCTTGGCCGAGGCGGCATTCTCTTCCAGGGCCTTGGCGGTCTGCACTTCCAGCTCGCGCGCCAGCAGCGCCGGGTCCAGCGTGGCTTCCGACAGCGAGACCGGGTTGGTCGCGGCGATATGCATGGCGAACTGCTTGCCGATCGCCTGCGCCTTCTCGGCATCGCCCTTCAGCGCCACCAGCACGCCGATCTTGCCCAGGCCCTCGGCCGCGGCGTTATGGACGTAAGAGACGACGGTATCGCCTTCCAGCGCATGCATCCGGCGCAGGGTCATGTTCTCGCCGATGCGGGCGATGGCGTCGGTCAGCACGTCGGCGACCGGCTTGCCGTTCAGATGCGTGGCCCGCAGCACCTCGACATCGGTGGCGGTTTCCAGCGCCACGGCGGTGATTTCGCGCACCAGCTGCTGGAAATCGGCGTTCTTGGCGACGAAGTCGGTTTCCGAGTTGATCTCGACCGCGACGCCACGGCCAGCCTTGACCTGCACCCCGATCAGACCCTCGGCGGCGACGCGGTCGGCCTTCTTGGCGGCTTTCGCCAGGCCCTTGGTGCGCAGCCAGTCGATGGCGGCTTGCATGTCGCCGCCGGTTTCGGTCAGCGCCTTCTTGGCGTCCATCATGCCCGCGCCGGTCGTCTCGCGCAGGTCCTTCACCATCGCAGCGGTGATAGCCATTCGGGTGTCTCCTTGCTTTTCAATGCGTCAGGCGGGGTTTATCCCCGCCTGATGAACGTTCCGTAAACCCCTTGCGGAGTGCCGGGCCCGGGGCTCGGGCCCCTCCGAAATCAGGCTTGGGCGGCTTCTTCGGCGGTCTCGCCGGCCAGCTCTTCCTCGACGCCGGCTTCCAGCGCGCCCAGGTCCACGCCGGCGGCGCCCATCTGGGCGGTCATGCCGTCCAGCGCGGCGCGCGAGGCCAGGTCGCAATACAGCGCGATGGCGCGGGCGGCGTCGTCATTGCCCGGAATGATGTAGTCGACGCCCTTGGGCGAGCAGTTGGTATCGACCACGGCGACGACCGGGATGCCCAGCTTCTTGGCTTCCAGGATGGCCAGGTCTTCCTTGTTCACGTCGATGACGAACAGCAGGTCCGGCAGGCCGCCCATTTCGCGGATGCCGCCCAGCGAGGCCTGCAGCTTGGCCTGCTCGCGCTCCATCTGCAGCCGCTCTTTCTTGGTCAGGCCCTCGGCGCCCGAGGACAGCGTCTCGTCGAGCGCCTTCAGGCGCTGGATCGACTGCGAGACGGTCTTCCAGTTGGTCAGCGTGCCGCCCAGCCAGCGGTGGTTCATGTAATACTGGGCCGATTTCTCGGCGGCCTCGGCCACGGCCTTCTGGGCCTGGCGCTTGGTGCCGACGAACAGAACCCGGCCGCCCTTGGCGACGGTGTCGCGCACGACCTGCAGCGCCGCGTCCAGCATCGGCACGGTCTGGGTCAGGTCGACGATGTGGATGCCGTTGCGTTCACCATAGATGAACTCGGCCATGCGGGGGTTCCAGCGCTGGGTCTGGTGGCCGTAATGAACGCCAGCTTCAAGCAGCTGACGCATGGAGAATTCGGGAAGCGCCATGTCCATGTCCTTTCCGGTTTGCGCCTTGGCGGGGCTTTCAGGGGCTAGCCCCAACCGGTGGACCGTCGAAGGATGTCTCCCTCCGGGGCCCGACCCCGCCTGTGAAGTGCGCGCGAAATAGTCCCTTCCCGCCGCGAATGCAAGCCCCGGCGGCGGGAAATGCGCCGGCCCGCGCAAGAAACCCGCAGGGATGAGGGATCGCCGGGTGGTTCGGGCACGCGCGTCAACCGAAGCTTAATTCTTCTGCGCCATCTTGCAAGCAACGGTTCGGATTCGGAGGACGGCATGGAACGACGACGGTGTGGTGGCAGGGGCCCGAGATGGCGCTGACGGTGCTGGTCCAGCATGCCAACAGCGAACTGCGCGAGCAGGTGGCCGCTATGCTGGAGGCGGCCGGGATGGTGGTGCGGCGGGCCGCCGACGGCGCCGAGGGGCTGGCCGCGCTGGAGGCGGGTCCGGCGGACGCCATCCTGACCGGCCTCAACATGCCGCAGCTGGACGGTTTCGGCTTCATCGAGGCGGTGCGGCGCCACGACCGGCTGCGGGCGATCCCGATCCTGGTCATGGCGGTCTCGGCCGCGCCCGAGCTCAAGACCCGCGCCCGCAATGCCGGGGCTGCGGGCTGGCTGCCGCATCCGCTCGACCCCGCCCGGCTGGTCGAGACGGTGCGCATCGTCACCGCCTGACCGGCCACGCCAAGCTTGCGCCCGCGCCCGTGAGGCGCTACGGAACGGGCAGGATGCCGGTTTAGCTCAGCTGGTAGAGCAGCTGATTTGTAATCAGAAGGTCGCGGGTTCGATTCCTGCAACCGGCACCAAGATCCAGTTGCGGACGGGCCGCCGTCCGGCCGGCATCCTTGACGGTTTCTCGTGCATTCGCGGCTGGGCCGGCATGCGCGACTCCGGACCGAGGTCTGCGCCGGGCCGCCGCCGCCAGAACCCGAGGACCCCCGAGGATATGCCCTTCACCATCGCCATCGACGGACCCGCCGCCTCGGGCAAGGGAACCATCGCGCGGGCGCTTGCCCGGCATTTCGGCTTCGCCCATCTGGACACCGGGCTGCTTTATCGCGCGGTCGGCGCCAAGGGCGGCGATCCGGTCGCCGCCGCCCGCGCGCTGGTCCCCGAGGACCTGGCCCGCGACGACCTGCGCAGCGCCGAGGCCGGGCAGGCCGCCAGCCGCGTCGCCGCCATCCCCGAGGTGCGCGCGGCGCTGGTCGAGTTCCAGCGCCGCTTTGCCCGCTCCGAGCCGGGCGCGGTGCTGGACGGGCGCGACATCGGCACGGTGATTTGCCCCGGGGCCGAGCTGAAGCTCTATGTCACCGCCAGCGACGAGACCCGCGCCCGCCGCCGGGCGCTGGAACTGGGCGCCGACGAGGCGCGCATCCTGGCCGAGCTGCGCGAGCGAGACGCCCGCGACGCCGCCCGCGACGTGGCGCCGATGCGCCCGGCCGAGGATGCGCTGCTGTTCGACACCACCGAGATGAGCATCGACGAGGCCGTGGCCCACGCCATCGCCCGCGCGCAGGAGGCAGGGGCCCGCGCGCAGGAGGCAAGGGCATGAACCGGCGTTTCCAGCTTTCCGATCTGCGGGTGCCGGTGATCCAGGCGCCGATGGCCGGCACGGCGACACCGCTTCTTGCCGCCGAGGTCAGCCGGGCAGGGGGGATGGGCTCGATCGGCGTGGCCGCCGCCACGGCGGCCCAGGCCGCGGCGATGATGGCCGAGACGCAGGGGCGGCTGGGCTCGGACCGCTATGGCGTCAATCTGTTCTGCCACCGCCCCGCCCAGGCCGATCCGGCGCGCGAGGCGGGCTGGCTCGACTACCTGGCGCCCGAGTTCCGCCGCTTCGGCGCCGAGCCCCCGGCCCGGATCGAGGAGATCTATCGCAGCTTCCTTGAAGATGAGGAGATGCTGCGCGCGGTGCTGGCGGCGCGGCCGGTGCTGGTCACCTTCCATTTCGGCCTGCCGCCGGCCGGGCACATCGCCGCGCTGCGCGACAGCGGCGCCACCCTGGGCGCCACCGCGACCTCTCGGGCCGAGGCGCTGGCGATCCGCGAGGCCGGGCTCGACCTGATCATCGCCCAGGGCTACCAGGCCGGGGGGCATCGCGGCATCTTCGATCCCGACGGCCCCGACGACCGGCTTGCGACCGAGGCGCTGCTGCGCGAGTTGCGCGACCTGGGCCTGCCTCTGGTCGCCGCCGGCGGCATCATGGACGGCGCCGATGCCGCGCGCTGCCTCGGGGCGGGCGCGGCCGCGGTGCAGATGGGCACCGCCTTCGTCGCCTGTCCGGAATCGGCGGCGAACGACGCCTATCGCGCCCGGCTTGCCGATGCGAAGCCGGGCGACACGGTGATGACCCGCGCCATTTCCGGCCGTCCGGCGCGCGGCCTCGCCAACCGGCTGACGGCGCTGGGCGAGGCCGAGGACGCGCCGCCGCTGCCGGATTACCCGATCACCTATGACGCGGCCAAGCGGCTGCAGGCGGTGGCTGGCGGCTCGGATTACGCGGCGCAATGGGCCGGAACCGGGGCGCCGCGCGCCCGTCCCATGCCCGCGGCCGCGCTTGTGGCGCTGCTCGAGCGCGAGATCCGGGCGCATTTCCCCGGTCTCGGCGCTTGCCAGAACGGCGAATGAGGGCTATATCGCGCCCGTCAGGGCAAGCGATGGGGCCATAACGGGCCGCTTCAACAGGGTCGGGCGTATGCCGCGACCCTTATGCGCTTATCCCTGCATCTACAAAAAGACCGGCGGAGCCAACCGCATGGCCAGCAATGATCGAAAAGGAAACTGGATCTATATGTGCGCTAAAGCGACCATGGAGGAATTCGAGGCCCTCCTGAACGAAAGCCTCGCCATCGACACGCCCGAAGAGGGCTCGGTCGTCAAGGGCAAGGTCATCGCCATCGAGGCGGGCCAGGCCATCATCGACGTCGGCTACAAGATGGAAGGCCGCGTCGATCTCAAGGAATTCGCAAATCCCGGCGAAGCCCCCGCCATCGCCATCGGCGATGAGGTCGAGGTCTATCTCGACCGCGTCGAGAACGCCCGCGGCGAGGCCAGCATCTCGCGCGAGAAAGCCCGCCGCGAAGAGGCCTGGGACCGCCTGGAGAAAGCCTATGCCGCGGAAGAGCGCGTCGAAGGCGCCATCTTCGGCCGCGTCAAGGGCGGCTTTACCGTCGACCTGGGCGGCGCCGTGGCCTTCCTGCCCGGTAGTCAGGTCGATGTCCGCCCCGTGCGCGACGCCGGCCCGCTGATGGGCCTGAAGCAGCCCTTCCAGATCCTCAAGATGGATCGCCGCCGCGGCAATATCGTCGTGTCGCGCCGCGCCATCCTGGAAGAGTCCCGCGCCGAACAGCGCGCCGAGGTCATCGCCAACCTGACCGAAGGCCAGACGGTCGAGGGCGTGGTCAAGAACATCACCGAATACGGCGCCTTCGTCGATCTGGGCGGTGTTGACGGCCTGCTGCACGTCACCGACATGGCCTGGCGCCGCGTCAACCACCCGTCCGAGATCCTGTCGATCGGCGAGACCGTCAAGGTCCAGGTCGTCAAGATCAACAAGGACACCCACCGCATCAGCCTGGGCATGAAGCAGCTGCAGGCCGATCCGTGGGATACCGTGGCCTCGAAGTTCCCGATCGGCTCGGTCCATACCGGCCGCGTGACCAACATCACCGATTACGGCGCCTTCGTGGAGCTGGAAGCCGGTGTCGAGGGCCTGGTGCACGTCTCGGAAATGAGCTGGACCAAGAAGAACGTCCATCCCGGCAAGATCGTCTCGACCTCGCAGGAAGTCGACGTTATGGTGCTGGAGATCGACGAGGCCAAGCGCCGCGTTTCGCTGGGTCTCAAGCAGACCATGCGCAACCCGTGGGAAGTCTTCGCCGAGACCCATCCGGTCGGCACCGTCATCGAGGGCGAGGTCAAGAACATCACCGAATTCGGTCTGTTCGTCGGCCTGGAAGGCGATATCGACGGCATGGTGCACCTGTCGGACATCAGCTGGGACACCCGCGGCGAGGAAGCCATCCAGGACTTCCGCAAGGGCGACGTGGTGAAGGCCGTGGTCCAGGAAGTCGACATCGAGAAGGAGCGCATCTCGCTCTCGATCAAGGCGCTGGAAAACGACGCCATGGCCGAAGCGGTCGAGGGCGTGAAGCGCGGCTCGGTCATCACCGTCACCGTGACGGCGATCGAGGACGGCGGCATCGAGGTCGAATACAACGGCATGAAGTCCTTCATCCGTCGTTCGGACCTGGCCCGCGACCGTCAGGACCAGCGCCCCGAGCGCTTCCAGGTCGGCGACCATGTCGACGTCCGCGTCACCAACATCGACACCAAGACCCGCCGCCTGGGCCTGTCGATCAAGGCGCGCGAGATCGCCGAAGAGAAGGAAGCCGTCGAACAGTATGGCAGCTCGGATTCGGGTGCCTCGCTGGGCGACATCCTGGGCGCCGCGCTCAAGGGCCGCGGCTGAGCCTCGCATCGGCCGAACCTTGCGCCCCCGGAGCGATCCGGGGGCGCTTTTCATTGCGCATTTCCGCCGACTGAACCATAAAGGCTTGAAAAACACGGTAACCAATCCGGCCGGAATGCGTTCTGACATTGAATGCCGCGATGTCTGCCCTATGATCGGGCGGCAGGAGTTTGTTGGAACACCCAGACAGGAACCGCAATGATCCGATCCGAACTGATCCAGAAAATCTCCGAGGAAAACCCGCACCTGTTCCAGCGCGACGTCGAGCGGATCGTGAACACCGTGTTCGAGGAGATCATCGACGCCATGGCCCGCGGCGACCGGGTCGAGTTGCGCGGTTTCGGCGCCTTCTCGGTCAAGAAGCGCGACGCGCGGCAGGGCCGCAATCCGCGCACCGGCGAAACCGTCAGCGTGGACGAAAAGCATGTGCCCTTCTTCAAGACCGGCAAGCTCCTGCGCGAGCGGTTGAACGGCGGCGCCGAATAGGCCAGATTGCCGGCGACAATCTCTGCGGGGTAAGGCATGCGCGCGATCCGGATCTTCTTCATCGTCATTCTGGCCATCGTGCTGATGCTGCTGGCTGCGGCGAACCGCGATCTCGTCACCATCAGCCTGATGCCGGAAAGCCTGGCCCAGTTCGCCGGCGGGCGCTGGTCGCTGACCATGCCGGCCTTTGTCGCGCTGTTCCTGGCCATGGTCTTCGGCGTGCTGGTCGGGCTGGTCTGGGAATGGCTGCGCGAATCGCATCTGCGCGCCGAATCCAGCCGCCGGGCGCATGACCTCGCGCAGCTGCAGCGCGAAGTCGGGGATCTGCGCCGCACCCATGCCGCGCCGCGCGACGACGTGCTGGCGATCCTGGACGAGGCGGCGCGCAAGCCGGCGGCGCCTGCGGGCTCGGGCTCGTCGCTGCCCGCGCCGCGCTGATGCCATGGCCGTTTCCGTCAAGATCTGCGGCCTGACCGAGGCCGCCGGCCTCGCCGCGGCGGTCGGGGCCGGGGCGCGCTATGTCGGCTTCGTCTTCTTCCCGAAATCACCGCGCCATGTCTTGCCCGAGGCGGCGGCGAAGCTTGCCGCGCAGGTGCCGCTGGGCGTGGCCAAGGTGGGCCTGTTCGTGAATCCCGATGACGCGGCGCTGGATGCAGTGCTGGCCCGGGTGCCGCTGGACCTGATCCAGCTGCACGGCGCCGAGACCCCCGCCCGGGTGGCCGAGGTCAAGGCGCGCACCGGCCTGCCGGTGATGAAGGCGGTGGGCGTGGCCGAGGCGCAGGATCTGGATGCGCTCTGGGACTACGGCCTCGTGGCCGACATGCTGCTGATCGACGCCAAGCCGCCGAAGGATGCCGTGCTGCCGGGCGGCAACGGCCTTGCCTTCGACTGGCGGCTGCTGGCCGGGCGGCAGATCCTCAAGCCCTGGCTGCTCGCCGGCGGCCTGACCCCCGAGAACGTGCATGAGGCGATCCGCCTGACCCGCGCGCCGGCGGTCGATGTCTCCTCCGGCGTCGAAAGCGCCCCCGGCGTCAAGGACCCCGAGCGCATCCGCCGCTTCATCGCCCGCGCCACGGCGCCGGTCCTGTGACCGCGGCCGTCGCCTTCCGCGAGGCCCGGTGCAACGAGGTTCCCGCTGTCCTTGCGCTTCTGCGCGACGATATGCTGGGCCAGGCGCGCGAGGGCGACGAGCTCGGCCCCTATCTCGCCGCCTGGGAGGCGATGCAGAAGGAACCGGGCAACCAGTTGATCGTCGGGGTGATCGGGGACGAGGTGGTCGCCTGCTACCAGATCACCGTCATCTCCGGCCTGTCGCTCTCCGCCGCCCGCCGCGCCCAGATCGAGGGGGTGCGCGTCCGTCCCGACCTGCGCGGCCGGCGCGTCGGCGAGGCGCTGATCCGCGATGCCGAGGCGCGCGCCCGCGCCGCCGGCTGCCGGCTTCTGCAATTCACCACCAACCGCAGCCGGGCCGACGCGCATCGCTTCTACGACAGGCTCGGCTTTACCCCTTCCCATATCGGATATAAGAAACCCCTCTGACGGGCTTTCACCGTTTCCCAAATACTCATTCCGACCGCGCCGCGAGGAGAGCCATGGCCGAAGACCTCATCAACAGCTTCATGACCGGCCCGGACGAACAGGGCCGCTTCGGCATCTTCGGCGGCCGCTTCGTCAGCGAGACCTTGATGCCGCTGATCCTCGACCTCGAAGCGGAGTACGACCGCGCCAAGGACGACCCGAGCTTCTGGGCCGAAATGGACGATCTGTGGAAGCATTACGTCGGCCGCCCCAGCCCGCTCTATTTCGCCCCGCGCCTGACCGAGGAACTGGGCGGCGCGAAGATCTACCTCAAGCGCGAAGAGCTGAACCACACCGGCAGCCACAAGATCAACAACGTGCTGGGCCAGATCCTGCTGGCGCGCCGCATGGGCAAGACCCGCATCATCGCCGAGACCGGCGCCGGCCAGCACGGCGTGGCGACGGCGACGGTCTGCGCCCGCTTCGGGCTGAAATGCATCGTCTACATGGGCGCCCATGACGTCGAGCGCCAGGCGCCAAACGTCTTCCGCATGCGGCTTCTGGGCGCCGAGGTGGTGCCGGTCACTTCTGGCCGCGGCACGCTCAAGGACGCGATGAACGACGCGCTGCGCGACTGGGTGACGAACGTGCGCGATACCTTCTATTGCATCGGCACGGTGGCCGGCCCGCATCCCTATCCGGCCATGGTGCGCGACTTCCAATGCATCATCGGCCGCGAGACCCGCCGGCAACTGGCCGAGCAGGAGGGCGAAGGGCGGCTGCCCGACAGCGTGGTCGCGGCGATCGGCGGCGGCTCGAACGCCATGGGCCTGTTCCACCCCTTCCTCGACGATCCCTCGGTGCGCATCATCGGCGTCGAGGCCGGCGGCAAGGGCGTCGACGCGCGCATGCAGCATTGCGCCAGCCTGACCGGCGGCCGCCCCGGCGTGCTGCACGGAAACCGCACCTATCTCCTGCAGGACGACGAGGGGCAGATCCTGGAAGGCCATTCGATCAGCGCCGGGCTCGACTATCCCGGCATCGGCCCGGAACATGCCTGGCTCAAGGAGCAGGGCCGCGCCGAATATGTCAGCGTGACCGATGACGAGGCGCTGGCGGCCTTCCAGACCCTCTGCCGGCTGGAAGGCATCATCCCGGCGCTGGAGCCCAGCCATGCGCTGGCCCATGTCGTCAAGATCGCGCCCGAATTGCCCAAGGATCACATCATGGTGGTGAACCTGTCGGGCCGCGGCGACAAGGACATCTTCACCGTCGCCAAGCATCTCGGCGTCGACATCCGCACCTGAGGGCGAAAGGCGCGCGCTATCGCGCGCCGCGCGCCTCGGCCACCAGTTCGGCCAGGTCCTCCTTGCCCAGATAGCCGAACACCGCCCGGTCCCCGGCGATGAAGCTGGGCGTGCCGACCAGCCCGATCTCGTCGGCCAGTTTCAGCGAGCGCTCGATCCTCTGCGTGATCTCGGGCGCCTGCATGTCGCGCTGCAGCCGCGCCACGTCCAGCCCGACCTCGCGGGCGACGCGCAGCACCGAGGCCTTCTCGGCCTTGCCGCGCATCGCCATCAGGGCCCGGTGAAACTCGGGATACTTGCCCTGCGCCTGCGCGGCCAGCGCCGCCTCGGCGGCAAAGCGCGAGCCCTCGCCGAAGATCGGGATCTCATGCACCACCAGCCGCACGCCCGGATCCGCTTGCAGCAGCGCTGCCACCTCCGGCGCGCTCTTGCGGCAAAAGCCGCAATTGTAATCCGAGAACTCGACCAGCACCGTATCGCCCCGCTCATTGCCCATCACCGGCAGGCCGGGGCCGTTGAACACCGCTTCCTTGATTGCCGCGACCTCGGGCCCGCCGTGATCCTGCGCCTGAACCGGCACCAGGGGCAGGGCGCAAAGCAGCGCCAGGACGATTGCGGCAAGGGGGCGGCGCATGGCAGGAATCCTTTGCTGTGACCCGACTTGAAAGCCATCGTCAGGCCCCAGGTCAAGCCGCAGCACATGACAATCCCGTGGGAGGGCAACATGGAGCCAGACCTGTTCGGAACCCGCCGCGACGAGCCCCTCGGTCCCGGCGCCATGATCCTGCGCGGCTTCGCGCCCGACCCGGCTCTCCTCGATGATGTCGCGCGCATCGCCGGGCTCTCGCCCTTCCGCCAGATGCAGACCCCCGGCGGGCGCAGGATCGGCGTCGAGATGACGAATTGCGGCGCGCTCGGCTGGGTCAGCGACCGCCGCGGCTATCGCTACGAACCGCGCGACCCGCTGACCGGCCGGCCCTGGCCCGAGATGCCGCCGCGCTTCCGGCAATTGGCGGAAGAAGCCGCCGCCCGGGCCGGCTTCCCCGGCTTCCGGCCCGATGCCTGCCTGATCAACCGCTATCGGCCGGGGGTAAGGATGGGCCTGCACCAGGACCGCGACGAGGCCGACATGGCCGCGCCCATCGTCTCGGTCTCGCTGGGCCTGCCGGCGACCTTCCAGTTCGGCGGGCCGCAGCGCGGCGACCCGGTGGCGAAGCACGCGCTGACCCACGGCGACGTGGTGGTCTGGGGCGGCCCGGCGCGGCTGAACTGGCACGGCATCCTGACCCTGAAGCCGGGGGAGCACCCGCTGACCGGCGCCGCCCGCATCAACCTGACCTTCCGCCGCGCCCGCTGACACGCCCGCTGACCGGCCTTCTCGGTTTTCCAAATACCCCGGGGGGAGCCGCGCAGCGGCGGGGGGCAGAGCCCCCTTACTTCCAGATCGGCGCGTGCCGGTTCACGTCCTTGTAAAGCAGATAGCGGAAATTCCCCGGCCCGCCGGCATAGCAGCATTGCGGGCAGAAGGCGCGCAGCCACATGAAGTCGCCGGGGCCGACCTCGACCCAGTCGCGGTTCAGCCGATAGACCGCCTTGCCCTCGATCACGAACAGCCCGTGCTCCATCACATGCGTCTCGGCGAAGGGGATCGAGCCGCCCGGCTCGAAGGTCACGATGGTGATATGCATGTCGTGGCGCAGGTCCGCCGGATCCATGAAACGGGTGGTGGCCCAGCTGTCATTGGTGTCCGGCATCGGGATCGGGGCGATGTCGCGCTCGTTGGCGATGATCACCTCGGGCTTTTCCAGCCCTTCCACCGGCTGCCAGCGCTTGCGCCACCAGTGGAAGCGCGAGGTCGCATCGCCGTTCCGGACCGACCAGGCCATGCCGGCCGGGATATAGGCGAAGCCGCCGGGCTCCAGCTCATGCGCCTGGCCGTCGATGGTCAGGCTCAGCGCGCCTTCGGTGACGAAGATCGCCGCCTGCACGCCCGCATCGTCCTCGGGCCGGTCCGAGCCGCCCTGCGGCTGCAATTCGACGATATACTGGCTGAAGGTCTCGGCGAAGCCCGAGAGCGGCCGGGCGATCATCCACATCCGCATCCCCGTCCAGCCCGGCAGGAAGCTGGTGACGATGTCGCGCATCGTGCTGGCGGGAATGACGGCATAGGCCTCGGTGAAGATGGCGGTGTCGGTGGACAGGTCGGTCTGCGGCGGCAGGCCGGCGAAGGGCCCGGCATAGGTCGGGGTCTTGGCGGTCATTTCAGGTCTCCGTTGCGCCGGGATCGCACTGGCCCGGTCCGTCTGTGGCGGTTCCCGCCCGCCATGGCGGCAGGCGGGCGGCGGGGCTCAGGCGTCGCCCAGGATCTGCTGCAGGCGCAGCGCGCCGATGCGGCTGACCTGGCGCTCGGCCTCGGCGCGCTCGGTGGCGGTGTCGTTGTCGATGCGCCGGCGCATCGCGGCCATGATCCCCGGCTTGTCGTGGTCGCGCACCGCGATGATGAAGGGGAAGCCGTGCTTTTCCACATAAGCCGTGTTCAGCCGGTCGAACTCGGCGCGCTCGGCATCGGTCAGGCTGTCGAGGCCCGCGCTGGCCTGCTCGGCGGTGCTGTCGGCGGTCAGGCGCTTGGCCGCGGCCAGCTTGCCGGCCAGGTCCGGGTGCGCCCGCAGCACGCCCAGCCGCTCCTCGTCCGAGGCGCTGCGGAACACCTGCGCCATGCGCGCCGCCAGCCCGGCCGGAGTGTCGTGGATGGCGCCCATCTCGCCTTCCCAGACCCGCTCGGCGATCCAGGGGGAATGCTCGTAGACGCCGCCGAATGTCTCGACGAATTCCGCGCGCTCCATCTGCGAGGGGCGCTGCTTCGGCTGGTAGGGATGCGTCCTGGCCCAATGCCGCGCGATGTCGAGCCGGGTGGCGAACCAGACGCCCTCATGCTTGCGGGCGTGTTCGATGAATTTCTGCACCGCGATGGCGCGGCCCGGACGGCCGGCCAGGCGGCAATGCAGCCCGATGGACATCATCTTCGGCGCCCCGGCCTCGCCCTCGGCATAGAGCACGTCGAAACTGTCGCGCAGGTAGTCGAAGAACTCGACCCCGGTGCCGAAGCCCTGGCCGGAGGAGAAGCGCATGTCGTTGGCGTCCATGGTATAGGGCACCATCAGCTGCGGCTTGCCGTTATGGACATGCCAATAGGGCAGGTCGTCGGCGATGGTGTCGGCCAGGTATTCGAAGCCGCCCTCCTCGCAGCCCAGGGCCACGGTGTTCATCGAGGTGCGGCCCTGGTAGAAGCCGCGCGGCCGCTCGCCGGTGACGCGGGTGTGCAGTTCGATGGCGCGGGCGATATGCTCGGCCTCGACCTCGCGCGGGATATCGCGGTAGTCGATCCATTTCAGGCCGTGGGTGGCGATCTCCCAGCCGGCCTCCTGCATGGCGGCGACCTGCTCGGGCGCGCGCTCGAGCGCGGTGGCGACGCCGTAGATGGTCACCGGCACGTCCTTCAGCAGCCGGTGCAGGCGCCAGAAGCCCGCGCGCGCGCCGTAGTCGTAGATCGATTCCATGTTCCAGTGCCGCTGGCCCGGCCAGGGCTGGCAGCCGATGATCTCGGACAGGAAGGCTTCCGAGGCGGCGTCGCCATGCTCGATGCTGTTCTCGCCGCCTTCCTCGTAATTGATGACGATCTGCACCGCGATCCGGGCGTTCCCGGGCCATTTGGGGTCCGGCGTCCGTGCCCCGTAACCGATCATGTCGCGGCTGTATCGCATCGCTTGCTTCCCTTTCCCTTTTCTGGCTCACTAGCACTCATCACCCTGCCGCCCATTCAGGCAACCCGCGAATTGCCATAAACAGAACCAAGATTTTCTTGAAAATCCCTGTTTATAAACATCTCGTTGAAACTCTGTCGCTATACCTTGCATTCTCGTTGAAGATGCCCGGGCATATTCTGGCCAGCACGGCGGGCGAACCGCCAATTGGGAGGAACCATGCCAGACAAGCAATCCGGCCTGACGGCCAGCGGCGCCAGCATCAGTCCAGGGGAAGGAACCGTGCTAGACAAGCAATTCGGCCTGACGGCCCATGGCACCAGCATCAGGACGGAGGTGATCGCGGGGATCACCACCTTCCTGACCATGGCCTATATCATCTTCGTGAACCCCGAGATCCTGTCCTCGACCGGCATGGACCGCAATGCGGTCTTCGTCGCGACCTGCCTTGCCGCGGCGCTGGGATCGGCGATCATGGCGCTTTGGGCCAACTGGCCCATCGGCATGGCGCCGGGCATGGGGCTGAACGCCTTCTTCGCCTTCACCGTGGTCGGCACGCTGGGCTTCACCTGGCAGCAGGCGCTGGGGGCGGTGTTCATCTCGGGCCTGATATTCCTGTTCCTGTCGGTGACCGGCATCCGGCGCTGGCTGATCGCGGGCATTCCCACATCCATGCGCAGCGCCATCGCCGCCGGGATCGGCATGTTCCTGGGGCTGATCGCGCTGAAGAACGCGGGCATCGTGGTGGACAATCCGGCGACGCTGGTTGGCCTGGGCGACCTGACCCAGACCGGCACGCTGCTGGCCATCGTCGGCTTCTTCATCATCGCGGCGCTGGACGCGCTGAAGGTGCGCGGCTCGATCCTGATCGGCATCCTGGTCATCACGGTGGTGTCCATTGCCATCGGCGCCAGCCCCTTCGGCGGGGTGATCTCGATGCCGCCCTCGATCGCGCCGACCTTCCTGCAGCTCGACGTGGCGGGGGCGCTGACCGTGGGCATCTTCCACGTCATCCTGGTCATGGTGCTGGTCGAGGTCTTCGACGCCACCGGCACGCTGATCGGCGTGGCCAAGCGCGCCGGGTTGCTGACCGAGGGGCCGACCCATACCAACAAGAACCTCGGCCGGGCGCTGATGGCGGATTCGACGGCGATCCTGGCCGGCTCGATGCTGGGCACCAGCTCGACCACCGCCTATGTCGAAAGCGCCTCGGGCGTGCAGGCGGGCGGGCGCACCGGGCTGACGGCGCTGGTCGTCGCGGGGCTGTTCCTGCTGGCGGTGTTCTTCGCGCCGCTGGCCGGCTCGGTCCCGGCCTATGCCACCGCGCCGGCGCTGCTTTACGTCGCCTGCCTGATGGTGCGGGAGTTCGAGGAAATCCAGTGGAGCGACGTGACCGAAAGCGCGCCGGCGGTGCTGACGGCGCTGATGATGCCCTTTACCTATTCCATCGCCAACGGGCTTGCCTTCGGCTTCGTCAGCTACGCCGCGATCAAGCTGGCGACCGGGCGCGCGCGCGAGGTGCATGCCGCGACCTGGGTGGTGGCGGCGCTGTTCGTCATCCGCTTCGCCTTCTTCATGGAGTGAGCGCGGCTGCCGGGGGGCTGTCTGCCCCCCGGACCCCCCGAGGATATTTCGGCAAGAAAGAAAGGGCCCGCCGGAAAGGCGGGCCCATTGCTTTGGGGTTGGAGGGTCCCGGCCGGCATCGGAAGGCGCCGCGCAGGGGATGCGCGGAACAGGCTGGGGCGGCAGGGGCCGGGTTCCCGCAGATCGACGGCCTGGCGTGAAGGGTCCGGTCGGCTCGGGGCTGGCGGGTCTCTCTAGCCCCTCAAGCTGCGCCACAGGCTCAGCGCCGCGTCGGAAAGGTCGCCCAGCCGCGCCAGCACATGTTCGCGACCAATCCCGGGTCCGGTCTTAGCACGGTCCAGCCGGCGCAGCAGCCGCATGATGCGGCGGCGGTGGATGCCGGCGGCCGTCTGGATCGGATCGGCGGCCAGCCCGGCAAAGGTGGTCAGGACCGAGGCCAGCATGGCCAGCACCGTGCCGGTCAGCAGCAGGTCCAGGGTGGAAAGCTCGCGCGGGAAGGCGCCGTACCACATCCGCCCGGCCCAGCTTCCCAGCGCGAAATTCTCGATCGCCTGCGCCTGTGCCCGCAGATGCGCGATCGGCCCGGCCAGCGAGATCACCCCGGGGGTCGCGCGGTGGAACAGCAGCAGCCCCGAGAGCAGGACCAGCAGCGAGGTGGTGATCTCGGAGACCGCGTTGCGGGTCTCGGCATAGTCCGAGACGGCGCGGGCCACGGTCTCGGGCGGCGCCCTTGGGGCCAGGCCCTTTGCCGCCAGATCGTCGAGGAAGCCGGCCAGATCCGCCTCGATCCGCTGGGCCACGTCGGATTTCAGGAAGATCTGCCGGCGCGACAGCCATTCGCCCGCCCGGACCAGCCCGATTCGCCGCAACAGCGGCGCGACCAGCCGCACCAGCAGGAACAGCGGCGACAGCATGACGTTGACCGGCGCGCGCAGCAGGTCGAGGCCGAGGGCGTGGCGATGCAGCGCCAGCGTGCCGCGCAGCCCGTAGCGGGCGCGGACGAAGCGGCGCACCTCGGTCTCGCGCCGGGTCAGCGGGCGGGTGTCGGCGGGCTGCATCGCGGCTCCGGTCGGCGGGGTTTCCCCTTATCTAGGTGCGGCCGCGCCCGCGCTCAATGCCTAGATCAGCGCCACCAGTCCCAGGCCGAGGGTCGAGATGAACAGCCAGGCCAGCGCGCCGAGCGCCAGCGGCCGGATGCCCTTGGCCCGCAGCTTGCGGATGTCGGTTTCCAGCCCCATCGCCGCCAGCGCCATGGTCAGCAGGAAGGCGGTCAGGCCGACGACCTCGGCCTGCAGCGCCTCGGGCAGGGGCAGGGCGCTGTTCAGCAGCACCACCGCGACGAAGCCGAGCACGAACCAGGGCGTCGGCGCCGCGCCATGCGCGGCCTTGCCGCCCCGGCGGGCCAGCGCGCCCAGCACCAGGATCAGCGGCGCCAGCATGATCACCCGGCTGAGCTTGGCGACGGTGGCGGCCTGCCCGGCCTCGGCCCCGTGCTGGAAACCGGCGCCGACCACCTGCGCCACCTCGTGCACGGTGGCGCCGACCCAGATGCCGTAATGCGCCGGCCCCAGCGCCATCATCTCGCCCAGCAGCGGCATGGCCAGCATCGAGAGCGAGCCGAAGACCGTCACGCAGGCGATGGCATAGGCCACGTCCTCGTCCGAGCCGCGGGTGACGGTGTTGGTGGCGATCACCGCCGAGGCGCCGCAGACCGAGGTGCCGGCCGCGATCAGTTCGGCCAGCCGCGCCTCGACCCCCAGCGCCCGCCCGGCCCATCTGGTGAACAGGAAGGTCGCGGCCAGCGTCACCGAGATCACCGCCAGCCCCGGCAGGCCCACCGCGCGCAGCTGCTCCAGCGTCAGCTGGAAGCCCAGCAGCACGATGGCAAGGCGCAGCACCCGGCGCAGCGAGAAGGCGATGCCCGGCCGCGCCGCCGCGGGCGTGCCGAAGAGGTTGCGCAGCGCCATGCCCAGCACCATCGCCACCACCAGCGGGCTGAGCGCCGGGATGCCCGAGAGCCGCTGCACCGCCGTCGCGGCGACCGCGATGGCGAGGGTCAGCCCCAGTCCCGGCAGGGTGGCGCCCAGCCAGCCGGCGACGGCAAGAGAATTTTGCTGGCCCTGGTCGGTCGAGGACATGATCGTGCTCCTTTGCCTTTGGGGTGGAACATGGTCCTGAAACGACGTTCAATCCATCGCATTGTATTTGCCATACCGTTCGGTTTTTCTTATGAGTGGTGCATGACTCTGGAACAGCTCCGCATCTTCCTGGCCGTGGCCGAGCGCCAGCATGTCACCCGCGCGGCCGAGGCGCTGAACCTGACGCAATCGGCGGTCAGCGCGGCCGTCTCGGCGCTGGAGGCGCGGCATGGCGTGCGGCTTTTCGACCGGGTGGGGCGGCGCATCGTGCTGACCGAGACGGGCGAGGCCTTCATGGCCGAGGCCCGGGCCGTGCTGGACCGGGCCGAGACCGCCGAGATGGTGCTGGAGGATCTGGCGCGCGAGCCGCGCGGCCGGCTGCGGGTCCATGCCAGCCAGACCGTCGCCAGCTACTGGCTGCCGCCGCGGTTGGTGGCCCTGCGCGAGATGCATCCGGGAATCGAGCTGCGCCTGACGGTCAGCAACACCACCCAGGTCGCCGATGCGGTGCAGGAGGGCGGCGCCGATCTGGGGTTGGTCGAAGGGGCGGTGGCGCATGGCGAGCTGCACCGGCAGGTGGTGGCGCGCGACCGGCTGGTGCTGGTCATGGGCGCCGCGCATCCCTGGGCCGGGCGCGAGGCGCTGCCGCCGGCCGAGCTTGCCACGCAAGGCTGGGTGCTGCGCGAGCCGGGTTCGGGCACGCGGTCGGAATTCGAGACCTGGCTGGGCGGGCAGGGGCTTTCCGTCTCCGCGCTGCCGCTGGCGCTGGAGCTGCCCTCGAACGAGGCGGTGCTGGGCGCGGTCGCCTCCAGCCGGTGTCTTGCGGTGCTGTCGCAGCGCGCGGTGGCGCGGCCGGCCGCCTCGGGCTGGATCCGCACCCTGCCGCTGCCGGGGGCCGAGCGGCCGTTCTCGTTGCTGACCAATCCGCGGCGCCACCGCACACGGGCCGCGCAGGCGCTGATCGGCATCCTGACCGACGAAGGCTTCACGACCGGGCTGCCCTGACATGAAAGGGCCTGCGCCATCGGGAGGGAAGGCGCAGGCCGTCTTCTCGGCGGGGCGACCGGGTCCGTCGCGCTGGTCCCGGCCGATCCGCGAGGGACCTCGTTACCCGTGCTGCGGCTGCGACATGGGCGCATCCTCGTCCAGCACGTCCAGGGTCGGCATGTCCTCGCCGTCGAGGATGCGGCGGGCGCGGTCGCGGTCGATATCGCCCACCCAAGAGGCGACGACCACGGTGGCCACGCAATTGCCCAGATAGTTCCCCAGCGCCCGGGCGATGCCCATGAACCAGTCCACCGACAGCACCAGCACCAGCCCGATGGCGGGAATGGCCGGGATCGCGGCCAGCGTCGCGGCCAGGATCACGATGGCCGAGCCCGGCACCCCGTGCGCGCCCTTCGACGTCACCAGCGCCACGCCCAGGATGGCCAGCAGGTCGGTGGTGGACAGCGGCGTGTTGGTCGCCTGGGCGATGAACACCGCCGCCAGCGTCAGATAGATCGAGAAGGCGTCGAGGTTGAAGGAATAGCCGGTCGGCACCACCAGGCCCACGGTCGAGTCCTTGATGCCCAGATGCTCCAGCTTGCGCATGGTCTGCGGCAGCACCGCGTCGCTGCTGGCGGTGCCGGCGACGATGCCGACCTCGGTGCGCATGTAGCGCAGCAGCTTGATGATGCTGAAGCCCGACAGCCGCAGCACGAAGCCCAGCACCACGAAGACGAAGATGGCGATGGTGACGTAGAACAGCCCGACCAGATAGCCCAGCTGCGCCAGCGAGCCGATGCCGTATTGCCCGACGGTGAAGGCGATGGCGCCGAACACGCCCAGCGGCGCCAGCCGGACGATGAAATACATGACCTTGAAGGTGACGTCACCCGTCAGCTCGATCATGTGCAGCAGCGGCTTGCCGCGTTCGCCCACCAGCGACAGGGCGCAGCCGAACAGGATCGCGACCAGCAGCACCTGCAGGATGTCGCCCTGGGCGAAGCCGCTGATCATCGTGGTCGGGATCAGCTTCATCAGGAAGTCGACGGTGCCGCCGCTGGTGACTTCATGCGCGCGGTCCACATAGGCCGACAGCGCCGAGGCATCGAGCTGGCTCACGTCGATGTTCATGCCGTGGCCGGGGCCGAACAGATAGGCGACCGCGATGCCCAAGGCCAGGGCGATGGTGGTGATGATCTCGAAATAGATGATGGCGCGCACGCCGACCTTGCCGACCTTCTTCAGATCGCCCGCGCCGGCGATGCCATGCACCACGACGCAGAACACGATGACGGGGATCAGCATCTTGATGAGCTTGATGAACCCGTCCCCCAGCGGCTTCATCTTGGCGGCGAATTCCGGCGCGAAGAAGCCGGCGAGGACCCCCAGCACCAGCGCCACGCAAACCTGTCCAAACAAGGACCTGGACCAATTCGGCATGTGTTTCCGTTCCTCCCTGTGACGGAAGGGGCGGGCCGCGGCCCGGCGCGCTTCCGGATGCGTCTCCTCTCGCATCGGCGGCGCGCGGTCGCGGCTGACCCCTCATGCCAAGATTGTTGGCGAATGTTGCATCCGTGTCTAATATCGATTTACCGCTGATCTATACGGTGATGCTATGAGAATGCGCCAGCTCCGCTGCTTCGTCGTCCTGGCCGAAGAGCTGAACTTCACCCGCGCCGCCCGGCGACTGAACATGTCGCAGCCGCCGCTGAGCACGCAAATCCAGACACTTGAGCGCGAGGTGGGCGCGGAACTCATCCACCGCACCAGCCGCAAGGTGGCGCTGACGCGGGCCGGCGCGCTGTTTCTGCCTAGGGCGCGCAACATGCTGGACCAGTATGAGCGCAGCCTGCAGGAGATCCGCGAAATCCAGCAGGGCCAGGACGGTTTGCTGGAAATCGGGGCAACCGGCTCGATCCTGCGCGGGGGCCTCTCCGAGCTTCTGGCGCATTTCGCCCGGCTGCATCCGCGAATCACCCTGCGCGTCCACGAACAGACCCCGGCCACGCAGATCACCGAGGTGCTGAGCCGGCGCACCGATGTCAGCTTCAACCGTTCGGTGCCGCGCGACGAGGAGCTGGCCCATGAATACGGCTGGCGCGAGGAGATGGTGGCGCTGGTGCGCAGCGACCACCGGCTGGCCGGGCGCACCTGCGTCTCGATCGACGACCTGCGCGAGGACCAGCATGTCGTGCTGCGCCCCGACAGTTCCGATTTCGCCGCCTATGTCATGGCCTGCATCGTCGCCTCGGGCTATCGGCCCCGGGTCTCGCAGCAGGTGGTGGACGCGCAGTCGATCCCCAGCCTGATCGTCGCGGGCTTCGGGGTCAGCATCGTGCCCGCGGGCATCGCCAGGCTGACGGCGGGACCGCTGACCTTCCTGCCGATCCGCCCCGATCCGCCGATCTCCGAGGTTTATATCGTCTATCACCATCGCGACCCGGTGCCGGCGCTGCAGCTGTTCCTGGCCGAGATCCGCCGCAGCCTGGGCCACGATCCCGCCGGGCCTCGGCGCTAGAGGCTCGACCCGGCGGGCGCCGCGCGGCATCATCGCGGCAGGAGGTGCCCGATGACCCTGATGCTGCGCATGCTGCGCAAGCTGGCGCAGATGAACCGGCTGGCCAATGCCCGGCTGCATCGCGCCTGCGCCGCCCTGCCGCCCGGCGCCTATGAGGCGCCGCGCCCGTCCTTCTTCGGCTCGATCCGCGCCACGCTGAACCATATCCTGCTGGTTGACCGCTTCTATATCGACGCGCTGGAGGGCCGGCCGCTTGATGAGGCCGCGCTGGCCGAGGCGCGGGATTGCCCCGACCTGGCACGGCTGATCGAATGGCAGGTGCGGATGGACGACCGCCTGCTGGCGCTGGTCGCGGCGCTGACGCCGGACGCCCTGGCGGAAATCGTGGCGGTGGACCGGGGCGCC
The DNA here is from genome assembly GCF_000518925.1 of Paracoccus sp. J39. NCBI lineage: Bacteria > Pseudomonadati > Pseudomonadota > Alphaproteobacteria > Rhodobacterales > Paracoccaceae > Paracoccus > Paracoccus sp. J39. The sequence goes on along the minus strand of NZ_JAEN01000010.1, from coordinate 91,569 downwards.
CGCGTCCAGCACGACCGCCGCGACGACCTGCTGTCGCATCTGTTCCAGCACCAGACCCATCACCGCGGGCAGGTGCATGGCCTGCTGTCGCAGGCCGGCACGGTCCCGCCGCAGCTGGACGAATTCATCGTCGGCGACGATGCGGCGGTGCGGGCCGAGGACATGGCGCGGCTCGGCTGGACCGAGGATCAGCTGATGCGGCCCTAGTTTCGCTTTGACTTGCGGGCCGGGACAGGATAGGCGGGCGGCTTGGCTCCGCGTTCCGGGCCGGCGGGCCGTTGGGAGGGCCCGGCCGCAAAGGGGAATGGTGCCTTTCACCGGATGCGCCCCCGCATCCCCTTTCTGGCGAAGAAGATGAACGAACATGATATTGCCGCGCCTCTGGCCGCGGCGCTGGCGGCCAAGGGCTATGCCAGCCTGACTTCCGTGCAAGAGGCCGCCCTGGCCCCCGAGGCGCGGGGCCGCGACGTGCTGGTCTCGGCGCAGACCGGCTCGGGCAAGACCGTGGCCTTCGGGCTGGCCATGGCCGGCGACATCCTCGACGGCGACAGCCTGCCCGAGGCGGGCCGGCCGCTGGCGCTGGCCATTGCGCCGACGCGCGAGCTGGCCTTGCAGGTGGCGCGCGAGCTGGGCTGGCTTTACGAGCAGGCGGGCGCGCGCATCGCCACCTGCGTCGGCGGCATGGACTATCGCACCGAGCGCCGGGCGCTGGAGCGCGGGGCGCATATCGTCGTCGGCACCCCCGGCCGGTTGCGCGACCATATCGAGCGCGGCTCGCTGGACCTGACCGGCCTGCGCGCCTGCGTGCTGGACGAGGCGGACGAGATGCTGGATCTGGGCTTCCGCGAGGATCTGGAATTCATCCTGGGCTCGGCGCCGGCCGAACGGCGCACGCTGCTCTTTTCTGCCACCGTGCCGCCGGCCATCGAGGCGCTGGCCCGCGATTTCCAGCGCGACGCGCTGCGCATCCAGGCGATGGGCGAGGCGCGCCAGCACGGCGACATCGAATATCGCGCCCTGTCGGTGACCACCCGCGACCGCGAGCACGCGATCTTCAACACCCTGCGCTATTACGAGGCCAGCCGGGCGATCATCTTCTGCAAGACCCGCGCCAATGTGAACCACCTGCTGGCGCGCATGGGCAATCGCGGCTTCAAGGTCGTGGCGCTGTCGGGCGAACTGTCCCAGCAGGAACGCAGCCATGCCCTGCAAGCCCTGCGCGACGGAAGGGCGCGGGTCTGCATCGCCACCGACGTGGCGGCGCGCGGCATCGACCTGCCGGGGCTGGAACTGGTGATCCATGCCGACCTGCCGACCAATCCCGACACGCTGCTGCACCGTTCCGGCCGCACCGGCCGGGCGGGCGCCAAGGGCACCTCGGTGCTGATCGTGCCCTCGGCGGAATACAAGCGGGCGCAGCGGCTCTTGCAGCGCGCCAAGCTGGTCGCGGACTGGGGCAAGGCGCCCTCGGCCGACGAGGTGCAGGCCCGCGACGACGAACGCATGCTGGATCATCCGGCACTGGCCGATGCGCCGGGCGAGGAGGCGGGGCTGGCTGCCGCGCTGCTCGACCGCTTCGGCGCGGAACGGGTCGCATCGGCCTTCGTGCGGCTGTGGCGCGAGGGGCGCCCGGCGCCCGAGGAGCTGTCGGAAAGCGTGGGCCCTGCGCCTTCTGCGCCGCGCGAACGGGGCGAGTTCGGCCCGGCGGTCTGGTTCCTGCTCTCGGTCGGTCATTCCGGCCGGGCCGAGGCGCGCTGGCTGCTGCCCAAGATCTGCGAGGCGGGCAACATCACCCGCGACGCCATCGGCGCGATCCGGGTCAAGACCGAGCAGACCTTCGTGCAGATCGCCGCCGCCGTCGCGCCGAATTTCGGCGAGCGGATCGAGCTGGAGCCCGGCCTGACCATGCGCCGGATCGAGGGCGAGCCGGTTTTCGAGACTGCCGCCGGGCGCGACAAGCGGCCCGGTCGGCACGAGTATTTGCAAAACGGTGAAACGGCAGGGGCGGCGTCCCCCGCGCGCGAGAAGAAACCCCATCGCGGCCAGGCGCCGCGCCCCGCGCGGCCCGAAACGCCGGAGCCGCGCTTCGAGGACAGGCCGAAGGCCGAGCCGAAGCCCAAGCCGGCCCGGCGTCCGGCGCTGCTGGACCCGGAGGCGGTGAAGCCGCGCGCCGCCCGTCCCGCGCCCGTCCGCGAGTCCGCGCCGGAAGCCGAACCGGCGGAAGCGCCGCGCAAGGCCCGCTGGAGCAGCGAGAAGAAGCAGGCGCAGAAGACCGCCGCGCCGAAGCCCGGCCCGCGTGCGGGCCTGAAATCGGCGGGCTTCAAGTCGCATGGCGCGTTGCGCGACGGCCGGCCGGTCGGGGGCGAGGGCGCCGAGGCGCGGCCGAAACGCGCCGCGGGCTTCAAGTCGCACAAGGCCGCGGGCGGCTGGCAGGGCAAGGGCGGCGACAAGCCGTTTCGCACCGGGCCGAAAACCGGCAAGCGTTAACGCGCGGTCAACGCGCCGTCGCCAGCGCCAGCCCGTCCACCACGGCGGTGAAGGCGCCGGCGCGCAGAAGCTGCGCGCCGGGGCAAAGCCGCAGCGCCTCGTCGGCGACCAGGCCCATCAGGCTGGAGCCGCCGACCAGGATGATGCTGCCGACCTGATCCGGCGCGATGCCCGCCAGCCGCAGCGTCTCGGCGGCGGCGCCGTGAAGCTCGGCGCGATGGCCCGCCAGCGCCGCGTCGAGCGAGGCGGGCGAGATCGCCGGCGCCAGCCCCGGCGCGACGAATCCCATGGCGATCTGCGCGCCCTCGCCGGCATTGGCGGTGATCTTGCCGCGCTCGACCGCGAAGGCCAGCTCGTGGCCCAGTTCCTCGTCCAGCACCGTCACAAGGCGGTCCATGGCGGCGCGGTCCACCGCCATGCGGGCCATCCCGGCGGCCATGCGCCGCGTCTCGGGCACATAGAGGAAGGGGATCTTCGCCCAGGTCGCCAGGTCGACATAGATCGCATTCGGCACCGGCAGCAGCCCCGGCCCCATGGCGCGGCGCAGTTCGCCGCCATGACCCAGCGCCGGCATCGCATGGCTGAGCGAGACCTGCTGGTCGAAATCCGTGCCGCCCAGCCGGATGCCGTGATTGGCGAGGATGTCCAGCCCGTCGCCCCGGCTGCGGAAGGCCGAGAAATCCGAGGTGCCGCCGCCGATATCGACGATCAGCCCGATCTCGTCCGGCCGGCCAAGGCCGTGGCTGGCCAGCGCCGCCGCCTCGGGTTCCGGCAGGAAGGTGACCTCGTCGAAACCCGCCGCCAGATAGCAGCCGCGCAGGTCGGCCTGGGCCTGCGCGTCGCGCGCCGGGTCGTTCGAGTGGAAATGCACCGGCCGGCCGGAAAGCGCCCGGCGGAAGCGGCGTCCGGCCGCCGTCTCGGCCCGCTCGCGCAGGGTGGCGAGGAAGGCGGCGACGATCTCGGAGAGGGTGCGGCGCTTGCCGGCGATCAGCCGCGATTCGTGGAACAGGCCGGTCCCGAGCACGCTTTTCAGCGCCCGCATGTAGCGGCCCTCGTCGCCCGCGATCAGCGCCTCGGCCGCCGCCGCGCCGATGCGCATGGCGCCGCCGCGGGCCGAGAAGAACACGGCGGTGGGCAGGGTCTCGGCCCCCGGCTCGATGGCGAGGCGCCGCGGCCGTCCGTCCTGCAGGATCGCCGCGGCCGAGTTCGAGGTTCCGAAGTCGATGGCGAGCATGTCGTTTGGCATTTCCTGCGCCTTCTTTTCGCAAAGCCCGGGCTGGTAGCCTGTCCGGCGGCGCGGCGCAAGCCGGGGTCAGAGCAGGCCGGCCAGCGCCCGCGCCCCGGCAAGCCCGGCCGACAGCGCCATGACCCCCAGCGCCAGCCCGCGATAATGCCGCGGGTCGAGCCGGCTGAACAGCTGCCCGCCGACCCAGGTGCCCGAGACCAGCAGCGGCAGCAGCGCCAGGCTGAGCCCCAGCGTGCGCAGCTCCACCGCACCGGCGACGGCCAGCCCCGGCAGGGTGATCAGCGCCGAGACGAAGAAGAAGATCATCATCGAGGCCCGCGCCCGCGCGGCCGGGGTGCCGCTGGCGACGAAATAGGCCACGGCGGGCGGACCGGGCATGGCGGCGAGGCTGCCGAACAGGCCCGACAGCGCCCCGGCCGCCAGCGCCACGCCGGGGCCCGGGGCCACGCGGCGATGCGGCTGGCGCAGCATCATGCCCAGCCCGGCCAGCGAGATCGCCGCGATGGCGAGCCGCCCGGCATCGGGATCGAACAGCGCCAGCGCCGCGATGCCGAAGGGCATGCCCAGCAGCGAGCCCAGCGACAGCCGCAGCACCTCGGCCCGGTCATAGCTGCCGTGCAGATGCATGAGGTCGCGAAAGCCGACCATCACCTGCAGCAGGATGGTGCTGGCCACCGCCATGCGCGGCTCGACGATCAGCGACATCAGCGGCACCGCCGCCAGGGCGAAGCCGAAGCCGGTCAGGCCGCGCAGGATGGCTGCGCCGAAGACGGCCGCGGCGATGGGCAGGAACCAGAGCAGCATGATCTCTTGCAGGCAGGTGAGGCGTCCCCGGGCCCGGGCGGCAAGGGAACGCGCCTGCCTTATCCGGCAGGCTGCCTGGCGTCCAGACCCGGCCCGGCCTGCGCCCGCCCGCCGTGGCCTGCGGGGAACGGCCGGGATCCCCGGCCCGTTCCCCCGGCGATCAGGCGCGCTGCGCCCGCCAGTGGTCGATGCCGGCCTGCGCCACCGCCTGGTCCTGCGCCGGCGTGCCGGACGAGACGCCGATGCCGCCGACGGTCTGGCCGTCATGCTCGACCGGCAGCCCGCCGCCCACCACCATCAGCCGGCCGCCGATGGCCGAGGAAATCCCCCAGGCCGGTGCGCCGGGCTGGCTGGCGGCGCCGTATTCATGGGTGGCCTTGCGCGCCGCGGCAGCGGTGAAGGCCTTGTCGATGGCGATGGTCGCCGATGTCACCTTGCCGCCATCCATGCGCGAAAAGGCCAGAAGCTGGCCGCTTTCGTCGGTGACGGCGATGCACATGGGCACGCCGATCTCGCGGGCATGGGCCTCGGCGCCGGCGATCAGCAGGCGTGCGTCCGCCTGGTCCAGTCGGGTGATGGTCAGCATGGTTTTCCTCCTCCTTGTTGAAATCGTTCACTCGGCCGGTGCGGCGTCAGCGCCTCGGGGGGCGGGATGGCGCAGGGCGCCGCGATAGCTTGCCGGCGACAGGCGCAGCGTCAGCCCGCCGACCGCCAGCACCGCGGCCAGATGCAGCGCCCAGCCGGGGGTGAAGCTGCCGGTCAGATCGTGCAGCAGCGCCAGGATCCAGGGCGGGATCGCCGCCAGCAGGAAGCCGCCGCCCTGCATCAGCGCCGCCAGCGCGCCGGCCTGCGCCGGGTCGGGCAGGTGGTCCAGCGCCACGATCATCATCAGCGAGAAACAGCCCCCGAGCCCGGCGCCCAGCAGGAAGGCGATCGCATGCGGGGCCGCTTCGGGGCGCAGGGCCAGCATGGCGAAACCCAGCAGCTGCAGGGCGATGCAGCCGCCCAGCCAGGGCCGGCGGTCGCTGCCGCGGCTGGCCAGGACCGGCGTGGCCAGGGCCGAGACGGCCTGTCCGACCGCCAGCACCGCCAGCAGCCCGCCGCTGGCGCCGGCCGGCCAGCCGAGATCCTGGAAGGCGGGCGCAAGCCAGGCCACCGAGGATGAATAGCCGCCGTTGATCAGCCCGAAACAGGCCATGAGCAGCCAGACTCGCGGCAGGCGCAGCCAGCGGCCCAGCCCCGCCCTGCCGCCGGCCTCCCGGGTGCGGGTCTCGCGCGGCAGGGCCAGCGCCACCAGCAGCGCGGTCAGGGCGGCGGGCAGGGCCAGCCAGCCAAGCGCCAGCCGCCAGCTTCCCGACCATGCGGCGATCAGCGGCGCGGCCTGCGCGCCGAAGGCGCCGCCGCCCATCATCATCGCGGCGTAAAGCCCCATGGCCAGGTTGATGCCGCGCGGGAATTCGCGCTTGATGATGGTCGGGAACACCGCCTGCACCACCGCCGCGCCCAGGCCCAGCAGCACGGCCGAGCCCAGCATCTCCAGCGCCGAATGCGCCGCCAGCCGCAGGCCCGAGCCGAGGCTCAGCACCATCAGCGCCAGCACGGTGGCGCGTTTCGCGCCCAGCCGCGCCTGGATCGCCGGTCCGAAAAAGGCGCCCGCCCCCATCAGCAGGACCGGCAGCAGGGTCAGCAGCGACAGGCCCTGCATGGACAGGCCGGTCTCGGCCGAAATCGGCGCCGCGACGGGGCCGACCCCGGTCAGGAAGGGCCGCAGCGCCAGCCCGACCATGGCCACCACGGCCAGCATCAGCGGCCGCGCCGCCCGGCCCGGCATGGTCACGCCCGGCCCTGCCGCGCCTTCCACTCGGCGTAAAGGTCGCCGGCGCCCTGCGGACGCACCGGCAGATGGCGGATTGTCATCGCCTGCTGGGCCAGCGGCTTCGCCAGCTCCTCGTAAAGCGCGGCGGTGGACAGGCCGAAGGGCGCGCCCTCCTGGTTCGAATAGGCGAAATGCACCTCGGTCACGCCGGCCAGCCGCATGGCGGCCAGGCACATCGGGCAGGGCTGGCCGCTGGCATAGATCGCGCAGCCCGAAAGATCGGGCGAGCCCAGCCGCAGCGCGGCGGCGCGCAGGGCCACCAGCTCGGCATGGGCCGTCGGGTCATGGGTGGCGACAGTCTCGTTGACGCCGGTCGCCAGCACCTCGCCGCCCCGCACCACAACCGCGCCAAAGGGGCGCCCGCCGGCCTGCACGTTGCGATGCGCCAGCATCACCGCCTGTTCCAGATAATGCCTTGCCTGATCGGACATCGCCCTTCCTTTCATCTTGCGCCGGCTTCGGCCAGCCGAGCCGCGATCGCCGCGAATCCCATGCGGCGGGCATGGGCCAGGGGCGAGATCCCCTCGCCATCGGGCAGGTTCACGTCGGCGCCGGCCTCGATCAGCAGGGTGACGATCTGCTGCTGGCGCGGGCCGCCATCGCCAAGGAGGATCGCCTCCAGCAGCGCGGTCCAGCCCAGCCGGTTGACGTGATCGACATCGACCCCGGCCTCGATCAGGCGGCGGACGGTCCCGACATGGCCGCGCTCGGCGGCCGGGATCAGCGCCGTGCCGCCAAAGCGGTTGGTGCTGGAGAGATCGGCGCCTTGGGCCAGCGTCAGATCGAGAATCTCCAGATGCCCGCGCGCCCCGGCATAAAGATAGGGGCTGTCGTGGATGGCGTCCCTGGCGTTCACGTCGGCGCCGGCCTCGATCAGCGCCCGCGCCGCCTCGACCCGGTTGGCATGGGTCGCGACCAGCAGCGGCGTGCGCCCCTCGGCATCGCGGGGATCGACGGGCGCGCCCCGGGCCAGCAACTCGCGGATCAACGCGGCGTCGCCCTCGGCGGCCGCGCGGAACAGGGCCGCTTCATGCAGGGTCCCTGCCGTGCCGGAACCGGCCGAGGCGCCCATGAGGAACGCGAAAAGGATGGCGAGAAGCTTGGGCATGGCCTGCCTTCGGATTGCGGGGCGCGCGCGTGCGGGCTGGCCCGGTCCTTGCGCGGCGACGAGGGATCGCAATGGCCCGCAAGGGCCGGGCCGCCTGCACGATATCGCAGCAGCTGGCCGGGAATAACCCCCGATATCCGAATACAGTCTAAAGAATCCGTTGAATATCGTGCCGCCAGGCCGGAATCGGGGGGCTTGCGAAGCGCGCGCCTGCTTCCTTTATCGAGGAAATGGCCCGCAGGCCGCGCGAAATCCGCGCCGCCATGCCTATACGCCGGACGGGCAATATGGCTTCATGGGTCAACCTGAAATTGCCGGAGATGCGCGAATGGCATCCGTTTTCATCAATCTTCTGATCTTTGCCGCACTGGTCGTGGTGCTGGTCCGCCTGCAGGGCGGGCAGATGTCGCTGTCGGTGCGGGTCTTCATCGCCCTGATCCTGGGCACGCTGTTCGGGATCGGGCTGCAGCTGGCCTATGGCAACGACGCACCCTCGCTGCAGACCACCATCGACTGGATCAACGTGGTCGGCAACGGCTATGTGCAGCTCCTGCAGATGGTGGTGATGCCGCTGGTCTTCGCGGCGATCCTCAGCGCGGTGGCGCGGCTGCACGACGCCTCGGCGCTTGGCCGGATCTCGGTCCTGACGCTGGGCACGCTGCTTGCCACCACCGCCATCGCGGCCTTCGTGGGCGTGGTGATGTCGCTGGCCTTCGGCCTGACCGCCGAGGGGCTGGCCCAGGGCGCGGCCGAGACCGCCCGGCTGACCACGCTGGAGACCAGCTACGCGCCGCGGGTCGCCGACCTGACGGTGCCGCAGCTGCTGCTGTCCTTCATCCCCAGGAACCCCTTCGCCGACCTGACGGGGGCCAACCCGACCTCGATCATCGCGGTGGTGGTCTTCGCCGCCTTCCTGGGCGTCGCCGCCATCCGCCTGCTGCGCCGCGACCCGGAAAAGGGCCGCAGCCTGCTGAACCTGATCGACATCCTGCAAGCCTGGATCAGCCAATTGGTGCGGCTGATCATGGTGCTGACCCCCTATGGCGTCATGGCGCTGATGACCAAGATGGCGGCGACCTCGAACGCGGCCGACATCCTGAACCTGGGCAAGTTCGTCGTCGCCTCCTATCTGGGCCTGGCGATCATGTTCGTCGTGCATGCCGTGCTGCTCAGCCTGACCGGGGTGAATCCGCTGACCTTCTATCGCAAGATCGTCCCGGCGCTGACCTTCGCCTTCTCCAGCCGTTCCAGCGCCGCGACCATCCCGCTCAATGTCGAGATCCAGACCCGCCGCCTCGGCGTGCCGCAGACCATCGCCTCCTTCTCGGCCTCCTTCGGGGCGACCATCGGCCAGAACGGCTGCGCCGGGCTCTATCCGGCGATGCTGGCGGTGATGGTGGCGCCGACGGTCGGCATCAACCCGCTGGACCCGGCCTGGATCATGACGCTGCTGGCCATCGTCACGCTGTCCTCGGCCGGGGTCGCGGGCGTGGGCGGGGGCGCCACCATGGCGGCGCTGATCGTGCTGCCGGCCATGGGGCTGCCGGTGACGCTGGTGGCGCTGCTGATCTCGGTCGAGCCGCTGATCGACATGGGCCGCACGGCGCTGAACGTCTCGGGCTCGATGACGGCGGGCACCGTCACCTCGCAGATCCTCGGCCAGACCGACAAGGCCATCCTGCAAAGCCGCGAAGAGCGCGGCATGCAGAACGCCTGACGACCGCGCGCGGCGCCGCCCGACCGCGCGGCGCCGGCTTTCACCGTTTCCCAAATACTCATGCGGCGGCGCGCGCTGTCGCCGCCTCAGCCGAATGCGTCCCGCACCGGACTTTTCGACAGCGCCACCAGCTTCTCGCGCAGCCGCATCGCCAGGGGCGACAAGGGCCGGCGCTTCAGGTCCAGCAGGTAATAGGGCGAGACGCGGATCTCATGCGGCACCGGCAGCATGGCGAAGCCCGCCCCGACCGGCGGCCGGATCAGCAATTCGGCGACCTCCTCCGACATCGGCGCCACCGCATCGCCCTGCGCCAGATAGGCGATCGTCAGCAGAAGCGAGGGGCTGTTCACGATGTTGCGCGGCTCGGCCAGCCCGACATTGGCAAAGGCCGCCAGGGCGGCCTCGCGGATCGGCGCGCCGCGGCTCTGCATGATCCATTCCTGCCCGGCCAGTTCGGTCAGCGTGACCGAGGCCGAGCGGCTCAGCGGGTGGCTGGCCCGCACCAGGAAAGCCACCTTTTCGTCCCGCATCGGCAGGATGTTGAAATCCCGGCTGTCGAATTCCGGCAGGATGCGGGCCAGCACGAAATCCATCTCTCCCGCCGCCAGATGCTGCAGCAGCTCGCGCGAGGGCATGACATCGACGGTGATGTCGGCATCCGGCGCGCCCTCCTTGATCTCGCGGATGGCCGAGACGAGATAGCTGACCGCCGGTCCGGTCACCGCGCCCACCCGCAGCGTGCCGCCGAACCCCTCGCGCAGCGCCTGCACGTCCGAGGCCATGCTGACCATCTCGCGCAGGATGACGCGGGCGCGGCGCAGCACGGCGCGGCCGATCTCGGTCGGCTCCATGCCCTTGGGCTGGCGCAGGAACAGCTGCGCGCCGACCTGGTTCTCGATCTCGGCCAGCATGCGCGAGGCGGCGGGCTGGGTCATGCCGACACGCTCGGCGGCCAGCTGCAACTGGCCGGTTTCGGCGATCTGCTGAAGCAGCCGCAGCTGCGCGGGTTTCAGCATCAGGCGGGCAGGCGGCATGGTCATGACGATTCCGGTATGCAGATTGCGAAGGATGTAATTTTACCATCATGTCGTTTCATGGCTAGATCAATCGCAAGCCATCAAGGCGGGTGGTGCCCGGGCCGCGCAAGGGCCGGCCGCCCGGACCGATTGCAGCGGGGGACCTGCCATGTTTTTGTCGCAACTTCTTCTGCCGGACGGAAGCCGCGCCGTCGCGCTGCGCGACGGCGAAGCCGCGCATCTGGTGCCCGGGGCGGACAGCACCCGGACCCTGGCGCTGGCCGCCATCGCCGCCGGCCGCAGCCTGGCCGAAGAGGCCGCGCGCCGCGGCCCCGGCGCGGCGGTGGACCTGGAAGCCGCGCTGGCCGAGGGGCGGGTGCTGCCGCCCGTGGATCATCCCGACCCGGCGCATCTGCACCTGACCGGCACCGGGCTCACGCATCTCGGCTCGGCGGCGACGCGCGACGCCATGCATGGCGCCCCCGATGCCGGCGATCTGACCGACAGCATGAAGATGTTCCGCATGGGGCTGGAGGGCGGCAAGCCGCATCCCGGTGCGGTCGGCGTGCAGCCGGAATGGTTCTACAAGGGCAACGGGCATGGGGTGGCGGCGCCGGGTGCGGCGCTGACCTCGCCCGGCTTCGCGCTGGACGCGGGCGAGGAGCCCGAGATCGCCGGGCTCTACCTGATCGGCCCGGACGGCACGCCCTTCCGCCTGGGCTTCGCGCTCGGCAACGAATTCTCGGATCATGTGACCGAGCGCGGCAACTATCTCTGGCTCGCCCATTCCAAGCTGCGCCCCGCCAGCTTCGGCCCCGAGATGCGCTTGGGCGATCTGCCGCAGCATGTCGAGGGCACCAGCCGCATCCTGCGCGACGGAGCGGTGCTCTGGGAAAGGCCGTTCCTTTCGGGCGAGGCGAACATGAGCCACAGCATCGCCAATCTGGAGCACCATCATTTCAAATACCCGCTGTTCCGCCAGCCGGGCGATGTGCACGTGCATTTCTTCGGCACGGCGACGCTGTCCTTTGCCGACGGCGTCCGCTGCCGTTCGGGCGATGTGTTCGAGATCGAGTCCCCGGCGCTGGGCCTGCCGCTGCGCAACCCGCTGGCGCCGGACCGGCCCGGCGACGCCCCGATCCGCGTCGAGGTGCTGTGATGACCAAGCCCTTCACCCCCGCGCCCTGGCCGCGCAAGCTGCGCTCGCAGCATTGGTATGGCGGCAATTCCCGCGACACGATCTATCATCGCGGATGGTTGAAGAATCAGGGCTATCCTCATGATCTGTTTGACGGAAGGCCGGTGATCGGCATCCTGAACACCTGGTCGGACCTGACGCCCTGCAACGGCCATCTGCGCGAGCTGGCCGAAAAGGTTAAGGCCGGCATCTGGGAGGCCGGGGGCTTTCCGCTGGAGGTGCCGGTGTTCTCGGCCAGCGAGAACAGCTATCGCCCAACCGCGATGATGTATCGCAACCTTGCCGCCATGGCGGTCGAGGAGGCGATGCGCGGCCAGCCCATCGACGGGGCGGTGCTGCTGGTCGGATGCGACAAGACCACGCCCAGCCTGCTGATGGGCGCCGCCTCGACCGACATCCCCTCGATCGTCGTCACCGGCGGTCCGATGCTGAACGGCTGGTTCCGGGGCGAGCGCATCGGCTCGGGCACGCATCTGTGGAAATTCTCCGAGGCCGTGAAGGCCGGCGAGATGACGCAGGAGGAGTTCCTGGAGGCCGAGGCCAGCATGTCCCGCTCATCCGGCACCTGCAACACCATGGGCACCGCCTCGACCATGGCCTCGATGGCTGAGGCGCTGGGCATGGCGCTGTCCGGGAATGCCGCGATCCCGGCGGTGGACTCGCGCCGCCGCGTCATGGCGCAGCTGACCGGCCGGCGCATCGTGCAGATGGTCAAGGACGACCTGAAGCCCAGCGACATCCTGACCCGCGCCGCCTTCGAGAATGCGATCCGCACCAACGGCGCCATCGGCGGCTCGACCAATGCGGTCATCCACCTGCTGGCCCTGGCGGGCCGGGTCGGGGTCCAGCTGACGCTGGACGATTGGGACCGGCTGGGCCGCGACGTGCCGACCATCGTGAACCTGATGCCCTCGGGCCAGTACCTGATGGAAGAATTCTTCTATGCCGGTGGCTTGCCGGTGGTTCTTCAAAGACTGGGCGAGGCGGGGCTGCTTCACCGCGAGGCGCTGACCGTTTCGGGCCGCACGATCTGGGATGAGGTGCGCGAGGCCCGCAACTGGAACGAGGACGTCATCCTGCCCGCCGACCGGCCGCTGACCGGACAGGGCGGCATCGCGGTGCTGCGCGGCAATCTGGCGCCGGACGGGGCGGTGCTGAAGCCCTCGGCCGCCAGCCCGCATCTGCTGGTGCATCGCGGCCGCGCCGTCGTCTTCGAGGATATCGACGACTACAAGGCCCGCATCGCCGACGAGGCGCTGGACATCGACGAGACCTGCGTCATGGTGCTGAAGATGTGCGGCCCGCGCGGCTATCCGGGCATGGCCGAGGTCGGCAATATGGGCCTGCCGCCCAAGGTTCTGAGGAAGGGCATCACCGACATGGTGCGGATCTCGGACGCGCGCATGTCGGGCACCGCCTATGGCACGGTGGTGCTGCATGCCTCGCCCGAGGCGGCGCGGGGCGGGCCGCTGGCCGTGGTGCGCGACGGCGACATGATCGAGCTGGACGTGCCGAACCGGCGGCTGCATCTGGACGTGCCCGATGCCGAGATCGCCCGCCGCCTGGCCGAATGGCGCAACCCGGTGCCGCCGCCGGCGGGGGGCTATGCGCGGCTGTTCCACGACCATGTCGAGGGCGCCGAGACCGGGGCGGATTTCGACTTTCTGCGGGGCTGCCGCGGCCGCGCGGTCGGAAAGGACAGCCACTGATGAAGATCGCTCTTGTCGGCATCGGAAAGATCGCGCGGGATCAGCATGTTCCGGCGATTTCCTCATCCCCGGACTGGACGCTTGCGGCCAGCGTCTCGCGCCATGGCGGCATCGAGGGGGTCGAGAGCTTCGCCCGCATCGAGGAGATGCTGGCCGCCCGGCCCGACATCCCTGCGGTCTCGCTCTGCCTGCCGCCGGTGCCGCGCTTTGCCATGGCCGAGGCGGCCTTGCGGGCGGGGCGCCATGTGATGCTGGAAAAGCCGCCGGGCGCCACGCTGGCCGAGGTGCAGGCGCTGCAGGCGCTGGCGCGCGCGCAGGGCGTGACGCTGTTCGCCAGCTGGCATTCGCGCGAGGCGCAGGCGGTGGCGGCGGCAAGACGCTGGCTTTCCGGGCGGCGCATCGAGAGCGGCCGGATCACCTGGCGCGAGGACGTGCGGGTCTGGCATCCCGGCCAGGACTGGATCTTCGCGGCCGGCGGCATGGGGGTCTTCGATCCCGGCATCAACGCGCTGTCGATCCTGACGCATATCCTGCCCGCGCCGGTGCATCTGCGCGCCGCCGAGCTGGACTTCCCCGAGAACCGTCAGGCGCCCATCGCCGCGCGGCTGCGGCTCTCGCAGGGGATCGAGGCGGATTTCGACTTCCGCCAGCAGGGCCCGCAGACCTGGGACATGGAGTTCGTGACCGATGCCGGCCGGCTGGCGCTGCGCATGGGCGGCAATGTGCTGGAGGTCGACGGGGCCGAGGCAGGGGGCGAGGCCAGCATCATGGGCGAATACCCGGCGCTTTACGCGCGCATGGCAGAGCTGGTGCGCAGGGGCGCCTCCGAGGTGGACCTGTCGCCGATGGTGCTGGTCGCGGACGCCTTTACCCTCGGCAGCCGCAATACCGTGGACGCATTCGAATTCTGAAGGAAGACCGATGGACTGGACACCGCAAGGCAAGCATCTGATCGCGGGCGAATGGGTCGGGGGCGAGGCGACATTCCGCTCGGCCCCCGCGCATGGCCCGGCGCATGGTTTCGCCAGCGGCACCGTCGATCTGGTGGACCGCGCCTGCGCCGCGGCCGAGGAGGCGTTCTGGACCTATGGCTGGACCGCGCGCGCCGACCGCGCGGCTTTCCTCGACGCCATCGCCGACGAGATCGAGGCGCGGGCCGAGGCGATCACCGCCATCGGCACGCAGGAAACCGGCCTGCCCAAGGCCCGGCTGCAAGGCGAGCGCGGTCGGACCGTGGGCCAGTTGCGGCTGTTCGCGGATCATATCCGCAAGGGCGATTACCTCGACCGCCGCCACGACAGGGCGCTGCCGGACCGCCAGCCGCTGCCGCGCCCGGATTTGCGGCTGATCCAGCGTCCCATCGGGCCGGTGGCGGTCTTCGGCGCCTCGAACTTCCCGCTGGCGTTCTCGACGGCGGGCGGCGACACCGCCTCGGCCCTGGCGGCGGGCTGCCCGGTGGTGGTCAAGGGCCACCCCGCCCATCCCGGCACCGGCGAGATCGTGGCCGAGGCCATCCTTGCTGCCATCCGCGCCACCGGCATGCCCGCCGGCAGTTTCGGCTTCATCCACGGCGACCGGCATGAGGTCGGCGCGGCGCTGGTGCAGCACCCGCTGATCCGCGCCGTGGGCTTCACCGGCAGCCTGGGCGGCGGCCGGGCGCTTTACGACCTCTGCGCCGCGCGGCCCGAGCCGATCCCCTTCTTCGGCGAACTCGGCAGCATCAACCCCTGTTTCGTGCTTCCCCATGCGCTGGCGGCGCGCGGCCAGCAGATCGCGCGCGACTGGACCGCCAGCCTGACCATGGGCGCGGGGCAGTTCTGCACCAATCCGGGCCTGCTGGTGCTGCGCGCCGAGGATGCCGACACGTTTACCGCCGCCGCCACCGAGGCGCTGGCAAACGCCCCGGAACAGGTCATGCTGACCGATGGCATCGCCGAGGCCTATCGCGCAGGCGCCGCCCGTATCGGAGCCCATGCCGCGCCGGTGCTGGCCTGCGACAGCCGGGGCCGCAATGCGCGGCCCGGCATCTACCGGACCAGTGCGCGGGACTTCCTGCACAGCCACGCCCTGGGGGAAGAGGTCTTCGGCCCGCTCGGCCTTGTCGTCACCACCAGTTCGGAGGACGAGATGCTGGGCCTTGCCCGCGCGCTGGACGGCCAGCTGACCGCCACCTTGCAGATGGAGGCCGGCGACACCGCGCTGGCCTGCCGGCTGATGCCGATCTTGGAACGCAAGGCCGGCCGGGTGCTGGCGAACGGCTGGCCCACCGGGGTCGAGGTCGCCGACGCCATGGTGCATGGCGGCCCTTACCCGGCATCGACGAATTTCGGCGCCACCAGCGTCGGCACCCTGGCGATCCGCCGCTTCCTGCGGCCGGTCTGTTTCCAGAACCTGCCCGACGCGCTGCTGCCGGAGGACTTGCGGGGCTGAGAGGACAGCCCCGTAGAAAACGGTCATTGAGGGAGGAAACCATGACCAGATTCCTGATGAGCACCGCCGCCGCTGCCGCGCTGGCGATCTCGGCCACGGCCGCGCTGGCCGAGGGCGAAACCGTCGGCTTTTCCCAGATCGGCTCGGAATCCGGCTGGCGCGCGGCCGAGACCACGCTGACCAAGACCCAGGCCGAGGAACGCGGCCTGAAGCTGCAATTCTCGGACGCGCAGCAGAAGCAGGAAAACCAGATCGCCGCGATCCGCTCCTTCATCGCGCAGGGGGTGGACGCGATCCTGCTCGCCCCGGTCGTCGCCACCGGCTGGGACGCCGTGCTGCAAGAGGCCAAGGAGGCCGAGATCCCGGTCGTGCTTCTGGACCGGCAGGTGGACAGCTCGGACGATCTTTACCTGACCGCCGTCGGCTCGAACCTGGTGCATGAAGGCGAGGTCGCGGGCAAATGGCTGGTGGATACCGTCGGCGACAAGGAATGCCGCGTCGTCGAGTTGCAGGGCACCACCGGTTCCAGCCCCGCCATCGACCGCAAGAAGGGCTTCGAGAACGCGCTGGCCGGGCACGACAACCTGAAGATCGTGCGCAGCCAGACCGGCGACTTCACCCGCGCCCAGGGCAAGGAGGTGATGGAGAGCTTCCTGCAGGCCGAGAACGGCGGCAAGGACATCTGCGCGCTCTATGCCCATAACGACGACATGGCGGTCGGCGCGATCCAGGCCATCAAGGAGGCCGGGCTGAAGCCGGGCACCGACATCCTGGTCGTGTCCATCGACGGTGTGCCGGACCTGTTCCAGGCCATGGCCAATGGCGAGGCGAATGCCACCGTCGAGCTGACGCCGAACATGGCCGGCCCGGCCTTCGACGCGCTCGCCGCCTATTGGAAGGACGGCACCCAGCCGGCGAAGTTCCTGCAGACCGAGTCGAAGCTCTACACGCAAGCCGACGACCCGGCCGGCGAATACGAGCGGCGCAAGGGCCTGGGCTACTGACAGCCGGCGGCCGGGCCGTCCATGCGGCGGCCCGCGCCGAGCCGAGGAGGGGCGCGATGCTGCTGACCATCCGGTCTTTGACCAAGACATTCCCGGGAACGAAGGCGCTCGACGCGGTGGATTTCGACCTGGCCGCCGGCGAGGTCCATGCGCTGCTGGGCGAGAACGGCGCCGGCAAGTCCACGCTGATCAAATGCCTGACCGGCGCCTATCGCCGCGACGGCGGCACAATCACCCTGGACGGCGCGCAGATCGACCCGCAATCGACCGTCGAGGCGCAGGAGCAGGGCATCGGCACCGTCTATCAAGAGGTAAACCTGCTGCCCAACCTGACCGTGGCGCAGAACCTGATGTTCGGCCGCGAGCCGCGCCGCTGGGGGCTGATCGACAGCCGCGCCCTGCGGGCCGGGGCGCGCGAGACGCTGCGGCCCTATGGCCTGGATATCGACGTGGACCGCGACCTGGGCAGCTATTCCGTCGCCATCCAGCAGATCGTCGCCATCGCCCGCGCCGTGGCGCTGTCGGGCAAGGTGCTGATCCTGGACGAGCCGACCGCCAGCCTGGACGCGGCCGAGGTGCGCATGGTCTTCGACGTGGTGCGGGGGCTGCGCGAGCGCGGCCTGGGCATCGTCTTCGTGTCGCATTTCCTCGACCAGGTGTTCGACCTGACCGACCGCGTGACCGTGCTGCGGAACGGCCGCAAGATCGTCACCGAGCGCACGGCCGAGCTGGACCGGGTGAAGCTGATCGAGCACATGCTGGGCCGCGCGCTGGAGCATGAGGTGGCCGAGCAGGCCGCCCGGACCGCCGCCGCCCGTCCTCCCCTGCTGGAATTCCGCGGCTTCGGCCGGCGCGGCGTGGTCGAGCCCTTCGACCTGACCGTGGGGCAGGGCGAGGTGGTGGGGCTGGCGGGCCTGCTGGGCTCGGGCCGCACGGAAAGCGCCGAGATGATGTTCGGCGTGCGTCCCGCGCAATCGGGCGAGGCCAGCGACGCGCAGTCCCGGCTGGACCTGTCCAGCCCGCGCGCCGCCATCGCCGAAGGGTTCGGCTTCGTCCCCGAAGAGCGCAAGACCGACGGCATCGTCGCCGAACTGTCGATCCGCGAGAACATCATCCTGGGCCTGCAGGCCCGGCGCGGCTGGGCGCGGCCCATCCCGCGCAGCGAACAGAACCGCATCGCCGACGACTATATCAAGCGGCTCGACATCCGCACCTCGGGCCGGGAAAAGCCTATCGGCGAGCTGTCCGGCGGCAACCAGCAAAAGGCCATCCTTGCCCGCTGGCTGGCGATGAACCCGCGCTTCCTGATCCTGGACGAGCCGACGCGCGGCATCGACGTCGGCGCCCATGCCGAGATCCTGCGCCTGATCCGCGCGCTGACCCAGGCCGGCATGTCGATCCTGCTGGTCTCGAGCGAGATCGACGAGCTGGTCGCCAGCGCCGACCGGGTGATCGTGCTGCGCGACCGCCGCCATGTCGCGGAGCTTTCGGGGCCGCGCCTGACCGGGGCCGAGATCATGCGCGCCATCGCCGGCGGGGAGGTGGCGGCATGACCCTGCTGAAGCGCATCGCCCCGCAACTGGTGGCGCTGGCGCTGCTGGTGGCGCTGGTGACGGTGTTCTATCCGGGTTTCCTGAAGATCGGCATCAGCGGCGACCGGCTGGTCGGGCCGATGATCGACGTCTTGAAGCGCGGCGCGCCGGTGGCGCTGCTGGCGGTGGGTATGACGCTGGTCATCGCCACGCGCGGCATCGACCTGTCGGTCGGCACCACCATGGCGATCTGCGGCGCGGTCGCCGCCTCGGCCGTGGCCGGCGGCTGGGGGCTGGTGCCCGCGCTGCTCTTGGCGCTGGCCGCCGGCGCGCTCGCCGGGCTGTGGAACGGGCTGCTGGTCGCCGTGGTCGGCATCCAGCCCTTCGTCGCCACGCTGATCCTGATGACCATGGGGCGCGGCATCGCCCAGCTGATCACCGAAGGCCGCATCCTGACCTTCAACGACGCGGGCTTCGCCTTCTTCGGCTCGGGCAGCCTCTTGGGCCTGCCGGTGCCGGCCTGGCTGTGGCTGGCCTGCGGTCTGGGCATGGCGGCGCTGATGCGGCGCACCGCGCTTGGCCTGCTGGTCGAATCCATCGGCATCAACCGCCGCGCCAGCGCCCTGGCCGGGGTGAACGCCACGGTGCTGCTGATCGCGGTCTATGTCGTCTCGGGGCTTTGCGCGGCGCTGGCCGGGATCGTCGTCACCGCCGACATCCGCGGCGCCGACGCCAACAATGCCGGGCTGTGGCTGGAGCTCGACGCCATCCTCGCCGTGGTGATCGGCGGCAATTCCCTGCTGGGCGGGCGGTTCTCCATCATCGCCTCGCTGATCGGGGCGCTGATCATCCAGACCATCGACACCGGCATCCTGTTGGCCGGGTTCCCGTCCGAATACAACCTGGTCATCAAGGCCGGGCTGGTGCTGGTGATCCTGGTGCTGCAATCGCCGCGCATCGCCGGGGAATGGCGGCTGTGGCGCGACAGCCACCGTGCCAGCCGCGAGGCCGCGCTGCACCGAGGAGCCGCGAAATGAACACCCGCGCCCTGCCGCTTTACGCGACCGTCGTCATCTTCCTGCTGGCCTATCTGCTGTGCTGGCTGCAATTCCCCAACATCCTTTCGACGCGGGTGATCGGCAACCTGCTGACCGACAACGCCTATCTGGGCATCGTCGCCGTCGGCATGACGCTGGTGATCCTGTCGGGCGGCATCGACCTGTCGGTGGGCAGCGTCATCGCCTTTTCCGGCGTCTTCATCGCCGTGATCCTGCGCGAGACATCGCTGCACCCGCTGGTCGTCTTCGCCCTGCTCCTGGCGCTGACCACCGCCTTCGGCGCGGCCATGGGCTTCCTGATCGACCGGCTGGCCATGCCCGCCTTCATCGTCACGCTGGCCGGCATGTTCCTGGCCCGCGGCGCGGCCTATATGCTGTCGATCGACTCGGTGCCGATCGCGCATCCCTTCTACAAGACCCTGCAATCGGCCTATTGGCTGATGCCCGGCAAGGGCCGGCTGACGCTGATCGGCGTCGTCATGCTGCTGACGGTGCTGGCGGGCATGGTCGTCGCCCACAAGACCCGCTTCGGCGCATCCGTCTATGCGCTTGGCGGCGGCGAGGCCACGGCGCGGCTGATGGGCGTGCGGCAGGGGCGCACGACGATGCTGGTCTATGCCTTTTCCGGGCTGATGGCCGGGCTCTCGGGCATCGTGTTCTCGATCTATACCGGCTCGGGCTATTCGCTGGCGACGGTGGGAACGGAGCTGACCGCCATCGCGGCGGTGGTGATCGGCGGCACATTGCTGACCGGAGGCGCGGGCTACATGTTCGGCACGCTGGTCGGCGTGCTGACCATGGGGCTGATCCAGACCTACATCGTCTTCGACGGCACGCTGTCGAGCTGGTGGACGAAGATCGTCATCGGCGTGCTGCTGCTGGTGTTCATCCTGCTGCAGAAGGGGCTGCTGAAACTGTCGCAATCGCGGCTGGAAGGCACGGGCGCCTGACCGCCGCAGCTGTCCGGCCGGCTTGTGTAAGGCAAGCAGCGGGTTGGCCTTTTGCCGTCATCGTCGAGGCCGTCGATCATCTCGGTCGGGCGATATGGGGGCGGGGTCCCGACCGACCGGAGCCGAGAACGGTACTGGTGATCACGCATGCGCTGATACCGGCGCGCCGCGCAATGCCGCGGAGGCCATGCGGCACCTGCCTTATGCGAGGTCCGCGCATCTTGCGGTTATTTTCCAGCCCGCATCGTCCTGCCGCAGCAACCATGTCTTGCGCGGGATCGAGGTTCCCGCCGCGGTGCGATAGCTTGCGATTTCCAGCCCAAGACCGTCAGCCGATGGGGCGAGGCGGCCTGGCGCCTCGATCCCGTCGGCAAAGCACAGGACAATGTCGATCTCGCCTGCAGGTGGATCAGCGGGCAATCTTGCGTGACAGCCCGGATAAGCGTGACTGTCCTGGAGGAATATCTGCATCCCGGCTCTCCTCTCTCTCTCTTTCGGCCAGTCCATGCGGCACGGCTGGCAAGGCGGCCTTCAGGATGGAAACCGTATAGTCCTTGCGGCCAAGCTGCCAGGAAAGCGCGTTCCCGCCTGTCCGTTTGCTGCTTGTCCGCGCCATCGGCCATGAAGCCGTCCCGCAGCTGAACATGTCGCTCGCCGCCATCGGCCACCAGCCGATAGACGCCGCGCACCGAAGGCTTCACTCGTG
Organism: Paracoccus sp. J39; assembly: GCF_000518925.1. Lineage (NCBI taxonomy): Bacteria > Pseudomonadati > Pseudomonadota > Alphaproteobacteria > Rhodobacterales > Paracoccaceae > Paracoccus > Paracoccus sp. J39. Next base: position 70,728 of record NZ_JAEN01000010.1, on the reverse strand, counting down.
CCGCGACCGTTTGAGGGCAGAACCGGTTCTCCTGCGCGCGATCATCCTCGCCACGGCGGGGTTCGCGCTGGTCGAGCACCCGTTGAAGGACGGCCAGGCGGGCTGACCTCTCCCGGCAGCCGGGGCGCAGCATGCGGATGCCGCCGGTGGGGCGGCCTGCGCGGCCAAGGGCGGGAAGCGCGTAATCGCGTCGATTCCGGGCGTGCAACCTGACGCTGCATCTGCTAGACTGACGGCCGAGGACGGTTCGGCCCGACATGTTCGCGGGCGGCGAGCCGGGTTCTCCGGCTGGCGCCTCGCCCGGTTCCGGGCCCTCCAGGAAGGGAGGATGCAGCCATGCACCGAGAAACGATTGGAAACCCGCTCAGCTGGAGCGCGCAGAGGCTCGCCGGCATCGGCCGCGGCGCCGGCGCGGCGGTGGACGGGATCGGCAGCCACGAGATGGCCCTGCCCGAGGTCAACCAGATCGGCCTGGGCGACATTCGCGCGGCGCTTCGCAAGGGCGTCGAGGATTTCGGCGCGCTCCGCACCGATGTGATCACCGCGGTGGCGCTTTATCCGGTGATCGGCTTCGTCCTTGCAGCCTGGGCGTTCAACGCCGGACAGGTGCATCTGCTCTTTCCGCTGGCCGCGGGCTTTCCCCTGATCGGGCCGGTCGCGGCTCTCGGCCTCTACGAGATGAGCCGGCGGCGCGAGCGGGGCGAGGAGACGGATTGGGGCGCGGTGCTGGCCACGCTGAGCGGCCGGGTGCTGGGGCCGGTGCTGGCGCTGGGCTGCCTTCTTGCGGTGATCTTCGCCTTCTGGCTTATCGCCGCCCATGCGATCTGGGCCGTCACCCTCGGACCCGAGCCCTATGACAGCCTCCTCGTCTTCCTGCGCGACGCCGTCACCAGCAGCGCGGGCTGGACGATGATCCTGGCCGGGTTCGCTGTCGGCTTCGTCTTCGCGGCCGTGGTGCTCTGCGTCAGCCTGGTGTCGTTTCCGATGCTGATCGACCGCCCGGTGGGGGTGCCGGTGGCGCTGGCGACCTCGCTTGCCGTGGCGCGCCGCAATCCGGGGACGACAGCCCTCTGGGGGCTGATCGTGGCTGTTTCGCTGGTGCTGGGGATGATCCCGCTGTTCGCCGGGCTGATCGTCGTCCTGCCCATCCTCGGCCATGCGACATGGCATCTTTACCGCCGGGCGGTGGCCTAGCCTGATCGAGGCGCGCTGCGGCGGTCCGTCGGCGACGCGGACACGCATGGCAGCGAACCGGGCTGAGAGCCTGCCTTTCGTGCCGCGCCGCCAACTCACGGCCTGCCACTTCGCCTTCTCAAGCATCTCCTGCGCCGGACGAGATGGGACATCGGGGACATGGTTCTTGCGCGGTCGCCCGCGACCGGGAAGATCAGGGCAACCTTGGCCGGGTAGACCTTCTGCTTGTGAGGGATGCCCACGGCCCAGGTCAGTCCACGCTCGGTGAGCGCCTGCCGGAACGGGCCAGACAGGCCATGGCCGGCGTCGGCCAGGATGCCGCCAAAGCGCGCAGCTGCGCTGCGCACATGCGCTTAGGACCATGCTCGCGTTCGCCTTCCTGCAAGCCCGACGCCTGAAGGCAGCGGGTCGGAAAAAAGGGCCCCAGCTGCCCCGCCGCAACCGAGCCTGCCAGCTCTCAGGAAGACGATCTTGATCCAGCTCAGCCAGCCGCCGCCCAGCTGTCCCCACTGCCGTAGGAAGTGGCGAAAAATGCTCAACAGACTTCTGCCAAAGTAGTGCTAGGGTGACATGACACATCTTTGTGCGGGGTTTCTCGCGCAGCCCGATCGGAGCCGCGCGAGGGAGAAGTCACTGTGGACACGGCGATAGCGGATCAGGCCGCAACCGCGGGGTTACGCCTCGACAGCCGGACATAGGCCATGTCCAGCGCCAGCATGACCAGCAGCGAGGCGCCGACCAGCGGGAAGATCACGCCGCCGACCGCGAGGATCGCGATCAGGCCGCGAAACACCCGCCGGTCCTGCGGCAGCGGCGGCACGCCGAGCGAACCCGAGGGCCTGCGCTTCCACCACATCACCGCGGCCGAGACCGCCAGCAGCACGATGGCCGCGCAGGCCGCCAGCAGGATGATCTGGTTCAGCACGCCGAAGGTCTGGCCCATATGGGTGTTGATGCCCCATTCCAGCCATTTCCCCAGCGGGCCGTAATCGGCATAGCCCATGTCCAGCAGCGGCTGCCCGCCATACTGGTCCAGATGCACCACGCGCTGCCGGCTCAGGTCGTCGGGATAGACCGAACCGCTGAACACGCCTTCGGGCTTTTGCGGCAGGCCGACGGCATAGCCGCGATGCAGGCCCAGCCGGTCGAAGGTCGCGACCGCATCGTCCAGCGTGATCGGGGTGCCGCCGGGCACCGGGCTTTCAGGGATCTGCGCCTGTTCCAGCGACCAGGAGGTCTTGGCAATCTCATCCAGCTTCTGCTGCGACATCGGCACGTTCATCCGCACTCCGTTCGGATAGCCGAAATTATTGCCGTTGGCCCATTCGTTCACCTTGCCGCCCCAGACCCCCGACCAAGGCATGCCCGTGACGGCCAGGAAGACGATGAAGAAGCCCACGAACAGCCCCGTCACCGCATGCAGGTCGCGCCAGAATACCCGCCGCTGCGGCCGGCCCCGGACCGAGACGATGCCGCCCTGTTGCCCGCGCGGCCACCACAGCCAGATGCCGGTGCCGACCAGCAGGATCGACCAGCCCGCCGCGATCTCGATGAGATAGCGCGTCCAGGTGCCGAAATACTTGAAGCTGTGCAGCGTGCGGACCGTCCACATCAGGGTCGTGCGGTCCGGCATCGCCCCCAGCACCAGGCCGTTATAGGGGTTCACATAGACCGCCATCCTGCCGCGATCCGTGCTGACGGTGACCTCGGTCGAGGCGCCGGGGTCGGCCGGGTCGGTGTATTTGACCGCCGTGCCCGGAACCGCATCCAGGGCCGAGGCGACCTGCGCGGTCGGTGCCAGCCTCTGGCTGTCCTGCACCTGCACGCGCTTGAGGTCGGCGTGATACCAGTTATCGATCTCGTCGCGGAAGACATACATCGCGCCGGTGATCGACAGCGTGATCATGAAGGGCAGCACCAGCAGCCCGGCGTAGAAATGCCAGCGCCAGACGGCGCGATAGAGATCGCCCACACCCTGGCGAGCGGTATCGGGAATTGCAGACATGGAGTCCTCGCACATGCGGCGGCCCGCCGAGGCAGGGCCGATATTGGCTGGGAGCGGGCGCTCAATGGCCCGAATGATCCGAGGCGTGGCCCTGGTGGCCTGCGGGCGCGGCATTCATGGCGCGCACCGCGAACGGCAGGGCGATTTCGCCCGCCTTCTCGAAGACCAGCGTCGCCTCGACGGTCTCGCCCTCGGCAAAGGGTTCCGCGACCTGCATGAACATCAGGTGATAGCCGCCGGGCTTCAGCTCGACCGAGCCGCCCGCCGGGACCGGCAGGCCATCGGGCAGTTCGCGCATCTTCATCACGTCGCCGTTCATGGTCATCTCGTGGATCTGCACCGCGCCCGCCCGCGGCGAACGGGCCGCGACCAGGCGGTCGTCCTGGCTGCCGTTGTTGGCGATGGTGACATAGCCGCCTGCCACCGGCGCATTGGGCGGCATGGCGCGGACATAGCCGTCCGAAAGCAGCAGATCTCCATGCGTTACGGGATCGGCCGAGGCCGAGGCGGCAAGGAAGCCAAGGAAAAGCGCGCCCAGCATCGGGGCGGCCAGAATTCTGGATTTCATGGTTCTATCTCGTGTCTGAAACTGCGTTCACCGCCCCCAGTGGGCGATGGCGAGGATCAGACGGCGGGCGGCCCCCGGGCCGAGGGCGCCAGCACCTGCGCGCGCAGGATGCGCAAGTCATGGGCGGGTGCCGGTTCGGCGGGACGGGGTGCATCCGGCTTGGCCGATTGCACCGTGGGCGCCGTCTCCAGAACCGGCTGGGCGTGGGCCGACCAGTCGCAGGGCGGCTTCGGCGTCTTGGGGATGGGCGCATCCTGCCGGGCGCGGTATTCATCGGCCGTGATGACGCTGCCGTCATCGTCCAGCACCATCTCGACCGGCAGGTGATCGGCGCAAAGCACCACCATGAAGCTTTGCGGCGTCGGCCCGGCCGCGACCATCGTGCCTTGCGCCATCAGCGACAGCAGCACGAAGGGCAACACCATGAGCAGCGCCAGCACCCGGCCGCAAGCCGGACGAACGCGTGCAGATGATGGCGCGATTCTGCTCACCGAAAACCCTTTCCCCTGTCTCTATAGCGCGCGATGCGGCACGCGCGCCAGACGTCTGAGTTTTCCCTGCAATATTGCTGCTGAGGCGTGCCCTTTTCCAGGGCCGCGCTGCCGGTGAGCGTTTTTCCCCTCATCGGAGACAGAGAATGGCCCTCAGAAGCCGTTTCGGCGCTGTTGCGATCTGCGGTCTTGCGGCGGGCATGGCGCCGGCGACCGATTATCCGCTTTCCATCGGGAATTGCGGCCAGACCCTCGTGTTCGACGACGCGCCCGAACGCGTGGTGACCATCGGCCAGTCCACCAGGAGGTGACAGTATCTCTAAGTCATTGATTCATTGGAATATGGGGTCTTTGCCGGTTTCCCTTGATGCGCGCGGAATCGTCCCGGCGGGCCGCAGCGCGCGCATCTACGATCGCAGCGAAGTGGCCGATCTGCTGGTGCAAATCAGCCCGCCGGAGAAAATCCGCTTGACGGCCTTGCGCACACGATTGCTTTCGCTTGCGCATGCTTATCCTTTCTTTGGCACCCTTAGTCCCCACCTCACCCGAGCATCGGTTTTCCGGCAACATAGGTCTGGGCGATGGCGCGGTCGTCGCCGAGGATCTGCAGGATGAAAAGCTCTTCGGCCAGGGTCTCGGCCCGGTCCATGCGCAGCGCCATCGCAGGCGTGGCGCGGCTGTCGAGCACCACCAGGTCGGCATCGCTGCCGGGGTCGAGCGTGCCGATGCGGTCGGCCATGCCGAGCGCCAAGGCATTGCCGCGTGTCACCCAGTGGAAGGCGGCATAGGGATGCAGCTTCTGGCCGCGCAGCTGCAGGATCTTGTAGCCCTCGTTCAGGGTCTGCAGCATCGAGTAGCTGGTGCCGCCGCCGACATCGGTGGCGATGCCGCTGACTACGCCCGCGGCGCGCAGGCCCGCCTCGTCGAAAAGGCCCGAGCCCAGGAACAGGTTCGAGGTCGGGCAGAACACCGCGCGCGAACCGGTCTCGGCCATGCGGGCGATCTCGCGCGGTTCCAGGTGGATGGAATGGCCGAGCAGCAGCTTATCCGAAAGCAACCCATAGGTCTCGTAGATGTCGAGATAGTCGCGCGCCTGCGGATAGAGGCTGAGGGTGAAGGCGATCTCGTCCTTGTTCTCGGACAGATGCGTCTGGATATGGCAATCGGGATGTTCGCGCACCAGCTGCCCGGTCATCTCCATCTGCTCGGGCGTCGAGGTGATGGCGAAGCGCGGGGTGATGGCATAGCGCAGGCGGCCGCGGCCGTGCCATGTTTCGATCAGCCGCTTGCTGTCGTCATAGCCCTGTTGCGGGGTGTCCAGAACCGCCTCGGGGGCATTGCGGTCCATCATCACCTTGCCGGCGACCATCGCCATGCCCCGCGCCTCGGCGGCCTGGAACAGCGCCTCGGCCGATTGCGGATGCACCGAGCAGAAGGCGACGGCGGTGGTGGTGCCGTGCGAAAGCAGCAGGTCGAGGAACTTCTCGGCCATCAGCGGCGCATGGCCCTGCTGGGCGAAGCGCGATTCCTCGGGGAAGGTATAGGTGTTGAGCCAGTCGAGCAGCTGCGCCCCCCAGCTGGCGATCACCTGCACCTGCGGGAAATGGATATGGGTGTCGATGAAGCCGGGCAGGATCAGGTGCGGCAGGTGGTCGATCTCCGGCAGGGCGGGGTCGCGCAGGCTGGCATAGTCGCCGATGGCCGCGATCTTGCCGTTCTCGGTGATGACGGCGCCGTCCTCGTGATAGGTGAAGGCGTTCTCGACCTCGGCGGGGTCGGCGTGGAAGGAGAGCGTGCGCCCCCGGATCAGCTGTCGCATGAGTATTTTTCAAACGGTGAAACGGTTTCGGTCAGGCGGCCGATGATCTCGGCGGCGGTGAAGGCGGCGATGACCTCGGGGCGCTTGTCGCGCGACCAGCCGGCGCCGATGGGGCAGGTCAGCCGGTCGGTGTCGAGCCCCTGGGCGCGGGCGAAGCGGCGGAACTGCGCCAGTTTTGTCCGGCTGCCGATCATGCCGATATAGGGCGCGTCCAGGCGGCGCAGCGCCTCGGCCGCCAGCAGGAAGTCCAGCGCGTGGTCATGGGTGACGATGATGTGGCTGGTGCCGAAGGGCGCGTTGCGGATCTCGGCCTCGGGCAGGGGGGTCAGGCGGGTCTCGCCGGTCGCTTGCGCCAGTTCGCTTGCGCGCTGGTCGATCAGGACCGCGCGCAGCGGCAGGAGCGCCAGGGCCTTGGCAAGCGCCCGGCCGACATGGCCGGCGCCGAAGATCAGCACCTGCGGATGCTCGGGGCCGGCCGGGGCTTCGGCCACGCGGGTCAGGGCAAGCTCGACCCTTCCGCCGCAGCATTGGCCGATCTCGGGGCCCAGGGGCACGTCCATGCGGGCGGCGGTCTCGCCGCGCGCCAGCATCTGCCGGGCGCGGTCGATGGCCATATATTCCAGCTGGCCGCCGCCGATGGTGCCGGTCAGTCCCTCGGGGGTGACGAACATCGCCGCCCCTTTCTCGCGCGGCGAGGAGCCGCGCGTGCGGGTGATCTCGACCCGGATCATGGCCGCAGCCGCTCGATGGCCATCAGCACGCGCTCGGGGGTGGCGGGCGCGTCGATGCGCGGGTTTTCGCGGTAGCCGTTGAAGCTCGCCACCGCCATGTTCAGCGCCTGGAAGACCGAGATGCCCAGCATGAAGGGCGGCTCGCCCACCGCTTTCGACCGCTTGATCGTCGCCTCGCGGTTCACCGACCAGTCGGCCAATGCGACGTTGAAGACCTTGGGCCGGTCCGAGGCCAGCGGGATCTTGTAGGTCGAGGGGGCGTGGGTGCGCAGCCGGCCCTTCTGGTCCCACCAGAGTTCCTCGCTGGTCAGCCAGCCGGTGCCCTGCACGAAGGCGCCCTCGACCTGGCCCTTGTCCAGCGCCGGGTTCAGGCTGCGGCCCACGTCATGCAGCACGTCGGCGCGCTCGATGACATATTCGCCGGTCAGCGTATCGACCGAGACCTCGGAACAGGCGGCGCCATAGGCGAAGTAATAGAAGGGCCGGCCCTGCCCGGTGTCGCGGTTCCAGTGGATCTTGGGGGTCTTGTAGAAGCCCGCGGCCGACAGCTGGATCCGCGCCAGATAGGCGGTGTTGATGAAATCCTCGAAGGGCATTTCCTCGTTGCCGATCTGCACCGTCTCGCCGATGCTGACCAGTTCGGGCGGCACGCCCCTGGCCTCGGCGGCGAAGGCGGTCAGCCGCTCGATCAATTGCCGGCAGGCGTCCAGCGCCGCCATGCCGTTCAGGTCCGAGCCCGACGAGGCCGCGGTGGCCGAGGTGTTCGGCACCTTCTCGGTCGTGGTCTTGGTGATCCTGATGCGGTCGATGCTGACCCCCAGCGCCTCGGCCACCACCTGCGCGACCTTGGTGTTCAGGCCCTGGCCCATCTCGGTGCCGCCGTGGTTCAGGTGGATCGAGCCGTCGGAATAGATGTGGATGAGCGCGCCGGCCTGGTTGTACCAGGTCGCGGTGAAGCTGATGCCGAACTTGACCGGGGTCAGGGCGATCCCCTTGCGGATCGCGCCGCCCTCGCTTTCGGCGCGCGCGTTCCAGTCCAGCACCGCCTGGCGGCGGGCGTGATAGTCGCTGCTGGCCTCCAGCTCCTCGAAGATGCGCGGCAGGATCTGGTCCTCGACCTCCTGGTGATAGGGGGTGAGCTGGCCGTTCTCGTAGAGGTTCAGCTTGCGGATCTCCAGCGGGTCGCGGCCGAGCTGATAGGCGATGTCCTCGACGATGCGCTCGGCCATGACCACGCCCTGCGGGCCGCCGAAGCCGCGGAAGGCGGTGTTCGAGCAGGTGTTGGTCTTCATCGGATGGCTGCGCAGCTCGACCGCCGGGTAGTAATAGGCGTTGTCGGCATGGAACAGCGCCCGGTCGGTCACCGGCCCGGAGAGGTCCGAGGAAAAGCCGCAGCGGGCATAGAAATCGGCATCGACGGCGTGGATCTTGCCGGTCTCGTCATAGCCCACCTCGTAGTCGATGACGAAATCGTGGCGCTTGCCGGTGATCGAGAAATCGTCGTCGCGGTCGGGGCGCAGCTTGACGGCGCGCTTGAGCTTCTTGGCAGCCAGCGCCGAGATGCAGGCGAAGGGGTTCATCTGCGATTCCTTGCCGCCGAAGCCGCCGCCCATGCGGCGCACGTTCACGACCACGGCGTTCGAGGGCACGCCCAGCACATGGGCGACCATGTGCTGCACCTCGCTGGGATGCTGGGTCGAGATGTTGACCACGACCTCGTCGTCTTCGCCGGGGATCGAGAAGGCGATCTGGCTTTCCAGGTAGAAATGTTCCTGCCCGCCGACCGTCAGCCGGCCGGACATGCGCCGGGGCGCGCGGTCCATTTCGGCCATGTCGCCGCGCTTGAGCTTCAGCGGCTTGGTCACATAGCCCAGCCCGGCGTCGCGGGCCGAGATGGCGTCGATGGCGAAGGGCAGTTCCTCGTATTCCACGCGGGCCAGCTGGCAGGCGCGGCGGGCCTGGTCGCGGGTCTCGGCCACCACGGCGAAGATCGGCTGGCCATGGAACTGCACCTCGTCCTCGGCCAGCAGCGGCTCGTCGTGCAGCCCGGTGGGCGAGATGTCGTTATGGCCGGGAATGTCCGCGGCGGTCAGCACCAGATGCACGCCGGGGGCCTTGCGCACCGCGTCGAGATCCATCGAGACGATGCGGCCATGCGCGACGGTGGAAAGGCCCAGATAGGCGTGCAGCGTGCCGACCGGCTCCAGCAGGTCGTCGGTGTAATCGGCCTGGCCGGTGACATGTTTCACGGCCGAGTCGTGGATGATGGGGGTATGGGCGGCGCCCTTGACGAAAACGTCCTGTTTCATTCGACCCTCCTCAGGCGGTGGTCTGCGCCCTGCTGTTCAAGCCAGAAGCGGCGGAAGAAGTTGGCGGCGAGTTGCTGGCGATATTCCTTGCTGGCCCGCCAGTCGCTGAGCGGCTGGAAGTCGTTTGCGACCGCACGCGCGGCGGCCTCGAAGGTCTCGGCGGTGAAGGGCTGGCCCTTCAGCGCCGCCTCGGCCTGGGTGGCGCGTTTCGGCGTCGCGGCCATGCCGCCGAAGGCGACGCGGGCGTCGATGATCGTGGCGCCGTCGGTTTCCACCCGGAAGGCGGCGGCCGAGGCGGTGATGTCGGCGTGATGGCGCTTGCTGACCTTGTAGGCGGCGATCTTCGCCTCGCCCTTCAGCGGCACGGTGATCGCCTCGACGAATTCGCCGGGGCGGCGGTCCTGCTTGCCGTATTCGATGAAGTAATCCTCGATGGGCAATTCCCGCGTCCCCTCGGCGCTGCGCAGCCGCAGCGTGGCCCCCAGCGCGATCAGCAGGGGCGGCGTCTCGCCGATGGGCGAGCCGTTGGCGACATTGCCGCCGATGGTGCCGGCGTTCCTGACCTGCCAGCCGCCGATGCGCAGCCAGTAATCCACCGCCTCGGGGAAATGTTCGCGCAGGAAGGGCTCGAACTCGGTATAGGTCACGCCGGCGCCGATGGTGATCCGGCCGTCCGCGAGTTCGATCCGCTTGAGGTCCTGCAGATGGCCGATGAACACGGCCGGAGAGATGTCGCGCAGGAATTTCGTCACCCACAGGCCCACGTCCGTGGCGCCCGCGACGATGGTCGCCTTGGGATTCTCGGCCAGCACCTGCGCAAGGTCGGCGGCATCGGCCGGCAGGATGGCGCGGTCCTCGCCGCGCGAGACCTCGACCCGCTCGGCCGGGATGGCTTGCAGGGCGGCGGTGACGCGGTCGCGCTCGACGGTCAGCGCGTCCATGTGCTGCCCGCCGGCTTCCGAGGCGGCGAAGGCGGCCTTCACGATCGGCTCGTAGCCGGTGCAGCGGCACAGGTTGCCCTGCAGCGCCGTCTCGATCGCCAGCATGTCCGGGCGCGGGTTCTGCATCCACAGCCCGTAAAGCGCCATGACGAAGCCCGGCGTGCAGAAGCCGCATTGGCTGCCGTGATGCTCGACCATGGCGGCCTGGACCGGGTGCAGCCCGCCATCGGCGCCGCGCAGATGCTCGACGGTGACGACATGGCAGCCGTGGCACGAGGCCAGGAAGCGGATGCAGGCGTTGATCGGCTCGTAATGCAGCCGGCCTTCATGCAGCCGGCCGACCAGAACGGTGCAGGCGCCGCAATCGCCTTCGGCGCAGCCCTCCTTGGTGCCGGTCAGGCGGCGGTTCAGCCGCAGGAAGTCCAGCAGCGTGTCGCGCGAGCCCGCCTCGGTCAGGCGGATCTCGGTATTGTTCAGAAGAAAGCGCAATTCGTGGCCCATTCGGTCCTCGCTCGGGATGGCTGGGTATGGGAAAAGCCTAGATGCGAATTGCTCTTTGCGAAATCTCGGATTGAGCATAAGACTTTCAGCGATTCCTTGAAAGAGGCGGGTTGAAGCCATGCCATATCTTGAAAGTCTGCGGGTCTTCGTCCGGGTGGTCGAACTGGGCTCGATCACCGCCGGCGGGCGCGACCTGCGCATGTCGCCGGCGGTGGCCTCGAACCGCATCAAGGACCTGGAGACGCGCTACGGGGTGCGGCTTCTGAACCGCACCACGCGCAAGCTGGTGCCGACCGAGGTGGGGCGGGCCTTCTATGACAATGCCCGGCGGGTGATCGAGACGCTGGACGAGGCCGAGGCGGTGGTCTCGGGCTTTTCCGGCATGCCGCATGGCGCCTTGCGGGTGACGGCGCCCCTGGGCCTGGGGCGGCGGCTGATCGCGCCCCTTGTGCCGAAATTCTGCGACGAATATCCCGGCGTCGAGGTGCGGCTGCGGCTGTCGGACCGCAACGTGGACATCATCGCCGACGGGATCGACCTGGCCTTCTTCCTGGGCGAGCCGCAGGATTCGGCGCTGAAATGGCGGCGGATCGCGGAATGCCGGCGGGTGCTGGTGGCGACCCCGGCCTATCTGGAGGCGCATGGCCGCCCCGAGCGCACCGAGGACCTGACCGCGCATAACTGCCTGCTGCTGCGCTATCCGCGCAGCCCGGAATATTACTGGGTCCTGCAGACCCCCGAGGGGCCGCAGAAGCTGCTGGTGAACGGCAAGTTCGACGCCGACGACGGCGACGTGCTGAGCAACTGGGCGCTGGGGGGCAGGGGGATCGTCAATCGCCCCCGCTACGAGGTGGCCGAGCATCTGGCCGCGGGGCAGCTGGTCGAGGTGCTGCCGGACTACCCGCCGATTCCCTCGCAATTCGGCGTGCTGACGCCGCATCGCCGCCTGCAGGACCCGAAGGTGCGGCTGTTCGCCGATTTCATCGCGCGGGAGGTGCGGGGTCTGTTCGCCTGACCGCCTCGTCCCGCTGCCATTCCATGACGTGCAGATAGGGGGCGCGGCGATAGCGCGCCACCTGCTGCGGCTCGCCGCCCTGCGGGGCGGGCTCGTCGAAATGCACCAGCCGCAGCCCCTGCGCCAGCAGCACCTGCATATAGGCATGGAAAGGCCGGTGCCAGTTGCGGATCAGGATGCCGCGCCAGCTGACCCATTCCGCGCGTTCCTCGAGGTAATTGTCGATCAGGTAGCCCGAGCCGGGATCGCCGTTCCAGCCGCCCGCCGTGCTGAAGGAGTTCAGGTTGGCGATCAGCAGGCTGCCGCCCGGACGCAGGACGCGCACCATCTCGGCGATGGCGGCGCGGATGTCGTCGATGTCGATGAGCGTCAGGTAGCTGACCACCAGGTCGAATCCGGCATCGGGCAGGGGCAGGGCCTCGGCCCGGGCCTGCAGATAGGTGCCGGCGCGGTCGCGGCTGCGCGCGGTCTCGATCAGCTTGGGGGTCGGGTCGATGCCGGTCGCCGCGATGCCCTCGGTGCCGAGCATCCGGCAGAAGCGTCCCTCGCCGCAGCCCACGTCCAGCGCGTTGCGGAAGCCGCGGCCGCGGATGCGGGCCAGCATCGGCGCGTCGAGCACATGGCGGCGCGAGAAATCGCCGGTCTCGCCCATGTCGGCGATCCAGGCCTCGGCGGAAGCCTCCCAGCCGTTGCTGCTGTCCATGCTCTTCTCCCCGGGTTCGGCGGAGAAGCGTATTAGCCGATCGGCGGGGCATGGGCAAACCCCGCGGCGACGGCCGGTCAGTTCAGCGCAAAGGCCCTGGGCAGGCCACGATACCAGTCGATGATCGCCTGGCGTTCCTGCGGCTCCATGAAGCTGACATTGGCGGGCGGCATGGCATCGGTCACGCCGGCCTGGATATAGATCTCGCGCGCGGCGCGGGTGATGTCGTCGGGGGTCTCCAGCAGGACGCCCTTGGGTGCGGTATGGATGCCCTCGTAGCCCGGCTCGCGGGCGTGGCACATGCTGCAGCGGCCCATGACCGCTGCATAGGCCTCGTCCCAGCCGGGCGCATCGACCATGGCCTGCTGCGTGGGCGTCAGGACTCGGGCCTCGGATTCCTCCAGCGTCTGGCGGAACATCGGCGCGGTCGAGAGCCACATGACGACGATGAACAGGATGGTGGTCACCGCCCAGGTCCACCACTTCATGCCGCCGCCGGCATGCATGGTGTTGAAGAAATGCCGGATGGTCACGCCCATCAGGAAGACCAGCCCCGCGATCACCCAGTTGTATTCCGTGGCGAAGGACAGCGGATAGTGGTTCGACAGCATCAGGAAGACGACCGGCAGGGTCAGGTAGTTGTTATGCGTCGAGCGCAGCTTGGCGATCTTGCCGTATTTCGGATCGGCGGGACGCCCGGCCTTGAGGTCGGCGACGACGATGCGCTGGTTCGGCATGATGACGAAGAACACGTTCGCCGTCATGATCGTCGCCGTGAAGGCGCCCAGATGCAGCATGACCGCGCGGCCGGTGAAGACCTGGTTATAGGCCCAGCCCATGACCATGAGCAGCGCGAACAGGATCAGCATCAGCAGGGTCGGGGTCTCGCCCAGCTTCGACTTGCACAGGTTGGTATAGATGAGCCAGCCGATGGACAGCGAGCCGGCCGAGATCAGGATGGCCTGCCAGGGCGCCAGATCCATCTTGGCGGGGTCGATCAGGAACAGCTCGGAGCCGACCCAATAGGTGACCATCAGGAGCGCCGCCCCCGAGATCCAGGTCATGTAGCTTTCCCATTTGAACCAGATCAGATGCTCGGGCATCCGTTCGGGCGCGACCAGGTATTTCTGGATGTGGTAGAAGCCGCCGCCATGGACCTGCCATTCCTCGCCATGCGCGCCGGGCGGCAGGCCGGGCACCTTGCGCAACCCCAGGTCGAGGGCGACGAAATAGAAGGACGAGCCGATCCAGCAGATGGCGGTGACGACATGCGTCCAGCGGATGGCAAAGGCGAGCCAATCCCACATGACGGCGAAATCGGACATGTTCTGTCTCCTGTCTAGCTGGGGAAAGACTAGCCGCTTCGCGGGGTTGCGAGTATTCACGCATTTCCCCTTGCTGTCTTAACGATGCGTTGAAAATCTTTTGCCGGGCCCTGCGGAAACGAAAAAGAGGGGGCTTTGCCCCCTCAGGCCCGTGCCGGGCCTTTCACCCCCAGGGTATTTGGAAAACCGAGAAAGCGCCGGCGGCTCAGCTGCCGCGATAGGTCGAGAAGCCGTAGGGCGAGATCAGCAGCGGCACATGGTAATGGTCCTGTTCCGACATGCCGAAGCGCAAGGGCACCTGGTCGAGGAAGCGGGGCTTGGCCGCCTGATGTCCCTGGGCGTCGAGCCAGGCGCCGACATGGAAGACCAGTTCGTATTCGCCGGTCTGGAATTCCGCCTCGGGCAGGATGTGCCTGTCGGTGCGGCCGTCGTGGTTGGTGACGGTCTCGGCGATCAGCCGGCGCTCGGGGTCGAGGCGGTAGAGTTCGATCCGCATGCCCTGCGCGGGCGTGCCGTTGGCGGTGTCGAGCACATGGGTGGTGAGATAACCGGGCATTTTCGTCCTTTCCTTGTCAATCCGCGAGCCGGGCGATGGCGGCGCGGGCCTGTTCGTTCAGGCGATTCGGGTCTGCGGTCAGCAGGTGGTGATCCTGCACCACGGCGCGGCCCTCGACATAGACCGCGCGCGGGCGGATCGGGGCGCAGAAGACCAGCGCGGCCACCGGGTCCCATTGGCCGGCGGCCGGCAGTTCCGAGACGTCCCAGAGCACCAGATCGGCGCGTTTTCCGGGTTCCAGCGCGCCGATATCGCTGCGGCCCAGCACCCGGGCGCCGCCGAGCGTGGCGATCTCCAGCGCCTCGCGGGCGCCGAGGGCGGCGGGGCCGTCCTTGAGGCGGGCGACCAGCATGGCCTGCCGCGCCTCGAGTCCCAGATGGCTGCAATCGTTGCTGGCCGAGCCGTCGACGCCGAGGCCGACCGGCACGCCCGCGTCGCGCATCCGGCGCACCGGGGCGATGCCCGAGGCGAGGCGCGCGTTCGAACAGGGGCAATGCGCGACCCCGGTGCCGGTGCGGGCGAAGAGGTCGATTTCCTTCTCCGACAGCTTCACGCAATGCGCGTGCCAGACATCGTCGCCGGTCCAGCCCAGGCTTTCGGCATAGTCGCCGGGCAGCATGCCGAAGTTTTCCAGCGAATAGGCGATGTCCTCGTCGTTTTCCGCCAGATGGGTGTGCAGCCGCACGCCTTTCTCGCGGGCGAGGATGGCGGCGTCGCGCATGAGTTCCCGGCTGACCGAGAAGGGCGAGCAGGGGGCGAGGCCCACCTGCACCATGGCGCCGGGATTCGGATCGTGGAAGGCCGCGACCAGGCGCTCGCTGTCCTTCAGGATCGCGGCCTCGTCCTCGACCAGCGCGTCGGGGGGCAGGCCGCCCTTGGACTCGCCGATCGACATGGCGCCGCGGGTGGCGGTGAAGCGGATGCCGATTTCCGAGGCGGCCTCGATGCTGTCGTCGAGCCGGGCGCCGTTCGGGAACAGGTAGAGGTGGTCCGAGGAACAGGTGCAGCCCGAGAGCGCCAGTTCGGCCAGGCCGATCCGGGTGGACAGCCGGATATCCTCGGGGCCCATGCGGCCCCAGATCGGATAGAGGGTGCGCAGCCAGCCGAACAGCGCCGCATCCTGCGCGGCAGGCACGGCGCGGGTCAGGGTCTGGAACAGGTGGTGATGGGTGTTGACGAAGCCGGGGGTGACGACGCAGCCCCCGGCCTCGACGATCTCGGCGCCTTCGGCGGAAAGACCCGGGCCGACGGCGGAGATGACCCCGCCGTCGATCAGGATGTCCCCGCCTGCGATCTCGCGCCGGGCGCCGTCCATGGTGACCACCACTTCGGCGCCCCTGATGAGCAGGCGTTTCGTCATCAATGCGCCTCGGCGGCGTGGGCTGCGGCGGCGATTTCCTCGTCGCTGGCATGCGGGGCGCCGTTGAAGAACCAGTTCAGCAGCACGGCGGCCACGGCGGCCAGCAGGATGCCGGAATGGATCAGCGTGTGCAGCGAATGCGGCAGCCACTGGTTGAAGTCGGGCGCGATCATCGGGACCATGCCGAGGCCCAGCGAGACGGCGACAATGAACAGGTTGTGCTTGTTGCCCTTGAAGTCCACCGTCGAGAGGATGCGGATGCCGGTCGCGGCGACCATGCCGAACATCACCAGCCCCGCGCCGCCCAGCACCGTGGTCGGCAGCGATTCGACCAGCGCGCCCATCTTGGGGATCAGGCCCAGCACGATCATGATCGCGCCGCCCGCCACGCAGACGAAGCGCGAGCGCACGCCGGTCACGCCCACCAGACCGACGTTCTGGCTGAAGGAGGTATAGGGGAAGGTGTTGAACAGCCCGCCGATCGCGGTGCCCAGCCCGTCCACGCGCAGCCCGGCCGACAGCGCCTTGGGCGTCATCCTGCGGCCGCAGATGTCGGAAAGCGCCAGGAACATGCCGGTCGATTCGATCATGGTCACGAACATGACCAGCAGCATGGTCAGGATCATCACCGGGTCAAAGATCGGCATGCCGAAATGCAGGGGCTTGATCGGCGCGAACCAGGCGGCCTCGGCGATGCCGTCGAAATGCATCATGCCCATGACCGCCGCCAGCAGCCCGCCGATGACGATGCCGAGCAGCACCGCGATATTGGCGACGAAGCCCCGGGCGTAGCGCGCGATCACCAGGATCGCCGCCAGCACGGTGATGCCGATCAGGATGCGCGACAGCGAGGCGTATTCCGGGTTGGGCACGGTCGGCATCAGCTTGACGCTTTCCGGGACGTCGCCGGTGGCGCGGGCGGCCTCCAGCCAGGCCTGGGCGGCGGGATCGACCAGCTGCGGCGCCGTGGGGCCGGCCGGCAGGCCGAAGATCCAGTTGATGCCCACCGGCATCAGGCTGACGCCGATCACCAGGATCACCGTGCCGGTGACGACGCTGGGAAAGAAGCGCAAGAGCCGGCTGACCAGCGGAGCGAAGAAGATCGAGATGAGGCCCGCCGCCATGATGGCGCCGAACATCATCCGCGCGCCTTCCTGACCGGGGTTGGACGAGGCGATGGCGACCATGGGGCCGACGGCGGCGAAGGTCACGCCCATCATCACCGGCAGCTTGATGCCGAACCATTGCGTGGCGCCGAAGCTTTGGATGATGGTGACGATCCCGCAGACGAACAGGTCGGCGGAAATCAGAAAGGCCACGTCCTGCGGCGAAAGCTGCAGGGCGCGGCCGACGATCAGCGGCACCGCGATGGCGCCGGCATACATGACCAGCACGTGCTGGAAGCCCAGGGCCAGCAGCCGAGGGGCGGCGATGCGCTCCTCGACCGGGTCGAACCCAGGATTGGTTTCAACTGCTTGCATACGTCCTTATCCTCCCTTGTTCAGGACGCGAGCGGCACGGGTCAGATTTCGACCTCTTGCGCCACCCCCTTGTGTTTCGCCAGTTCGACGACCGCCTTGGCCACCGCGAGGTCCTGCAACCCGACGCCGGTGCCGTCGAAGATCGTGACCTCGGCATCCCCGCGGCCCGGGTTGTCGCCCGCCACCACGGCGCCGATCTCGCCGATCTGATCCTCGCGGATCAGGCCCGAGGCGATGGCGTGCTGGCATTCGCCGATGCTGACCGACTGCGCGACCTCGTCGGTGAAGACCCGGGCGCGCGCGACCAGCGCCGGGTCCAGCTCCTGCTTGCCCTTGGTGTCGGTGCCCATGGCCGCGACATGCGTCGGGCCCTTGACGTGCTGATCCATCAAGAGGGGCGAGAAGGACGAGGTGATCGAGATGATCACATCGGCCTCGGTGCCGAGCCGGTCCAGCTCGACCGCCTCGAAGGGCAGGCCCAGCTCGGCCGCGGTATCGGCAAGGCGCGACAGCATCTCGGGATGCGGGTTCCAGCCGATGACCTTCTCGAACCGGTGCACATTGGCCGCCGCCCGCATCTGGAAGGCGGACTGGTGGCCGGCGCCGATCATGCCCAGCACCTTGGCGCCCTTGGGCGCCAGATACTTGATCGACACGGCCGAGGCCGCCGCCGTGCGCAGCGCCGTCAGCAGGTTGCCGCCCACCGCCGCCGAGACCCGGCCGGTATCCGGGTCGAACAGGAACACGGTGGACTGGTGGTTGATCAGGTTGTGCTTCTGGTTGTTCGGCCAGTAGCCGCCGGCCTTCAGCCCCAGCGTCAGGGCCGAGGCGTCGAAGCCGCCCTTGAAGCCGTAGAGCGCGTCCTCATGGCCGATGGCCTCGCGCACCACGGGAAAGTTGTAGGCCTTGCGCCGGGCCATCGAGGCGAAGACCGCCTCGATGGCCTCGAAGGCCGCCTCGGGGGTCATCAGACCCGCGATTTCCTTTTCGGCGACGACGAGCATCAGTAGCCCTTCCCGCGCGCCGAGACCGGCCAGACCGTCTCGACCTTGCCGTTCCGCACGCCGACATACCAGTCATGGACGTTGCAGGTCGGGTCGCAATGGCCCGGCACCAGCCGCAGCTTGTCGTTGACCTTCAGGACGCCGTCCTTGTCCTCGACCACGCCGTGCTCGTCGCTGCACTTGATGTATTTCACGTCGTCGCGGCCATAGACGAAGGGCAGGCCGCTATCGACCGACTGCGCCTTGAGGCCGGCATCGACCACCGCCAGATGCGGCTTGGCGTGGCTCATCACCGAGGTCAGGATGAACAGCGCGTTCTCCCATTCGCCCTGGTCGATGCGCTTGCCCTCGGCATCGTGGATGCGGCCATAATCGGCATCCATGAAGGCGTAGCTGCCGCATTGCAATTCGTTGTAAACGCCCGAATTGCTTTCGAAATAATAGGACCCCGTACCGCCGCCCGAGACGAATTCGGGCTTGAGCCCCTCGGCCTCCAGCGCGTCGACGGCTTCCTTCACCTGGGCGATGGCGGCGTCCAGCTTGGCCTTGCGGTCCTCGAAGCTGTCCATGTGCTGCATGGCGCCCTGATAGGCCTGGATGCCCTTGAAGGTCAGGTTCGGGGCGGCATCGGCGGCCTTGGCGATCTCGACCACGGCTTCCTTGGTGGTCACGCCGCAGCGGCCGGCGCCGCAATCGATCTCGACGAAGATGCCGAGCTCGGTGCCGTGGCGCTGCGCGGCGGCCGAGAGGTCGGCGATATTGGCCAGGTCATCGACGCAGACCGTCACCGTGGCGCCCAGCTTGGGCAGCCGGGCCAGGCGGTCGATCTTGGCCGGCTCGCGCACCTCGTTGGTGACCAGCACGTCCTTGATGCCGCCGCGGGCAAAGACCTCGGCCTCGCTGACCTTCTGGCAGCAGACGCCGACGGCGCCGCCCAGCGACTCCTGCAGCTTCTGCACGTCCACCGACTTGTGCATCTTGCCGTGGCTGCGGTGGCGCATGCCGTGGGCCTTGGCATAGTCGCCCATCTTCCTGACGTTGCGCTCCAGCGCGTCCAGGTCGAGGATCAGGCAGGGCGTCTGGATCTCGCTTTCGTCCATGCCGGGCAGGGCGGGAATGTCGTAGCCGACCTCGTAGCCGGAGAAATCCGTTTTCGCGTTCATGGCACTCTCCTCAATTCGGGTTCAGTTCCACGGCAGCTTGTCGAGATCGACATTGCCGCCGGTGACGATGATGCCGACACGCTTGCCGGCGAAGGCTTCGGGGTTCTTCAGGATGGTGGCCAGCGGCACGGCGCTGGAAGGCTCCATCACGATGCGCAGATGCTTCCAGATCAGCTTCATCGCATCGACGATCTCGGCATCCGAGGCGGTGTAGATTTCGCTGACGTGGTTCTTGACGAAATGCCAGGTCAGATCCTTCAGCGGCACCAGGAGCCCGTCGGCGATGGTCTTGGGCGCGTCGTCGGCGATGATGTGGCCGGCCTTGAAGCTGCGATAGGCGTCGTCGGCCTGCTCGGGCTCGGCCGCGATCACCTTGACCTCGGGCGCCAGCGTCGCAAGCGTCAGGCAGGTGCCCGAGATCATGCCGCCGCCGCCGATGGGGGCCACGACCGCTTCCAGCCCGTCCACCTGTTCCATCAGTTCCTTGGCGCAGGTGCCCTGGCCGGCGATCACGCGCGGATCGTTATAGGGATGGACGAAATCGCCGCCGGTCTCGGCCTGCACCTTGGCGAAGGTCTCCTCGCGCGAGCTGGTCGAGGGCTCGCATTCGGTGATGACACCGCCATAGCGGCGCACCGTGTCTTTCTTGGCCTGCGGCGCGGTGCGCGGCATGACCACGTTGCAGGGGATGCCGCGCAGCATCGCTGCGTAGGACAGGCAAGAGGCATGGTTGCCCGAGCTATGCGTGGCGACGCCCTTGGCCGCCTGCGCCTCGTCCAGGCCGAAGACCGCGTTGGTGGCGCCGCGGACCTTGAAGGCCCCCGGCTCCTGGAAGTTCTCGCATTTGAAGAACAGCTGCGCGCCGGTCAACTCGTTCAAATAGTCCGAGCTGCGGATCGGCGTGCGGCGGATATGCGGCTTGATCCGCTCATGCGCGGCCAGCATGTCCTCATAGGTCGGGATATACATGGCGTCCTTCATCCTCAGGCGGCTTTCTTCTGCGCGGCGGCGGTGGTCTGGCGGTAATGTTCCTGCGCGGCGGCGACGCCCGAGCCCAGCCGGATCGGCAGGCCCAGATCGGCCATCACCATTTCGGCCGTGGCGATGCCGGACAGCGCCATGGCGTCGGTCAGGCTGCCCAGGTGGCCGATGCGGAACACCTTGCCCGCGACCTGGCCCAGGCCGGTGCCGAAGGCCATGTCATAGGTCTCCAGCGCATGGCTGACGATCAGGTTGGCGTCGAAGCCCTCGGGGACGCGGATGGCGCTGACGCTGTCCGAGTAAAGCTCGGGGCGGACGGCGCAGAGCTTCAGCCCCCAGGCCTCGACCGCGGCGCGCACGCCGCCGGCGATGCGGCGATGGCGGGCGAAGACGTTCTCGAGCCCCTCGGCCAGCAGCCGCTCGCAGCTGAGGTTCAGCCCGTTGATCAGCCCGACCGGCGGCGTGTAGGGATAGCCGTTGCGGGCATAGCCGGTCGCCATGTCGCGGATGTCGAAGAAGGTGCGCGGCAGGCGCGCGCTCTCGACCGCCTCCATTGCCTTGGGCGAGAAGCCGACGATGGCCAGGCCCGGCGGCAGCATGAAGCCCTTTTGCGAGCCGGTGACGGCGATGTCGACGCCCCATTCGTCCATGCGGAAGTCCATCGAGCCGATGGAGCTGACGCCGTCGACGAACAGCAGCGCCGGGTGCTTGGCCGCGTCCAGCGCGCGGCGGACGGCGGCGATGTCGGATTTGACGCCGGTCGCGGTCTCGTTATGCGTGGCCAGCACGACGCGGATCTCGTGGCCCTTGTCGGCGGTCAGGATTTCCTCGAAGCGGTCGGCCGGGATGCCCTCGCCCCAGGGCGTCTCGACATAGGTGACGTCGAGCCCGTGGCGCTGGCACATGTCGATCCAGCGATGGCTGAACATGCCGTTGCGCGCCGCCAGCACCTTGTCGCCGGGCGACAGCGTGTTGGTGATCGCGGTTTCCCAGCCGCCGGTGCCGGTCGAGGGGAACAGGAAAACCAGCGCCGTTTCGGTCTTGAGGACCTTTTTCACCCCCTCGAGAGCCGGGTGCAGCATGCGCCCGAACACCGGCGAGCGGTGGTCGATGGTGGGCATGTCGACGGCCTTGCGCATCTCCTCGGGGATGTTGGTCGGGCCGGGAATGAAGATCGGGTTCTGGCTGGTCATGGCAATTCCTCCTGCGCTTGTGGACCAAGCTACGTTTTGCTGTCCATCGATGCAATTTTTCTGAAAAATATTTCGCAATCGCGGAAAAATAGCGTAAAGTGGCGTTGAATCAGATGGTTGCTCTTTTCCACAGCGGAATGAGGACTTTCAAGAAATCCGCGAAGTTGTCGAAAGGAAAAATTGAATGTCGGTTCAGATTCGGAAACGCGGCCGTCCGAGGGGCCGCGCCGGCGGGTTCGGGGCCGAGGATTCGGGCGGCATCCGGGCGCTGGACAGGGCGCTGGACATCCTGGACCTGATCGCGATGTCGAACGGCCTGACCCTGACCGAGATCGCGCAGCGGCTGGAGATGGCGCCCTCGACCGTGCACCGGGTTCTGGTGACGCTGGCGGCGCGCGGCGTGGCGGAAAGCGACAGCCAGACCCAGGCCTGGCATGTCGGGCCGACCGCCTTCCGCCACGGCTCGGCCTTCATGCGCCGCTCGGGCCTGGTCGAGCGGGCGCGGCCGCTCTTGCGCCGGCTGATGGAGGTGACGGGCGAGACGGCGAACCTGGGCATCCTGAACGGCGAGGCGGTGCTGTTCTTGAGCCAGGCCGAAACGCATGAGACGATCCGCGCCTTCTTTCCGCCCGGCACGCGTTCGGCCCTGCATGCCTCGGGGATCGGCAAGGCGCTCCTGGCCCATGCCCGGCCGGCCGACCTGAAGCGGATGATCCGCGAGATGGCGCTGGAACGGTTCACGCCGATGACGCTGAGCGACCCGCAGGCGCTGCTGGACGATCTGGCCCGCATCCGCGCCCGCGGCTATGCGCTGGACAACGAGGAGCGCACCCCCGGCATGCGCTGCATCGCCGCGCCGATCTTCGATTTCGCGGGCGAGGCGGCGGCGGGAATCTCGGTCTCGGGGCCGACATTGCGCATGTCGGATGCGCGGCTTGAGGCGATGGCCGAGGCGGTGATCGCGGCGGCGCGTGAACTGTCCTTTGGCATGGCGCCGCCGGCGGCCGAAGGCTGAAGGACGTGATTCGTCTGCCCGGAAAGGCCGGGATCGTTAGAATCCTTCGGAAAATCCGGGAGTTTCGAGACCGATTTGTTCATTAATCTCAGATTCACGTTCAGTTCACGCCGGCCATCCTAGCTTGAGGCGCGACGCTTACCGCCTCCGTCTTGCCGGTGCCCAGGGCCCCGGCGCGTGTCCTGCAAGGAGCTCACGGCATGGAAGATCTCGTTCCCCGTTTCGGCATGATCCGCGATCCGCGCGCCATGCAGGGCCCGGCTGTCCCGGACCCGCAGGATCCGGCCGAGGAGGCCCCCGGGCAGGGCGGGAACGGCACCGGCGGCCGCCTCTATGGCGCCTGCAGCGTCGAGACCTATCGCGCCGCCGGCGCGCTGCATGCCGCGCATCGCGACGCGGGCGGCTTTCTGGACGCGGTCGATCGTTTTGCCACGCCGGATTTCTGGCGCCGGGACGCGGCGGTGAAATCCTGGATCTATGACCGGCGGGCGACGGAACATGCTCCGGGCCGCGACATGGATTCGGTGCGGGTGTTCTATCACGCCGGCCATGGCCGGATGGACGAGCACGGCAGCTTTCACCTGCCGATGGGCGCGCTTTGGGCCGGGACGGACGCCTGCCTGACCTCGGACCGGATGCGGCTTGGCTCGGGTGCGCTGCGCTATCTGTTCTGGTCCACCAGCCAGTCGCTGCGGGTCGGCCCGGGCCACAGCCCGCTGCGCAGTTGGGGCCCGGCCAATCACGGGTTGCGGATGCTGTTCGGCTTCGATTCGAGTTGCTGGGATTCCGGCCGCTACGGCGCGAATTTCTGGCAGCACTGGCAAATGGGCAAGTCCTTCGCGCAGGCCTGGCTGGACGGCGCCTGGGATGTGGCGCATGACCAGAACCCGGTGGTCTGCGCCTGCGCGCCCAAGCGCGAGGCGGCGCTGGCCATGCTGTTCTCCGAGCGGCGGTTCCAGCCGCAGCGCGGCGCGACGGAATGCTGGGCCTGGCGCTGGCACGCCCCGGCCGCGCTTTACCAGCGCGAGCCGGCGCTGGCCGAGCCGCCAGCCGAATTCTCGGCGGTGCGGCTGGTTCCGGTGGCCGGGGACCACGCCCTGGCCGAAGAGGTTCTGTCGCGGCTCGGCCTTGATCCGGCGCTGGTGCGGGGCGACGCGCAGGGCTGCCTGTCGGTTCGTCAGGGTCCGGTCCGCTTCCAGCGCCGGCCCGACGGGCGCATCCTGCTGGAGCTTGCACCCGGCGGGCCGGGGCAGGGTCCGCGCACCCCCCTGCAGCGCCGCGCCCTGATCGCCCGCGCGCGCAGCGCCCTGCGGCGATACGGTTTCCTGCCGACCGAAAGCGAGCTGGTCTTCGACCGCATCGCGCTGGCCATGTCGGCGACCGCCAGCCTGCGCCGGCCGGACGAGCCGCCGGAAGAGAACCTGGACGAGATCATCGTGCAATTCCGCCAGGCGATCGACGGCATCCCGGTCCTGACCCCCGAAACCGGCAGCCTGCGGCTGGCCATGCGGCCGGACGGCACCGTCCTGCGCATCGAATCGACCCTGCGCCGGGTGGCGGAGCGCATGGCCCCGCGCGCCCATCGCCAGGGCCTGCCCGACGATCCGCCGCCGCCCGCGCGGCCCGAGGGCCTGCCCGAGCCCGAACCGCAGGCCATCCCGCGCATCCTGGCGCAGCATTCGGCGCGGCTGATGCGCGACCTTGCGGCGCGCGGGGCGGCGCCGCTCAGCCTGCGCATCCTGCCGGACACCACGGAAATCGGATACGGAATCCGCAGCAACACCGCACGACTCGTCGCCCGGCAGGGCATCGAGATCGAATGCGTGCGCGGCTTTCGCAAGCGTTACTGGATCCAGTCTGACCTGGGTGACTGACGATCCGGTAGCCCGGGGGCGGAGGCAGCCGCCTCCGGGCACTTCTCCCGCCGCATGGACCGGCGCGAAGCGGTAACGAGGGGACGATGGCGGAATACACCCGCGCCGAGATCGTGCGGCGCATCGCGACGACGGGACGCCTGCGCCTGGCCGGGGCCGATCTGGCCGGGCTGGACCTGTCGGGCATGACGCTGGTGGGGGCGGACCTGTCCTATGCCGACCTGACCCGGACCGACCTGACCGGCGCCCAGCTCTGCGGCGCCAGCCTGTGGTCGGCGCGCGCCGCGGGTGCGCGGCTGCGCGAGGCCAACCTGTCGGGGGCAAGCCTGGGGCTGGCCGACCTGTCGGATGCCGACCTGCGCGGCGCGGTGCTGGAGCGCGCCGACCTGACCGGGGCGCGGCTGGACCGGGCCGACCTGACCGACGCGCAGCTGCGCGACGCCTGGCTCGACAGCATGCAACGCGCCATGGCCACCGGCGCGCCGCCGCTGCGCTATCCGGCGCCGCACCGGCCCCGGACCTGCATCCTGCACGAGGCGCATGCCGCCGAGCCCGTGTCCCTGCGCTGCGGCGACCGGCTGGAGATGCATCTGGACAGCCTTCCCGGGGCCGCCATCCGGCAGCCGGGCCTGGCCCGGATCGAGGGCGCGCCGGTCCTTGCCGGCCCCGAACCGCCCGAAGAGCTGCGTGCAGAACCGCCAGGCGAACAGCCCGCCGCGCCGCCGGCTCCGCGCTGCGTCCTGGCCTTCTGCGCCGTCGCCCCGGGCCGCGCCCGGCTGGTGGTCGAGCCGGGCGAGGGCAGGGCGCCCATCGCCTTCGAGGTGATGGTGGCGCCCTGAGCGCGTCACAGGCCCGAGCGCGTGATCCCCATCAGCCCGGCCATGCGCAGCGCCGCGACCGGGTAATCGGGATCGGCCATCAGCTCCAGCGAGAAATCCGGCTCGATCCGGCGCAGATGCCGCAACGCGTCCGCCGCGCCCGCCTCGTCGCCGCGATGATAGCGTAGCGCCGCCAGAAAGCGCAGCGAGGGCCGGTTGTCGGTGGCGAAGGCAAAGGCGGCGGCGGCCGAGTTTTCGGCATCGCCCAGCCGGCCCAGCCGCAGCTGCACCATGGCGCGGCGCATCAGCCAGCAGGCCGGGCCCAGCTCGGCCAGGGCGCCGCGGGCGCCGCGCTCGGTCGCCTCCAGCGCCTCCAGGTCGCGGCCGACATCGGTCAGCGCCTGCGACAGCGCATGACAGGCCAGCTCGTTGTCGGGATCGTTGCGGCAGGCGGCCTGGGCCAGCTCCAGCGCGCCCACCGCGTCCCGTCGCCACGAGGCCGACAGCGAGGCCACCGCCAGCACCACCGGACTGGCCGGCGCCAGATCGCGGGCCAGCTGCGCGAAGGTCTCGGCCTCTTCCGAGCACCGCGCCGGGTCCCGGGTCAGCCGCTCGCTGATCAGCGTGTGGCGCAGATAGGAGCGCAGCGCCAGGGCCACGCCGCTCTGCCGCTCCTGCGGCAGCGAGGCGAGGATGCGGTCGGCGGATTCCAGACGGTCGCGGGAATAGCTGAACACGTCCCAGACCGGAAAGGTCAGGCCCTTTGCCGGCGGCGCGGTGCGCCGCGCCCGGTCCAGCAGCGCCACCGCGATCTGCGCCACCGCATGGCGCATGGTCGCGGTCTCGTCCGCGGCGCGGATGGTGAAGCGCCGCGTCCAGCCCCGCGCGCCCGAGGCAAGGTCGCGCATCACCACCATCAGCGAACAATCGACCCCCGCGGAATAGCAGATCGCCCCGACCTGCGTGCCCGTCGCCGGAGCCTTGACGGCGATGCGGTCGGCCAGCACCGCGGGGATCATCTCGCAGGCGCGGGCGGCGGCCTCGTTCAGGATCATCTCGCCGATGACATGGGCGCGGCTGTCATTGCTTTCGACCGGCTGCAGCGCCACGACATAATCGCCGGGGGCGGCGTCGCCGTCGCTTCGGGCCGGCACGGCCGGGGCGGGAAGCCGCTGCAGCGCGGTCGGCCCGTCGCTGTCCGGCGTCAGCCGCAGGCGCATGTCGCGCAGCCATGTCTCGAATTCCGGGTCGGGAATGTCCAGATCGGCGGCGAATTCGATCGGCGCGCCGCCGGCGTCATAGACCGGCGTCAGGTCGATGCGCAGCCGCTCGGGGTCCAGCCCCACCCAGCCCACGCCGGCCAGCAGGATATCCTTTTCCGGCCCCAGCGCCCCGCGCAATTCCCGCAGCATCTGCCGCAGGCTGTCCGAGCCGCGCTGCTTGGCCCGCTCGCTCCACAGCAGGTCCTGCAGACGGGCGCGGCTGAGCCGCAGGTCCGGTGCCGTGCCCAGCAGCGCCAGCGCGCCACGCGCCTTCTGGCTGCGGGGGGTCAGGTCCGCCCCGCCGGCGCCCCGCAGACGCACCGTTCCCATCAGACTCAGCATGGCAGGCATTTGATTCGCCGCGGGCCTCGTTAGGGTTGGAAATCGATCTTAATCCCTCGCAGCCCGCCGGAACAGCAAGAAGCCGCGCCGGATCAGGGGGATGCGGCCGCCAGCCTGCAGGCGAATCCCGCCGCGGCCGCAGCCGATCATTGCCTGCGCGCCGCGCCTGCGCTATCGGGGCGTCAAAGCAAAGGGGACCCCAAGATGACCGAGCGCAAAAGCGGCCTGTCCTATGCCGAGGCCGGAGTGGATATCGACGCGGGCAATGCGCTGGTCGAGCGGATCAAGCCCGCCGCCGCCGCCACCCGCCGGCCCGGCGTGATGGAGGGGCTGGGCGGCTTCGGCGCGCTGTTCGATCCGCGCGCCGCCGGCTACCAGGACCCGGTTCTGGTGGCGGCCACCGACGGCGTCGGCACCAAGCTGCGCATCGGCATCGACACGGGCGAACTCGACGGGCTCGGCATCGACCTGGTGGCGATGTGCGTGAACGACCTGGTCTGCCAGGGCGCCGAGCCGCTGTTCTTCCTCGACTATTTCGCCACCGGCAAGCTTTCGGTCGACGAGGCCGCCCGCGTCATCACCGGCATCGCCGAGGGCTGCCGGCGCTCGGGCTGCGCGCTGATCGGCGGCGAGACGGCCGAGATGCCGGGCATGTATGGCAAGGGCGATTTCGACCTCGCCGGCTTCGCCGTCGGCGCCATGGAACGCGGCACGGCGCTGCCCGCCGGGGTGGCGGATGGCGACGTGCTGCTGGGCCTCGCCTCGGACGGGGTGCATTCCAACGGTTTCTCGCTGGTGCGCAAGGTGGCGGATCATGCCGGGCTGGACTGGAACGCGCCCGCCCCCTTCGCGGCGGGCACGCTGGGCCAGGCGCTGCTGGTGCCGACCCGGCTCTATGTCAGGCCGGTGCTTGCGGCGATCCGCGCCGGGGGCGTGCATGCCGCGGCGCATATCACCGGCGGCGGCATCACCGAGAACCTGCCGCGCGTGCTGCCCGAGGGGCTGGGGGCCGAGGTCGATCTCGACAGCTTCAGCCTGCCGCCGGTCTTCGACTGGCTGGCCGAGGCCGGCTCCATCGCCGCGCCCGAAATGCTCAAGACCTTCAACTGCGGCATCGGCATGATCCTGGCCGTCACCGCGGACCGTGCTGTCGAACTCGAGGCGCTGCTGAAGGCGCAGGGCGAAACGGTGATCCGGCTCGGCCATGTCAGCCCCGGCGCGGGCGTGCGCTACAGCGGCCGGCTGCGGTGAAACGCGTCGCCATCCTGATCTCGGGCGGCGGCTCGAACATGGTCAAGCTGGTCGAATCGATGGCCGGCGACCATCCGGCCCGGCCGGTCGTCGTCGGCTCGAACGATCCGCAGGCGGCCGGGCTCGCCCGGGCCGAGGCCATGGGCGTGCCGAGTTTCGCCATCGACCACCGCGCCTTCGGCGGCGACCGTGCCGCATTCGAGGCGGCGCTGCTGGAACCCTTGCTGGCCGCGCAGCCCGACATCCTTTGCCTCGCCGGTTTCATGCGCATCCTCACCCCGGATTTCGTTCGGCGCTTCCAGGGCCGGATGCTGAACATCCACCCTTCGCTCTTGCCGAAATATCCCGGCCTGCATACCCATCGGCGCGCGATCGAGGCCGGCGATGCCGAGGCCGGCGCCACCGTCCACCTGGTCACGCCCGAGCTTGACGCCGGCCCGATCCTCGGCCAGGCCCGGGTGCCGATCCTGCCCGGCGATACGGCCGAGACCCTCGCCGCCCGGGTGCTGGTGCAGGAACACCGGCTCTATCCTGCGGTGCTGCGCCGCTTCGCCCTGGGCGACCAGAGGCCGGTCACCCTGACTGCGGCCTGAGGGAAAGGCCCGGATCCGCGCCTTTCTCTGTTTTCCAAATACCCTGGGGGTGCGGGGGCAAGGCCCCCGCGGCTTCGCCTGCTATTTCTCGGGCACCAGCCCGCGCGGCGCGAAGCGCAGCACCAGCAACAGCACCACCCCCAGCGCGATGAAACGCATATGCGGCGCGCTGCCCAGCAGATGGTCGCGCAGGGCGCCCGCCGGCATCGGGCCGGTGACCAGCCGCATGAATTCGGGCCCCCAGACCTCGGCCTTGATCCACAGGAACCAGATCAGGATCGCCCCCAGCGCCGCACCCCAGTTGTTGCCCGAGCCGCCGACGATCACCATCACCCAGATCAGGAAGGTATAGCGCAGGGGATTGAAGCTGTTCGGCGACAGAAGCCCGTCCAGCGTGACCATCATCGCGCCGGCAAGGCCGATCACCGCGCTGCCGATGACGAAGATCTGCAGATGGCGGCGGGTGACGTCCTTGCCCATGGCCTCGGCGGCGGTCTCGTTGTCGCGGATGGCGCGCATCATCCGGCCCCAGGGCGATTTCAGCGCCAGCTCGGCCAGCAGGATCAGCGCCAGCAGCACGGCGCCGAACAGGCCGGCATAGAGCAGCTTGACCCAGATGCCCGAGGCCACGGCCGGGCTCAGCCCCCATTCCGCGGCCCGGGCCACGAAATCGGGATCGCTCTGCAGGTTCAGCTCATAGGGCACCGGGCGCGGGATGCCCGAGACGTTCTTGACCCCGCGCGACAGCCATTCCTCGTTGCGCATCACCGCCACGATGATCTCGCCGATGCCCAGCGTGGCGATGGCCAGATAGTCCGAGCGCAGCCCCAGCGCCACCTTGCCGATGCCCCAAGCGGCCGCGGCGGCGAACAGCGCCCCGACCGGCCAGGACAGCAGCACCGGCCAGCCCAGCCCGCCGATATTGCCGGCACGGGCGGAATTGTTCGCCTCGATCGCCATCACCGCCGGATCGAACAGCCAGCGATAGAGCACGAATCCCACCACCAGTACCGCGATCAGCGAGGGCACGCGCAAAAGCCCCGGGACGCGCCTCCACACCTGCGCCGCCAGCGCCAGCGTTCCCAGCCCCACCAGCAGCGCCAGGATCAGCCGCGGCCCGCCCGCCGCCCAGGCGCCCTGCACCGGCGCGGTCGAGACCAGCACCGGCGCCAGCCCGCCAAGCGCCAGGAAGCCGACGACGCCGGCGTTGAACAGCCCCGCATAGCCCCATTGCATGCTCACACCCAGCGCCATGACGGCCGAGATCAGCCCCATGTTCAGGATGGCCAGCGCCGTGTTCCAGCTGCCCGAGAACAGCGCGTTGCGAAAGCTGCCCTCGGCCAGGAACAGCGCGGCCAGGATCAGGAACAGCACCGGCGCGCGCCAGGGGCTGACCGCTTCGGCTTGACGTGTATTCGACATGGATAAACGCCCTCCTCAGACGGATTTGCCGCGGAACAGGCCGGTCGGCCGGAACAGCAGGACCACGATCAGGATCACGAAGCTGACCGCGAACTTGTATTCGGTGGACAGCAGTTGCAGCAGCCCCTGGGGCTCGAAGCCCAGATAGGTGGCGATCTTGCGCCAGGGATAGGTGACGGCGACCTCCGAGAAGGCGACGATGAAGCCGCCGGCCACCGCACCCAGGGGATTGCCGAGCCCCCCCACGATGGCGGCGGCAAAGATCGGCAGCAGGATCTGGAAATAGTTGAAGACCTTGAAGGACTTGTCCAGGCCGTAAAGCGTGCCCGCCGTCACCGCCAGCGCGGTGGCGATGATCCAGGTCAGGCGCACCACCCGCTCGGGGTCGATGCCGGAAAGCAGCGCCAGATCCTCGTTGTCGGAATAGGCGCGCATCGCCTTGCCGGCGCGCGAGCGATTCAGGAAGCGGAACAGCGCCCAGCAGGCCAGCGCCGTCACCACCAGCGTCAGCGCCTGGCTGACGCGCAGCGACAGCCCCTCGGACAGGCCGGTCCAGGCGCGGAACTGCTGCACGCTGATCAGGAAACGCGCCCCGTCGTCGAAGCGGATCTCGTCGACGCCGATCACCAGCCGGGTCAGACCGTTCATGATGAACATGACCCCGACCGAGGCCATGACCAGGATGATCGGCGCCGAGCGTTTGCTGCGATAGAAGCGATAGACCGCGCGGTCGGTGCCCAGCACGAAGACCGCCGTCAGCGCGATGCCGACGGGCAGGGCCAGCAGTGCCGTGGGCAGCGGGCCCAGCCCGACGCCGATGGATTGCAGCCCCCAGGTGATCAGGATCACCAGCGCGGCACCGAAGGCCATGGTGTCGCCATGGGCGAAGTTGGAAAAGCGCAGGATGCCGTAGATCAGCGTCACCCCCAGCGCGCCGAGCGCCAGCTGCGCCCCATAGGCGGTGGCGGGGATCACCACGAAGTTCAGGATGGCCACGAGGGCGTTCAGGATATCCATCTTCAGCCCCCCAGGAAGGTGCGGCGGACCTCGGGGTCGGCGAGCAGCGCCTGTCCGGTGTCGGTGTAGCGGTTGGCGCCCTGCACCAGGACATAGCCGATATCGGCGATCTCCAGCGCCTGCCGGGCGTTCTGCTCGACCATCAGGATGGAAATCCCGGTGCGAGCGACCTCGATGATGCGGTCGAACAGCTCGTCCATGACGATGGGGCTGACCCCTGCGGTGGGCTCGTCCAGCATCAGCAGGCTGGGCCTGGTCATCAGCGCCCGGCCGACGGCGACCTGCTGGCGCTGGCCGCCGGAAAGCTCGCCCGCATTCTGCTTGCGCTTGTCGGCCACGGCGGGGAACAGCTCATAGACTTGGGCCATGGTGTCGCGGTAATCGTCCTCGCGGATGAAGGCGCCCATTTCCAGGTTTTCCTCGACCGTCATGGTCGGGAAGATGTTGTGGGTCTGCGGCACGAAGCCCATGCCCTTGCGCACCCGTTCCTGCGGGCTGAGAGGGGTGATGTCCTCGCCGGCCAGCGCGACCTGGCCTTCGCGCAGGTGCAGCATGCCGAAGACGGCTTTCATCGCCGTCGATTTGCCGGCGCCGTTCGGGCCGACGATCACCGCGATCTGCCCCTTGTCTACGGTAAGCGTGCAGCCGTTCAGGATGTCGGCCTTGCCATAGCCGCCGCGCATGGCGGTGGCGGAAAGATAGGGCTCTGCCATCACAGCTCTCCCGCCGGTTTGCCGTCGCCGCCGCGTCCGGCCTCGGCGCCAAGGCCGGGCTGGGCGCCGTGCGATTCGCCGAAGGCGGCCTCCTCGGCCACTTCGGCAGCGACCTTGTTCTTGAGCCCGGTGCCCAGATAGGCCTCGATTACCGCCTCGTTCTTCATGATGCTGTCGGCCGAGCCCTGGGCCAGCACCTTGCCCGCCGCCATGACGATCACCGGATCGCAGAGCCGGCCGATGAAATCCATGTCGTGCTCGATCACGCAGAAGGTATAGCCGCGTTCCTTGTTCAGCCGCACGATGGCGTCGCCGATGGTGCCCAGAAGCGTGCGGTTCACCCCGGCGCCGACCTCGTCCAGAAAGACGATCTTCGCGTCCACCATCATGGTGCGGCCCAGTTCCAGCAGCTTCTTCTGGCCCCCGGACAGGTTGCCGGCCTTTTCATCGGCGACATGGGAAATGGTCAGGAAGTCAAGCACCTCGTCGGCCTTCTTGCGAAGCGCGCGCTCTTCCTCGCGGATGCGGCCGCGGCGGAACCAGGTATTGACCAGCGTCTCGCCGCATTGCCCGCCGGGAACCATCATCAGGTTCTCGCGCACCGTCATCGACGAGAATTCATGCGCCAGCTGGAAAGTGCGCAGCAGCCCCTTGTGGAACAGTTCGTGCGGCGGCAGGCCGGTGATGTCCTCGCCCGCCATGGTGACTTGGCCGGAGGTCGGTTTCAGAACCCCGGCGATCACGTTGAAAAGTGTGGATTTTCCGGCGCCGTTCGGGCCGATCAAACCGGTGATCGAGCCTTTCTCGATCGTCAGGCTGGCGCCATCGACGGCGCGGAAGCCTCCGAAATGCCTGTGCAGGTCCCGGACCTGGATCATGTCGCTCCCCAGCTTCATGCGTTGCATGAAGAATTCCCGTTACGGGATTGCTTTTGATTAGGAAAAGGGCCCGGCGGACCGGACCCTTCCCGACCGTCCGCCTTAGCGGTAGCCGACCACGTTCAGCTGGCCGCCCTTGAAGTCGACCTCGCGATAGACGCCGGCGCTTTCGCCGGGCTCGATCAGCTCGACCGAGGTGGCGCCGACGTAATCGATGTCCTGGCCCGCGGCGAGCAGTTCAAGCGCCTTGGCCAGCTCGCCCGGATAGATCTTCTCGCCCGGCTCGTTGGCGACTTCCATCACCTTGTCCTTGTAGACCTTGGGGTCCGAGGACTGGGCGGCCTGCATGGCCAGCAGCATCAGCGCGGCGGCGTCATAGGATTCGCCGGCATAGGCCGAGGTGCCGTCGAAACCGGCTTCCTTGGCCAGCGCGTCGAATTTCTCGTGCCCTTCGCCCTCGGCCGAGGGGTTCTGGCCGAACGAGGTTTCCAGCTGGGTGCCGAATTTCTCGACCAAGACGTTGTTCACCATGCCGTCGGGCAGCACGAAGGTTTCGAAGGCGCCGGTGTCCAGCGAACCCTGGATGATGCCCGAGCCGCCCTGGTCGGCATAGCCGGCCACGACCAGCGCATCGCCGCCGGCGGCGGCCAGCGCGGCGACCTCGGCCGAATAGTCGGCCTTGCCGTCGTCATGGGCCGAGACCACGGTGACGCTGCCGCCCTTGGCCTTGTAGGCCTCGGCGAAGCTGTCGGCGAGGCCCTTGCCGTAATCGTTGTTGGTATAGGTGACGGCGACGCTGTTGATGCCGCGCTCCAGCACGATATCGGCCATGACTTCGCCCTGGCGCGCGTCCGAGGGCGAGGTGCGGAAGAAGAAGCCCTTGTCGTCGATCGTCGAAAGCGCCGGCGAGGTGGCCGAGGGCGAGATCATCACCACGCCGTTCGGCACGCCGACCCGTTCCAGCGAGGCGATGGTTTCGCCCGAGCACATGCCGCCCATGATGCCCTTGACGCCCTCGGCCGTCACCAGGCGTTCGACCGCGGCCACCGAGGCGGCGGCGTCGGCGCAGGTGTTGTCGGCCACCACGGGCACGATGGTCGAACCGTCCAGCAGCTTGCCGCTGTCCGAGACCTCCTTCATCGCCAGTTCCGCGCCCTTCTGCATCGCGGGCGAGATCGATTCCAGCGGGCCGGTCAGGCCCAGCGAAATGCCCATCTTGATTTCCTCGGCACCGGCCGCACCGGCAAGCAAGGCTCCGGCGGCGCTGGCCAGAAGAAGCTTTTTCATCAGTCGTCTCCCTGAGTGGAACATTGTCCTGTCTGACAGGTTATAAGCGCGCGGATGAAAAGAAAAGCGTATTGGCGACCGGCGAAAGCGGCAAATCGGCCGCGTGCCGCAGCGAAATGACCCCCTCAGCCCGCCGCCGCCGCGCCGCGCTCGCGATAGGGGGTGCAGCCATAGGTGGCGCGGTAGCATTTCGAGAAATGCGCAGCCGAGGCGAAACCGCTGGCCAGCGCGATTTCCATCACGCTCATCTCGGTCTGCAGCAGCAGGTTGCGGGCGCGTTCCAGCCGGATTTCCATGTAATAGCGCTTGGGCGAGCGGCCCAGGTAGCGCGCGAACAGCCGCTCCAGCTGGCGCGGCGACATCCCGGCTTCCGAGGCCAGCCGCGCCGGGCTGATCGGGTCCTCGATATTGGCCTCCATGCGGGCGACGACCTGCGCCAGCCGGGGATGGCGGGCGCCGATGCGGGTCGGGACCGAAAGGCGCTGGTGGTCCTCCTCCGAGCGGATGGCGGTGTGGATCATCTGGTCGGCCACGCGGCTGGCCAGTTCGGCGCCGTGGTCGCGGGCGATCTGGCGCAGCATCAGGTCGATGGCGGCCGTGCCGCCGGCGGCGGTCAGCCGGTTGCCGTCCTCGACGAAAACCGTGCGGATCAGGGTCACATCGGGGAATTTCTCGGCGAATCCGTCCTGGTTTTCCCAATGGATGGTGCAGCGGCGGCCGTCCAGCAAGCCGGCTTCGGCCAGCACCCAGGTGCCGGTGCAGAGCGCGCCGATGCGGGTGCCGCGCCGGGCCTCGCGCCGCAGCCAGGCCAGCACCGAGCGGGTCGTCGCACGGCCCACGTCGAGCCCGCCGCAGACCAGCACCGTATCGTCGCGCCGGGTTTCGGTCAGCGGGCCGTCCAGCAGGATGCGCGTGCCGTTCGAACAGGTGGCGGTCTGGGCCTGTTCGCCGATCAGCCGCCATTCGTAAAGCTCGCGGCCGGCAAGCCGGTTCGCCAGCCGCAGCGGCTCGATGGCGGCGGCAAAGGAGGCCATGGTGAACCGTTCCAGAAGCAGGAAGACATAGCGCCGCGGCCGGGACGCGGAAGGGGCCGGAATCGGCTCCGGAACGGAGGGGACGGCTGGATCTGGCTCTGGCATGTCGGTCGCGCGGCTGAACTCGGCGCAGATCAGCAGGCAATCGCGGCGCGCGCAAGGCTTTTCCTTTGGTTCTGCACCCTCTATATGGCAGGCACCGCTTGCATGAAGGATAGGATCATGGCACCGACGAATTCCAGTTCCGCGACCCCGGCGAAGGCATGGGACAAGCGCGGCTGGCGCGCCTATCCGCGCGTCCAGATGCCCGACTATCCCGACCAGGCCGCGCTGGAGGCGGTCGAGGCCCAGCTGGCCAAATACCCGCCGCTGGTCTTTGCCGGCGAGGCGCGCCGCCTGAAGGCCTCGCTGGGCGAGGTCGCCGCCGGCCGCGCCTTCCTGCTGCAGGGCGGCGACTGCGCCGAAAGCTTTGCCGAATTTTCGGCCGACAACATCCGCGACACCTTCAAGGTCATGCTGCAGATGGCCGTGGTGCTGACCTGGGGCGCGCAGCTGCCGGTGGTCAAGGTCGGCCGCATGGCGGGCCAGTTCGCCAAGCCGCGCTCGGCCCCGACCGAAAAGATCGGCGAGCAGGAGCTGCCGATCTATCGCGGCGACATCATCAACGGCTTCGATTTCACGCCCAAGGCGCGCATCCCCGACCCGCAGCGCATGCTTTCGGCCTATACCCAGGCCGCGGCCTCGCTGAACCTGCTGCGCGCCTTCTCGACCGGCGGCTATGCCGACATCCACCGGGTGCAGAACTGGATCAGCGACTTCACCGGCGGCGAGGAAGCCGCGCGCTATCGCGACATCGCCGACCGGATCAGCGACGCCATGGCCTTCATGGCCGCCGCCGGCGTGACCTCGGAAACCGCGCATGACCTCGGCAAGGTGGATTTCTACACTAGCCACGAGGCGCTGCTGCTGGAATACGAAGAGGCGCTGGCCCGCATCGATTCGACCACCGGCCTGCCGGTCGCCGGCTCGGGCCACATGATCTGGATCGGCGACCGCACCCGCCAGGTCGACGGCGCGCATGTCGAATTCTGCCGCGGCGTGCAGAACCCGATCGGGCTGAAATGCGGCCCCTCGATCACCGACAGCGATCTCAAGGCGCTGATCGCCAAGCTGAACCCGGAAAACGAGGCCGGCCGGCTGACGCTGATCGCCCGCTTCGGCGCCGGCTCGGTCGGCGACCACCTGCCGCGCCTGATCAAGGCGGTGCAGGAAGAGGGCGCGAATGTCGTCTGGTCCTGCGACCCGATGCACGGCAACACCATCAAGTCGGCCTCGGGCTACAAGACCCGGCCCTTCGATTCGGTGCTGCGCGAGGTGCGCGAGTTCTTTGCCGTCCATCGCGCCGAGGGCACCATCCCCGGCGGCGTGCATTTCGAGATGACCGGCAAGGACGTGACCGAATGCACCGGCGGCGTGCGCGCCGTGACCGACGAGGACCTGTCGGACCGCTATCACACCGCCTGCGATCCGCGTCTGAATGCCAGCCAGTCGCTGGAGCTGGCCTTCCTCGTGGCCGAAGAACTGCGCAATCGCCGCGTCAACGGTTCCAGGCACGCCAAGGCGAGCTGATCCGCCGGCAAAGGCGAAACGGGCGGCGGGCCACGGCCTCGCCGCCTTTTTCATGCGCGGTGTTCAGGCGCGGCGTTGCCCCGTGCGCGGCAGGCATCCCGCTTCGGCACGGGCGGCGAAGCGCCCCGCCGGAAGGGCCGGCGCCATGCCGCAGGGCTGCGGGCGCTTGCCGCCGGAGACGGTTTTCGGGACAGCGGGAAGGGGCAGGCAGGGCCGCAGCGACATGGGCCCGATCAAAGGGGATAGCGGCGGCGGGGTCATGCGGCCGCTCCGCCCCAAGCGGCGGGTCCGGAACCCTATGCGTCCCGCCTCTCCGCTGCCGAGGAACAAGGTTCAGAAGCGGCGTCCGCGCGGCTTCGGCGGCTCGGTGCTGCTGACGATGCGGAAACGGGCGCGGCGCTCTTCGGGCGTGGCCGGATCGGGAGGCGGATCGGAGGGGCTGGATGCGCAAATCCCGCTCCAGGGCGCGGGGGGCTCGGCAAAGCCCGCCCGCGACGGCGAGGGCTCCAGCACCCGGGCGCCGGGAATGACCGGAAATTCCTGATCCGAGAGCAGGTCGAAGCGGCGCGGCGCCTCGCCGAACCGGCCCTGCGCGATCAGGCAGCCAAGCGCCCGCGTCACGTCCCCGAGATCCGAGCGCAGCGGCAGGAGCAGCAGCCGCCCCTCCAGCGCCGGGCGGCCGTAGCCGGCCGGCGATTCCAGCGTCATCTCGGCGATCTGCGGGCCGCGGAACACGCTTTCCAGCACATCCGACAGCCGCCCGCGCGAACTTGTGTTCAGAAAGGCGCAAAGCGGCATGCCGCGCACCTCCATCCCCATCAGGTCGATCAGATGGCGCCCGGCCAGACGAAAGCGCGCCGCGCCCGGGGCGATGCGTTCAAGGATGAAGGCATAGTCCAGCGCCCGGCGGATGCCGCGCGGCTCGATATCGGCGCGGTCGGGAATGGCGCGGCCCTGGCGCAGCCCTTCCCAATAGCCGCGCAGCTCGCCCAGGATGCGTTCGGGCTGGACCGGCTCGTAATCGGCAAGATGCAGAAGCTTGCCGGGCCGAAGCCCGGGCAGGCCGGATTTCCGTGCGCAATCCTCGTCCTGTCCGTGGTCCTTCGCCATCCGTTCCGGCCTTACCTGCTTACCCGTGCAACAAACCCTTGGCGGAAATCTAATCCTTTCGCTTCCCGCTGCCGAGCGATTTCTTTACCGATGGTTAAAAACCCCGGCGCTTCCCCCGGGGCTTGACCCGGCTGGCGGGCAAGGCCATTCAGGCGGCGCTGGAACGGCAGGGGCAAGGGCATGCAGATGGAACGCAACGGACTTCTGGTCATCCTGTCCTCGCCCTCGGGGGCGGGCAAGTCGACGCTGGCGCGGCGGCTGATGGACTGGGACCCCGATCTGCGCTTTTCCGTCTCGGCCACGACCCGCAGCCCGCGCCCGGGCGAGATCGAGGGCGAGCACTATTATTTCCGCACCCCAGCGCAGTTCCGCGCCATGGTCGAGGCGGGCGAGATGCTGGAACATGCCGAGGTCTTCGGCAATTTCTACGGCACGCCGCGCGGCCCGGTGGAAGAGGCGATGCGGGCCGGTCGCGACACGCTTTTCGACGTGGACTGGCAGGGCGGCCAGCAGATCCGCGCCTCGTCCCTTGGCGCGCATGTCATCTCGATCTTCGTGCTGCCGCCCAGCCTGGCCGAGCTGGAGCGCCGGCTGGTCGCGCGCCAGCAGGACGCGCCCGAGGTGATCGCCGGCCGGATGCGCAAGAGCCGCGACGAGATCAGCCATTGGGCGGAATACGACTACGTCATCGTCAACGACGATCTGGACCGAAGCGCCGAGGCGCTGAAGACCATCCTGCGGGCCGAGCGGATGCGCCGCGCCCGGCAGGTCGGCCTTGGTCCCTTCGTCCGCGCGCTCATGGAGGAGGAAAGCGCATGATCTGGGAACTGGACGGCATCGCGCCGCAAATCGCCGGGGACGCCTGGGTGGCGCCGGATGCGCAGCTGATGGGCAAGGTGGTGCTGGAGCCGGGGGCCAGCGTCTGGTTCGGCGCCGTGCTGCGCGGCGACAACGAGGAGATCCACGTCGGCCGCAACACGAACGTGCAGGACCTGACGGTCTGCCATACTGACCTGGGCTATCCGCTGACCATCGGCGCCGATTGCACCATCGGCCACCGCGCCATCCTGCACGGCTGCACCATCGAGGACGGGGCACTGATCGGCATGGGCGCGATCATCCTGAACGGGGCGCGAATCGGCGCCGGTTCGCTGATCGGCGCCGGGGCGCTGATCGCCGAGAACAAGGTGATCCCGCCCGGCTCTCTGGTCATGGGCGCGCCGGGCAAGATCGTGCGCGAACTGGACGAGGCGGCGCGGGCGCAGCTGCTGAAATCGGCCGAGGGCTACAGCCGCAACGCCGCCCGCTTCCGCCGGGGATTGACCCAGGCCCTCCCGGAATGATCGAGGCGCGGCTGCATGCGCTGCTTCGCGGCGTGCCGGTGCCGATGCTGGTGGTGGACGGCCATGCGCGCATCATCGGCGCCAACGAGGCGGCCGAGGCGCTGCTGGGCACGGTGCCGGGCGGGCGGCCCTTCGTCACCGTGCTGCGCCACCCCGAGGTCAATGCCGCGCTGGACGCGGTGCTGGCCGGGCAGGACCGGGCGCCGCTGACCGCCACGCTGGGCGCCGCCGACCGGCGGGTGTTCTGCGAGGTGACGGTGACGGCGCTGCGGGCGCCCGGGCTCAACGGCGCCACGGTGGCGATCGAGGACCGTTCGCGCGACGAGGAGACCGAGCAGATGCGCCGTGATTTCGTCGCCAATGTCAGCCACGAGCTGCGCACACCGCTGACCGCGCTGATGGGCTTCATCGAGACGCTGCGCGGCCCGGCCCGCAACGATCCCGCGGCGCGCGCCCGCTTTCTCGACATCATGGAGCGCGAGGCGGGGCGGATGAACCGGCTGGTTGCCGACCTCCTGTCGCTGAGCCGGGTCGAACAGGACGAGCGCCGCCGGCCGGCGCAGAGCCTCGATCTGGCGGCGCTGCTTGGCGGCGTGGTTGCGACGCTGACCCCTGCCGCCACCGCGGCCGGGGTGCAGCTGGACCTGCAGGGCGCCGGCGGGAAGGTGCCGGTGCCGGGCGATGCCGACCAGCTGGTGCAGGTGTTCCACAACCTGATCGAGAACGCGGTGAAATATGGCGGCGCGGGCGGCGTCGTCACGGTGACGCTGGAGCGTCTGGCGCATGAGCCGGTGCTGCGCGGCCCGGCCTGGTCGGTCTGCGTCGCCGACCGGGGCGAGGGCATCGATCCCCAGCATCTGCCGCGGCTGACCGAACGGTTCTATCGCGTGGATACCCACCGCTCGCGCGAGCAGGGCGGCACCGGGCTGGGCCTTGCCATCGTCAAGCATATCGTGAACCGGCATCGCGGCCGGCTGCGCATCGAGAGCGAGCGCGGGCAGGGCAGCCGCTTCACCGTCATCCTGCCCGAGCAGATCGGCCGCATCTGAACCGGCCAGGCGGGGGCGGGGGTGAAAAAAAGCCGGGGGCATCTAACCCCCGGCTTTTTTCTGCCCGGCTTCAGCGCCGCGCGCGGATCACTCTGCCGCGTGGCCGGTGACCGGCGCCGGGTTGCCGTCGGATTTCATGCGGAAGCCGCGTTCCAGCTGGTCGAAGGGCGCCACCGGATATTCGCCCGAGAAGCAGGCGTCGCAATATTGCGGACAGGACTTGTTGCGGCCCTCTGCCTCGCCCACGGCGCGATAGAGCCCGTCCAGCGACACGAAGGCCAGGCTGTCGACGCCGATCCATTCGCGCATCTCTTCCTCGGACATCTGCGCGGCCAGCAGCTTGTCGCGGTCGGGCGTGTCCACGCCGTAGAAGCAGGGCCAGGCGGTGGGCGGGCTGGCGATGCGGAAATGCACCTCGGCCGCGCCGGCGTCCAGGATCATGTCCTTGATCTTGCGGCTGGTCGTGCCGCGCACCACGGAATCGTCCACCAGCACCACGCGCTTGCCCTTGACCAGCGCCCGGTTGACGTTGAGCTTCAGCCGCACGCCCATGTTGCGGATCTGCTCGGTCGGCTCGATGAAGGTCCGGCCCATATACTGGTTGCGGATGATGCCCATGCCGAAGGGGATGCCGCTTTCATGCGCATAGCCGATGGCGGCGGGGGTGCCGCTGTCGGGCACCGGGCAGACCAGGTCGGCCTCGACCGGGGCCTCGCGCGCCAGTTCCACGCCGATCTGGCGCCGGGTCTCATAGACCGAGCGGCCGCCGATGATCGAATCGGGGCGCGAGAAATAGACATGCTCGAAGATGCAGAACCGGCCCTTGGAGGGGCCGAAGGGGCGCGAGCTTTCGACCTCGCCCTTCGAGATCACCACCATCTCGCCCGGCTCGATCTCGCGCAGGAACTCGGCGCCGATGATGTCGAGCGCGCAGGTTTCCGAGGCCAGCACGAAACCCTCGTCGCCCAGCCTGCCCAGCACCAGCGGCCGCACGCCCAGGGGGTCGCGCACGCCGATCAGCTTGGTGCGGGTCATGGCGATGACCGAAAAGGCGCCCTCGACCCGGCGCAGCGCGTCCTTCATCCGCTCGGGGATGTTGCGCTGGATGGACCGCGC
Organism: Paracoccus sp. J39; assembly: GCF_000518925.1. Classification (NCBI taxonomy): domain Bacteria; kingdom Pseudomonadati; phylum Pseudomonadota; class Alphaproteobacteria; order Rhodobacterales; family Paracoccaceae; genus Paracoccus; species Paracoccus sp. J39. The sequence goes on along the minus strand of NZ_JAEN01000010.1, from coordinate 29,635 downwards.
CATCAGGTGGATGATGCATTCGCTGTCGCTGCTGGACTGGAAGATCGAGCCGCGCTCGATCAGTTCGCGGCGCAGCGCCATGGCGTTGGTGATGTTGCCGTTATGGGCGATGGCGCAGCCGCCCATGGCGAATTCGCCGAAGAAGGGCTGCACGTCGCGGATCGCCGTCGCCGCCTTGGTGCCGGCGGTGGAATAGCGCACATGGCCGATGGCGAGCGAGCCGGGCAGCGTCTCCATCAGGCTTTGCTTGGTGAAGTTGTCGCGCACATAGCCGAAGCGGTGGGCGCTGTTGAAGCCCTGCTCGGCATCGTGGCTGACGATACCGCCGGCCTCCTGTCCGCGATGCTGCAGGGCGTGCAGCCCGAGGGCGACGAAATTGGCGGCATCCGTCACTCCGATCACGCCGAACACGCCGCATTCTTCGTGCAGGCGGTCGGAATCGAAGGGATGGGCAAGGAATGGCTGCATCATCACCGACTCTTGGGGCTATTCCGGGGCTGGGTATAGGGGACGTTCGACGCCAATCTAGGGTGTCAGGCCGGCGAAGTCACGCCCCACCGCCATCGCGGGGCGCATTTTATGTCACAAAAGAGCCATATCGCCCTAGTTCGCCGGCGTGGCGGGGACGGGAGTCGCGGCATCGACCGGCTGGCCCACGGGCCCGCAGCTGCGCACCAGCTGCTCGTAGCGGCTGACCACCCAGCCGGGGGCGTCCTGCGGGATCTGCTGGTCCATCTGGCCGCGCATGCGCTCGAACACCTGGGCCGAGCGCGAGTTTTCCACCACCGCGACGGGCTGGGTGGCCATCACCCGGTCATAGACGATGAAGGCGATGGCGACGAGCAGGATGCCGCGCGCCACGCCGAACAGGAACCCCATGCCCTGGTCGACGCCGCCAAGCGCGGAACGCTGCACGACCGAGGAAAACAGCGGCGTGATGATCGAGAACAGCACCAGCGCCAGCGCGAAGACCGTGGCGAAGCCGGCGATGGTGGCCAGCTCGCAGCTGTCGGCCAGGAACTTGTTCAGCCCCGGCACCTGCGCCACCATCGGCCGCACCGTCGGCGCGAAGATGAAGGCCAGCACCGCCGCGCCGATCCAGCCCAGGATCGCCAGCGATTCGCGCACGAAGCCGCGCGCATAGGCCAGGATCGCCGAGAGGATGATCACGGCCGCGACGATGCCGTCGATGATGGTGAATCCGTCCATTTTCACGCCCTTTCGCGGCATTGCCCGCGTCTTGGGACGAGTTCATCCGGCGCCGAATGTCTCGCCCACGAAACTTGTCAGATCCGCGATGCGGTCGATCCGCATCGCGGCCATGCCCTCGACCTTGGTGGCCGCCGGCAGGATCGCCCGTGAAAAACCAAGTTTCTGCGCCTCTTTCAACCTGTTTTCCGCCTGCGCGACCGGCCGTAACGCGCCGGAAAGGCTGATCTCGCCGAAAAGCACGGCTTCGGGCGGCAGCGCGAAGTCCTCGCGCGCGCTGAGCAGCGCGGCGGCGATGGCGAGGTCGGCTGCAGGCTCGGCGACGCGCATCCCCCCGGCAACATTGAGAAAAACGTCAAGGCCGGCGAAGGGAACGGCACAGCGCGCCTCGAGCACGGCGAGGATGGTCGAGACCCGGCCGCCATCGAGTCCGACCACGGTTCGGCGGGGACTTGCCAATGTCGAGGGGGCGACGAGGGCCTGCACCTCGGTCAGCACCGGGCGGGTGCCCTCGATGCCGGCGAAGACGGCCGAGCCGGCGCTGGCCTCGCCGCGTTCGGACAGAAACAGCGCCGAGGGATTGGCGACTTCGGAGAGCCCGCCGCCGGTCATCTCGAAGACGCCGATCTCGTCGGCCGGACCGAAACGGTTCTTGTGGGCGCGCAGGATGCGGAACTGGTGGCCGCGCTCGCCCTCGAAATACAGCACGGTGTCGACCATGTGCTCGACGACGCGCGGGCCGGCGATCTGGCCCTCCTTGGTGACATGGCCGACCAGGATGACCGCGGTGCCGCGGCGCTTGGCGAAGGTGACGAGCTCATGCGCGGCGGCGCGGACCTGCGCGACCGAGCCGGGCGCCGCCTCGATCCGGTCGGACCAGAGCGTCTGGATCGAGTCGATCACCGCGACGTCCGGCCGTTCGGCGTCGAGCGTGGTCAGGATGTCGCGCAAGGCGGTCTCGGCCCCCAGGCGGACGGGTGCGTCGCCGAGGCCCAGGCGCTGCGCGCGCAGCCGGACCTGGGCGCTGGCTTCCTCGCCCGAGACATAGATCGCCTGCTGGCCGGCGCGGGCGAAGGCGGCGGCGGCCTGCAAGAGCAGCGTGGACTTGCCGATGCCCGGATCGCCGCCGACCAGGATCGCCGAGCCGGGCACCAGCCCGCCGCCCAGCACCCGATCGAACTCGGCGATGCCCGAGGTGGCGCGCGGCGGCGGCGCCTCCTGCGTGGCGAGGCCCGAAAGCGGGATCGGCTTGCCCTTGAGCGTGCCGAGGCCGCGCCCGGGGCCCTGGGAAAGCGGCGCTTCCTCGACGATGGTGTTCCAGGCGCCGCAGGCGTCGCACCGGCCGGCCCATTTGCGATGGCTGGCGCCGCAGGCGGTGCAGGTGAAGGCGGTGATCGGTTTGGCCATGCGGGATATGTGGCAGATCGCGGCGGGGGATGCCATGGGGCGCCGGACGGGCTTTCTCTGTTTCTGAAATACCCCTGCGGCGGTTCCATCAACTCGGGCGCCGGGCTGGGCTGCAAGATGGGTATTTGGAAAACAGAGAAAGCCGCTCAGCTGACACCCAGGCCGGCCCGCATCATGAAGCGGCGGACCGGGGCCACGGCGTAGAGCCCGCCCAGGGCGGCGGCGCGCAGGTCGCGCAGCGGCCGGGCCGAGATTATGCTGGCGCGGTTCAGCGCGTCGATGCCGAACAGCCGGGCCAGCGCCTCGGGACGGCGGCGGCGCTCATAGGCGGCGAGCGATTCCGCGCTGCCCGGGTCCTCCGCCGAGAGATCGAGCAGGGCGGCGAGATCGGCAAGGCTCATGTTCAGCCCCTGCGCGCCGATGGGCGGCACCACATGCGCGGCCTCGGCGATCAGCGCCGTGCGCGGGCCGGTGAAGCGGTCGGCGATCTGGCTGATGATCGGCCATTCCGTCAGCCGCGTCGCCTGGGTCAGGCGGCCCAGCACCCCGGCCGAGCGGCGGTTCAGCTCGGCCTCGAAATCCTCGCGGGGCAGGGCGCGCAGCCGGGCAGTTTCCGGGCCGCGCTCCATCCAGACCACGGCCGAACTGGGCTTGCCGTCCCGGCCGGGCAGCGGCACCAGCGTGAAGGGGCCGCCCGAGCGGTGGATTTCGGTCGAGACGTTGTCGTGCGGGCGGTCATGGGTGACGGCGAAGGCCAGCGCCTTCTGGCCGTAGCGCAGCGTGCGGGTGCCGATGCCGAGCGATTCGCGGACTGGCGAGTTGCGGCCGTCGGCGCCGATCACCAGCTTCGCGCGGATGCGGCGGCCATCGGTCAGCGTCGCCAGTGCCTCGCTGTCGCGGGCCAGCAGCCCCGCCGTGCCGGTGCCGGGCAGGAAGCGGACATTCTGCAGCCCGGCGAGGCGGGCCGAGATCTCGCGCTTCAAAAGCCAGTTGGGCAGGTTCCAGCCGAAGGGCTGGTCCGAGATCTCGGCGGCGTCGAAGTCACGGGCCAGCCGCGCCTGCGGCAGCTTCCCGCCGGCGTCGATGATCCGCATCACCTGCAGCGCCGTGGCATGCGGGGAAAGGCGGTCCCACAGCCCGGCCGCCTGCAGCACGGCGATCGAGGGGCGCAGGAAGGCGGTGCTGCGCAGGTCCGAGCCCTCAGCCGCCTCGTCGGTCACCGGCGGGGCGGGGTCGACGCAGACCACCCGATGCCCGGCGCTGCCGAAGGCGGCGGCCGCGATCAGCCCGGCGATGCCGCCGCCGGAGACGAGGACCTCGGTATCGTCGATCTGCATGGTCGGGGCCGGCCTAGAACCCGGCCGCATAGGCGGCGAGCATGGCGAAGACCAGCGCCGTCGCGGCCAGCGCGATCAGGCTGAGCCCCGGCAGGCCCCAGAGCACCAGGACCACCACCGAGAGCACCACGGCCAGCAGCGCGAAGGTGAAAAGGCTTCTCGCGGTGCGCGCCTCGGCCCGGTCCTGGGCGGCGGCTTCGGCGGGGGTGAGCGGTTGGGACATGGCGCGTTCCTCGGCTTGCGGTTTTCCTGTCGGGCGGAAGCTCAAGTCTTAACCGGCCCGTCGGTTCCGGCAAGCCCGCGCAGGAAGGCGGCCAGGTCGCCGGTGCGGTAATGCACATGCGGCCCGTGGTCCTGGTCCCCGGCAAGCTCGTCCGGGCCGTGGCGGCCCGGACCGACCAGAATCGTCCGCATTCCAAGCTCATGCGGGATGGCGAGGTTCCTGGGGTCGTCCTCGAACATGGCGGCGCCGGCAGGTTCGAACCCCTCGGCGGCCAGAACTGCGGCATAAGAGCGCGCATCCGGCTTGGGGTGGAAGCCCGCTTCCTCGACGCCGTGGATCGCGTCGAAGACCATCAGCCCGCGATGTTCCAGCACCCGCGTCGCATAGGCGCTGTCGGCATTGGTATGCACGATCTTGCGGCCGGGCAGGGCGGCGATCAGCGCCGCCAGTTCCGGGTCCGGGGTCAGGACCGTGAAGTCGATGTCATGGACGTCGCGCAGATAGGGCAGCGGGTCGATGCCATGCTCGGCCATCAACCCGGCCAGCGTCGTGCCGTGCGTCCGCCAGTAATGGCGGCGCAGCCGGCTGGCCTCCGCCTCGGTCACGCGCAATTCGCGCATGACATAGGCGGTCATGCGCCGCTCGATCTGGGCGAAAAGCCTGACCTCGGGCGCATAAAGCGTGTTGTCCAGATCGAAGATCCAGGTGGAGACATGACGAAAATCCATGGCGCCTGCCTAAACCCGCGGCATGGCGCTTGCAATCGCCGTTCCAAGCGGGGATCGTGCCCGCCATGAAAGACGCCTATTCCCTGATCCTTTCCGCCATCGACAACGGCATCTATCGCCCCGGCGACCGGCTGGTCGAATCCGAGCTGGCCGAGCGTTTCGGCGTCTCGCGCACCCCGGTCCGCGAGGCTTTGCAGCGGCTGGAAACCCAGTCCATGCTCAAGCGCGACGGGCGCAGCCTGATCGTCGCCACGCTGGACCACAACCAGCTGGCCGAGCTTTACACCGTGCGCGCCGAGCTCGAGGCGCTGGCCGCCCGGCTGGCCGCCCGCCACGCCACGCCCGAGGAGGTGCGCGTGCTGGCCGGCATGGTCGAGGACGACCGCGCCATCCTGGGCGACCCGCAGGCCCTGGCGCGGGCGAACCGCCGCTTTCACCACCAGATTCACCTGGCCTCGCACAACCGCTATCTGGTGCAGCAGCTGGACCTGGTGCATCGCAGCATGGCCTTGATGGCGCGCACCAGCCTGGCCGCGCAGGGCCGCGACGTGGTGACGCTGGACGAGCATCAGGCCATCGTCGACGCCATCGCCGCCCATGACGGGGCGGCGGCGGAACAGGCGCTGCGGCACCATATCTCGATGGCCTTCGAGACCCGGCTGAAGGAAGAGGCGCGGCTGGCCGACGAGGAGGAATGATGCGCGAGATCCGCGCCCCCGCCGATCTGGAGGAAGGCGCGGCGCATCTGGTCCGGGTCTGCCCGGTCTGGGCGCGGGAACTGCCGGCGCTGCTGCCCCTGCCGATGCGGCGCTGGCCCGAGGGTTTTCCGGCGATCCGCGACGCGCTGGTCTCGCAGCAGATCTCGACCCGGGCGGCGGCGGCCATCGGCGCGCGCATGGCCGAGGCGGGGCTGGCCGACGAGGCCGGGATCGCCGCGGCAGAGGACGAGACGCTGCGCGCCGCCGGACTGTCGCGGCCGAAGATCCGCTACCTGCGCGGCATCGTCGCGGCCGGGGTCGACTGGCCGGGCTTGCGGACCCTGCCCGACGAGGAAGTGATCGCCCGGCTGACCGCCCTGCCGGGAATCGGCCGCTGGACCGCCGAGATCTATCTGAAATTCGCGCTCGGCCGCGCCGATGCCTTTGCCGCCGGCGACCTGGCGCTGGCCGAGGCGGCGCGGCTGCTCTACGGCTTGCCCGAGCGGCCCGGCCCCGCTGCGCTGACGGCGCTGGCCGAACCCTGGCGGCCCTGGCGCGCGGTTGCGGCCCGGGCACTCTGGGCCTATTACCGGGCCGCAAAGGGGCGCGAGGGCGTCCGTTAGGGGGACGAGATGCTGCGCGAACTGAAATCCGAACGCAAAGGCCCGCAGAAACCCGATTCGGTGGTGGTCTTTCTGCATGGCTACGGCGCCGACGGGGCCGACCTGCTGGGCCTGGCCGATCCGCTGGCGCCGCATCTGCCGGGCACCGCCTTCTATTCCCCGGACGCGCCCGAGCCCTGCCTGAACAACCCGATGGGCTATCAATGGTTTCCGATCCCGTGGATGGACGGCTCCAGCGAAGAGCAGGCCCGCAGCTCGGCCGAGCAATCCTTCAAGGACATCAATGCCTTCCTCGACAAGGTTCTGGCGGATGAGGGGCTGACGCCGGACAGGCTGGCGCTGGTCGGCTTCTCGCAGGGCACGATGATGGCGCTGGCCGTGGCCCCGCAGCGCGACGCCGAGATCGCCGGCGTCGTGGGCTTCTCGGGCCGGTTGCTGGACACTGAGAACCTGGACAAGGCGCGGGTCCGGCCGCCGATCCTGCTGGTGCATGGCGATCAGGATCCGACGGTGCCCTTCGAAAGCATGGGAATCGCCGGCGAGGCGCTGCAGAAGGCCGGCTTCACCGTCTACGGCCATGTGATGAAGAATACCGGGCACGGCATCTCTCCCGACGGGCTGTCCGTGGCGCTGGCCTTCCTGAAAGAGCGGTTTGCCGCCAAACCGTGAGGGTTTGATCGATTGGCCTCTTGCGAAACCTGCGGCAGCCCCTACGTTTTTTAAAGAGACACAGAGACGAGGAGAGGCCCCATGACCCTGATCTGGATGACTGCGATCGCCCTGATTCCGACCGGCATGCTGGCCCTGCGTCTCGCCCGTCAGCCGCAACATGCCGCGGTGCGCGCCCGGCGCTGACCGCCCGGCCCGCGATCAGTCCCAGATCGCGGGATCGGCTATCTCGATCGAATTCCCGGCGGGATCGCGGAAATAGAGCGAGCGGCCGCCTTGCGGCCAGATGAAATCCGCCTCGATCTCGACCCCCGATGCTTCCAGATGCGCGCGCCAGGCGTCGAACAGGCCGGGCTCTGCGGCCATGCAGAAATGCCCCGGCCCCTCGGCGCCATGCGGCGGCACGGGCAGGCGGGCGTCGGGCTTGGGCGGAATCCGGGTCGCGCTGGAGCGAAACACCAGCAGCACCTGCGCGCCGCAGCGGAAGAAGACGTGCCGGTCGGGGACGCGGGCGATTTCGGACAGGCCGATGGTTTCGGTCCAGAAGCGGGCGGCCTCGTCCAGATCCTCGGCGTAAAGCGCCGATTCCAGCGTGCCGATCAGTTTGGGCGGCGTGGTCATGCCGCCATCCTGCCAGCAATCGGCCAGGCAGGCCAGCCCGGCTTGACCTTGCCCCCGCCCCGCGCGACAGCTTGCCTGCAGGACAGGAGGCGCGGCATGGCATGGATCTATCTGGGTGTGGCAGGGTTACTCGAAGTGGTCTGGGCCTTCGCCATGAAACTGTCCGAGGGGTTCACCCGGCCCTGGCCGACCGCCATCACCCTGGTCGCCATGGTGGCCAGCGTCTGGTTCCTGTCGCTGTCGATGAAGGTGCTTCCGCTGGGCACCGCCTATGTCATCTGGACGGGCATCGGCGCGGTCGGCACCTTCGTGCTGGGGATGGCGCTGCTGGGCGAATCGGCCGACGCCCTGCGCCTTGTCGCGGCGGTGCTGATCGTCGCCGGGCTGGTGCTGATGAAAATCGCCTCGCCGCATTGAACGTGTCACGCCCTTGTCACGCCGCCCGGTTATTTGAGCGCCAGGCATATATTCAGGGACTTGTCAGCCCGGAGCCGCGATATATAGTCGGTGCCATGTTCTGACCCGTCCCGGACAAGGCGAAGCGAGGGCCGATGCTGGACGACCATGGCGAATTCCGAACGCAATTCGTGCGCGAGCCGTCCTGCTTGCGCCACCACCCCGCGCTGGTGCTCAACGCCGATTTCAGGCCGCTCAGCTACTACCCGCTGTCATTGTGGCCCTGGCAGGAGGCGATCAAGGCGGTGTTCCTGGACCGGGTCCAGATCATCGCCGAATACGACGAGGTGGTGCGAAGCCAGCGCCACGCCATACGCATCCCCTCGGTCGTGGTGCTGAAGGATTACGTCAAACCCCAGAAGCGCGTGGCCTTCACGCGCTTCAATCTTTTTCTGCGGGACGAATTCTGCTGCCAGTATTGCGGCGCCAAGGGCGAGCTGACCTTCGACCATGTCGTGCCGCGCTCGCGCGGGGGTGGCACCAGCTGGGAAAATGTCGTCGCCGCCTGCTCGCCCTGCAACCTGAAAAAGGCGAACAAATCGCTGAAGCATTCGGGCCTGAGGCTGCGCCGCCCGCCGCGCCGACCCACGCCCGAAGAGATGCACGCCATCGGCCGGCGCTTCCCGCCGAACCATCTGCACGAAAGCTGGATGGATTTCCTGTATTGGGATACCGAGCTGATCGCGGATTAGCGCGGTCGCGCATGACGCTGCTTTTCCAGGCGTTTTTCGCGCCAGAGCCTGGGCGGGGGGCCCGCGATTGCCGGCCCGCGCCACGACAATGACAGCGGATCGTTGCAGTCGCCGGCAATGCCGGGTAAAGAAGCCGTCAGGTTTGCGTGATGACATCCAGACCTGTATGCGGCGGGCCGCCCTTCGCCCGGCGCAGCGACTATCGTCCGCGCGCATGGCCGCCGCTGACAGGCGGCCCTGCAGGGCGATCACGAAAGACAAGAAAGGATCTCGTATGTGGACGCGTATTCAGACCGTGGTTGAGGGAAAGCCTGTCTCTGGCGACTGGACGATCTGCCGCAATGAGGTGCCGGTCGGGCGTATCCGCCACGATCCGCAAGTGCCCGGCGTCGCCGCCTGGGCCTGGAGCCTGTTGCACGATCCGGCTGCCGGCGGACGGGCATGGACGGAGGAAGCGGCCATGTCGGCGGTCAAGGACAGTGCCGAGAAACCGGGCGACGCAGCCGCCTGAGACAGTCCGGGTCGGGCGGCGATGATGCCGCCCGTCCGTTTCCGCCAGGCCGCCCGCACCTTGCGGGCCGGATGCGGGAGAATCTAGCTTCGGTGATCGCGCGTCGTCAGATGCGCGATCGCGGCGGCCAGAAGCGCCAGAAGACCCAGCGCGAACAGCGGGATGCCAACGGCGCTTGCCGCCCAGATCGTCAGCCCTGCGGCCAGGATCACGGCGAGAATCAGGATCAGGAAATGCGGCAGCGGCATGTCATCCTCCGTTGCCTTCAATATGGTCCCGGCGGCGTGGCTGGAAAAGGCCCCGCCGCGGTTTTGCGCATGCTGTTGCCGATGAATCGGGCCGGGCCGGGGCATCGTCTGCGCGATCTGGAAAATGTTCGCTAAATGTTCTAGCCTGGCGGCATGAGCCTGCCACCCCGGAACCCCGACGAGATCCTGCGCGCCCGCGGCGCCGACTCGCGCCCTGCCGCGCGCTTCGAGCCCTATCGGGCCGAGCGCGAGGAAGACGGCTGGGACATCCCCGAAGAGCAGAGCCTGCTGCGCACCGAGGTCGCGCAGGAGCGGGCGCGCTCGATCATCACCCGCAACACCTCGCCCGATATCTCCTTCGACCGCTCGATCAACCCCTATCGCGGCTGCGAGCACGGCTGCATCTATTGCTTCGCCCGGCCGAGCCACGCCTATCTGGGCCTGTCGCCGGGGCTGGATTTCGAGACGCGCATCACCGCCAAGCCCAACGCTCCCGAATTGCTGGAAGCCGAGATCGGCCGGCGCGGCTATGCGGTGGCGCCCATCGCCTTCGGCACCAATACCGACCCCTACCAGCCCGTCGAGGCCAAGCTGGGCATCATGCGCGGCTGCCTGCAGGTGCTGCATGACTGGAACCATCCGCTGAGCCTGGTGACGCGCGGCGCCACGGTGATGCGCGATGTCGACCTGCTGGGGGCGATGGCGGCCAAGGGGCAGGTGATGGCCGGCGTCTCGATCACCACGCTGGATGCCGAACTGGCGCGGCAGATGGAGCCGCGGGCGCCCGCGCCCTCGACCCGGCTGCGGATGATCCGGGTGCTGGCCGAGGCCGGCGTGCCGGTGCGGGTCATGGTGGCGCCGGTGATCCCGGTGCTGACCGAGCACGAGATGGAGCGCATCATGCAGGCCGCCCGCGATGCCGGGGCCAGCGCCGCCAGCATGATCCCGATCCGCCTGCCGCTGGAGGTGGCGCCGCTGTTCCGCGACTGGCTGGAGCGGCACCATCCCGGCAAGGCGAGGCATGTCATGGCGCGGGTGCAGGCGATGCGCGGCGGGCGCGACAACGACCCGCGCTTCGGCAAGCGCATGCGCGGCGAGGGGCCCGAGGCCGAGCTGCTGCACCAGCGCTTCCGGCTGGCCCGCAAGCGGCTGGGGCTGGTGCGCGAGGCCGAGGTGCTGGATTGCAGCCGCTTCGGCCCGCCGCCCCGGACGGGGGACCAGCTGTCGCTGTTCTGATTACTCGCCCGGCCCCATGGCTTCGGCGATGCGGGCCGAGATGCGCTCGGGCGAGGGGCGCGGCCCGCGCGGCGCGGCGACCAGCGCGTCGCGCATGGCGGCCAGATGCTCGGGCGTGGTGCCGCAGCAGCCGCCGATGACGCGCACGCCCAGATCGCGGGCCAGCACGGCGAATTCCGCCATGACCCCGGGCGTCGCGTCATAGATCAGCCCGCCGTCCTGATAGCGCGGCACGCCGGCATTCGGCTTGGCGATCAGCGGCCGTTCGTTGCCCGAGGCGGCGAAACCCGCCACCGCCATCAGCAGCTCGGCCGGGCCGGTGCCGCAATTCGCGCCATAGGCCAGCGGCGGATAGGGCAGCCGGTCGATCAGCGCGGCGAGTTGCGGCGGCGTCACCCCCATCATGCTGCGCCCGCCCGGCTCAAAGCTCATCATGCCGCACCAGGGCATGCCGACCGCCTGCGCGGCCTTGGAGGCGGCGCGCATCTCCTCGGCGGCGCTGATCGTCTCGATCCACAGGATGTCCGCGCCGCCTTCCTTCAGCGCCTGCGCCTGTTCGGTGAACATGGCGGTCGCCTCGGCCTCGGTCAGCCGGCCCATCGGCGCCATGATCTCGCCGATGGGGCCCATCGAGCCGGCGACGATCACCGCGCGGCCGGTCCCGGCCGCAGCCTCGCGCGCCAGGCGGGCGGCCGCGCGGTTCAGCGCGGCGACGCGGGCCTCGGCCTTGGCCAGCCGTAGCCGGCTGGCATTGGCGCCGAAGCTGTTGGTCAGGATGATGTCGGCGCCCGAGGCGATCATCTGCCGGTGCAGCTCGCGCACCTTGTCGGGATGGGTTTCGCACCACAGGTCCGGCGCCTGTCCCGGCGCCAGCCCCATGTTGTAGAGATTGGTTCCCGTCGCCCCGTCGGCCAGGAGCCAAGGGCGTTCGCCGAGCATCCTCGACAGCTGGTCAGGCATGGTCTTTCCCGTTCTGCGGCAGGATCGGGGAATCATAGCCCATCCTGCCGGGAAGTCATTGGGACATTTGCGGCCCGCTCAGCGCGAGCGGATCATGCCCATGATGTCCTTGGTGCGCTCGACGATCGGTTGGGCGATGGCCTGCGCCTGGTCGGCGCCGCGGCCGAGGATGCGGTCGATCTCGGCCGGGTCGGCCATGAACTCGGTCATCCGCCGGGTGATCGGCGCCAGGGCTTCGACTGCCACCTCGGCCAGCGCGGGCTTGAAGGCGCCAAAGCCCTGGCCCTCGAACCGCGCCAGCACCTGCTCGCCGCTCTCGCCGGTCAGCGCGGCATAGATGTTGACCAGGTTCTTCGCCTCGGGCCGGTCCTTCAGGCCGTCCATCGATCCCGGCAGCGGGTCGGCATCGGTGCGCGCCTTGCGGATCTTTTGCGCGATGGCGTCGGCATCGTCGGTCAGGTTGATGCGGCTGGCATCCGAGGGATCGGATTTCGACATCTTCTTGGAGCCGTCGCGCAGGGACATGACGCGGGTGGCCGCGCCCTCGATCATCGGCTCGGTGATCGGGAAGAAGTCCACGCCGTAATCGTGGTTGAACTTGGCGGCGATGTCGCGGGTCAGCTCCAGATGCTGCTTCTGGTCCTCGCCCACCGGCACGGCGGTGGCGTGATAGGCCAGGATGTCGGCGGCCATCAGCGACGGATAGGCCAGAAGGCCGAGGCTGGAATTCTCGCTGTTCTTGCCGGCCTTGTCCTTGAACTGGGTCATCCGATACATCCAGCCCACCCGCGCCACGGTGTTGAACAGCCAGGCGAGCTCCGCATGCTGCGAAACCTGGCTCTGGTTGAACAGGATCGAGACCTCGGGATCGACGCCCGAGGCCATGAAAGCCGCCGCGACCTCGCGGGTGTTGTGCCTGAGCTTCTCGGGCTCCTGCCAGACGGTGATCGCGTGCAGGTCCACGACGCAATAGATCGTCTCGGCCCCCTTGCCCTGATAGTCCGCAAAGCGTTTCAGCGCGCCCAGATAGTTGCCCAGCGTCAGCCCGCCCGAGGGCTGGATGCCGGAAAAGATGCGCTTGGCGAAGCTCGTGGTCATGGCACTACCTGCTTGGAAAATCCCGGTGGCTGGCTTACCTCTTGCCCCGGTCGGGCGCAACCGCCCGCAAGGAGGGCTTGCGCAACAGCCCACTGGAAAGGAGCCTTGATGCGACCCGGTTACGATGAATCGCCGCTGAACCCCGTGCCCGCCGTGGTCTGGATGATCGCCCTGCCGATGATCGCCTGCGAGGCGGTGTTCGGCCTGGCGCAGATGGGCTTCATCGGCGGCGGCGGGCAGGGTGCCGGCCTTGCCATGCGGCAGATCGCGGTCGAGCGCACCGCCTATATCCCCGAATTCGTGCTGCGGCTGTGGCAGATGAAGGTGTTCCTGCTGGACCAGAGCTGGCGCATCCTGACCTATTCCTTCGTGCATCTGTCGCTGACCCATGCGCTGTTCGTCATCGTCTTCACGCTGGCGCTGGGGAACCTGATCGCGAACCAGTTCCGGCCTTGGGCGGTCGCGGCGCTGTTCTTCGGCTCGGCCATCGGGGGGGCGCTGGTCTATACGCTGGCGGCGGGGCTTCTGCCGCAGTTCCGGTTCCAGGCGCTGATCGGCGGCTATCCGGCGGTCTACGGCTTCGTCGGTGCCTTCACCTTCCTGCTCTGGACGCGGCTGGGGCAGGAGAACGCGAACCGCCTGCGCGCCTTCACCCTGATCGGCATGCTGCTGGCCTTCCAGCTGGTCTTCGGCATCCTGTTCCAGGACGGCAGCCTGACCTGGATCGCCGAGATCGCCGGCTTCTGCTGCGGCTTCCTTCTGTCCTTCGTGCTGGTGCCGGGCGGGATCGGGCGCGTGATGCGCCAGATCCGTCAGCGCTGACGCCGCAAGCCCGCACGCAGGTCCGAGGGCCGGAACGCGCCCAGCACCAGCGCCGCCGCGCCATAGGCCGCCATGCCGCCCAGGACCAGCGCGGCCAGCGCCAGATAGCGCGTCCCGGGCTGCTCCAGCGTGTCGCCCAAGGCCAGCATCAGGCCCCAGATCACCGCGCCCATGACCGCGGATGCCGCGCAGATGCGGGGCAGGCGGTGGCGGAAGCGGTCGTCGAGCTCGGCCGCCTCGCCAAAGGCTTTCGTGCCGCGCCAGAGCTGCGCCGCCATGGTCCAGCCGGCGACGGTGGTGCCCCATGCGGCGGCGGAAAAGCCGATGAAGGGCGCCAGCCCCAGCGCCACCACTGCATTGACCACCATGGACCAGACCGCGAAGCGGAACGGGGTGCGGGTGTCCTCGCGGGCGAAATACAGCGGCTGCAGCACCTTTTGCAGCACGAAGGCCGGCAGGCCGAGCCCGTAGATCGCCAGCGCCACGGCGGTCGGCCCGACATCGGCGCTCAGGAAGGCGCCGCGCCGGAACAGCACCGAGATCAGCGGATAGGCCATCACCACCAGCGCCACGGCGGCCGGCACGGTCAGGAACAGCGCGAATTCGGCGGCGCGGTTATAGGCGTGCCTGCCGCCGCCGGTATCGCCGGATTTCAGCCGGCGCGAGATGTCGGGCAAGAGCACGATGCCGATGGCGATGCCCACCACCCCCAGCGGTAGCTGATACAGCCGGTCGGCATTGGTCAGCCAGGCGATGGCGCCGTCGAAGAACGAGCCGACCTGCCGCCCGACCAGCAGGTTGACCTGCACCACGCCGCCCGCCAGCACCGCGGGGGCGGCCACGGCCAGCAGGCGCCGCATGTCCGGCGTCAGCCGCGGCAGGCGCAGGCGCAGCGGAAAGCCCATGCGCTTTGCCGCCCACCAGACGGTGAAGAGCTGCGCGATGCCCGAGACCGGGGTGGACCAGGCCATGGCCAGCCCCATGTCCCAGCCCCGCCAGTCGGCCAGCAGCATGGCGGCGATCAGGACGAAGTTCATCAGCACCGGCGCGGCGGCCGCGGCCATGAAGCGCCCGCCGGCGTTCAGCAGCCCCGAAAGCAGCGCCGTCAGCGAGATGAACAGGATATAGGGAAAGCAGATGCGGCCATAGATCACCGCCAGCTCGAAACGCTCGTCGCCCTGGAAGCCCGCGGCCTGCATCAGCACCAGCCAGGGCATGGCCAGATGCGCGATCAGCGAGACGACCAGCACCACCGAGAACAGCCCCGAAAAGGCCTCCTCGGCAAAGCCGCGCGGGTTCTCGCCGCTTTCCAGCCGCTTGGCGAACATCGGCACGAAGGCGGTGTTGAAGGCGCCCTCGGCGAAGAAGCGGCGGAACATGTTGGGCAGGGTGAAGGCGACGATATAGGCCTGCGCCACCGGGCCGGTGCCGAGATAGGCGGCGATCATCACGTCGCGGACGAAGCCCACGACGCGGCTGGCCAAAGTCCACGCCCCTACCGAGAGGAAGCCCCGGATTAGTCTGATCGGTTGCATCTTCGGTCCCTCAGAACGTCCCGCCCAGCGGCCGCCCGGCGCGTTCGGCGCGCTCGGCCCCGTCCTTGATCGCCTGGCGCAGCTTCTTCTCCAGCGACTCGCGGCGGCCGGCCTGGTGCAGCTTCAGCCCGAACATGTCCTTGACATAGAAGGTGTCCACCACCTGCGCGCCGAAGGTGGCGATCACCGCGCTGGCGATCTGGATATGGTTGTCGGCCAGGGTGCGCGTCAGGTCGTAGAGCAGGCCGGGACGGTCGCGGGTATCGACCTCGATGACGGTGTAGACGTCGCTGCCCTCGTTGTCGAAGGTGATATGCGTCGGGAAGCGGAAGGCGCTGTCGCGCTTGCGGGGCTTGTCGCGGCCGGCCAGCGCCTCGCGCGCGACGATCTCGCCCTTCAGCGTGCGCTGGATCATGGTGTGCAGGCGCGGCAGCCGGTCGGCGGCATAGGGATGGCCGTCGGCATCCTGCAGCCAGAACACCGCCGTCGCGAAACCGTCCTTGGTGGTATAGGTGCGGGCATCGACGATGTTCGCCCCGACCAGCGCCAGCGCCCCGGCCATGCGCGAGAAGATGCCGGGATGGTCGGCCAGCACGAAGGCGGCGCGGGTGGCGTCGCGGTCGGTGTCGGGATGCAGGTCGGTGCGGATCTCGTCATCGCCCAGATCCTTCAGCATCTCGGCAAAGACATATTGCGTCTCGGTCGGCAGGCCCGGCCAGTAATTGTCGTAATGCCGGCCCAGCTCGGCCTTGATCGCCTTCGGCTCCCAGCCCTTGGCGGTCAGCAGGTGGCGCAGCGAGCGCTTGGCCTCGCCGGTGCGCTTGTCGCGGTTCAGCTCCTCTAGGCCGTTTTCCAGCGCCGCCTTGGTTTCCTGGTGCAGCTTGCGCAGCAGCATCGCCTTCCAGTTGTTCCAGGTGCCGGGGCCGACGCCGCGGATGTCGCAGACGGTCAGCACCAGCAGCATGTCCAGCCGCCGGGTGGTCTTCACCGCCTTCGCAAAGTCGCGCAGCGTGCGCGGATCGGCGATGTCGCGTTTCTGCGCCACGTCCGACATCAGCAGGTGGTTGCGGATCAGCCATTCGATGGTCTCGATCTCGTCCGCCGGCAGGCCGAAGCGGGTGCAGATGCGCCGCGCCAGCCGCGCGCCCAGGATCGAATGGTCCTCGGCCCGGCCCTTGCCGATGTCGTGCAGCAGCACGGCAAGGTAGATCACCCGGCGGTTCACCTTGCCCCGCATGATCTTGCTGACCACCGGCAGGTCCTCGGCATCCTCGCCGCGCTCGATGGCGGCCAGGGCGGCGACGCATTGGATCAGGTGCTCGTCCACCGTGTAATGGTGATAGACGTTGAACTGCATCATCGCCACCACCGGAGCGAATTCCGGGATGAAGGCGGCCAGCACGCCCAATTCGTTCATCCGGCGCAGCGAGCGTTCCGGGTTGCCGTGCTTCAGCAGCAGGTCGAGGAAGATGCGCACCGCCTCGGGGTCCGAGCGCATGCGGTCGTCGATCATCTCCAGATTGGCCGCGACGGCGCGCATGGCGTCGGGATGGATCAGGATGCCGGTCCGCAGCGCCTCCTCGAAGAGCCGCAGGATGTTCAGCGGATCGGACAGGAACTGCTTCTCGTCGGCATAGGTCAGCCGCCCGCGATCCACGCGAAAGCCGGCCCGGACGCGGCGGCGGCGCTGGAACAGCCGGTTCATGATCGGCGCCTTGTAAAGGTGCCTTGCCTCCAGCGCGACCAGGAACACCCGGGTCAGCTCGCCGACCTTGGTGGCGTGCAGGAAATAGTCCTGCATGAAGATCTCGACCGCGCGGCGGCCGCCGAGGTCGCGATAGCCCATGCGCTTGGCCACCTCGACCTGCATGTCGAAGGTCAGCTGGTCCTGCGGCCGGCCGGCGATCAGGTGCAGGTGGCAGCGCACGGCCCAAAGGAAATCCTCGGCCTGCCAGAAGGTCAGGTGCTCGTCGCGGGTGAAGAAGCCCAGATCGACTAGTTCCACGGCGCGGTCGACGCGATGGATGTATTTGGCGATCCAGTAGAGGGTCTGCAGGTCGCGCAGGCCGCCCTTGCCCTCCTTGACGTTGGGCTCCAGCACATAGCGCTGCCCGCCCTGGCGGCGGTGGCGCTCGGCGCGTTCGGCCAGCTTCGCCTCGATGAACTGGGGGACGGTCTTGTCGAACAGCTCGGACCAGAGCCGGTCGCGCAGGGTTTCGGCGGCGGTGGCGTGCCCGCAGATCAGCCGATGCTCCAGCAGGCTGGTGCGGATGGTGATGTCGCCGGCGCCCAGCCGCAGGCAGTCATCGACCGAGCGCGTGGACTGGCCGATCTTCAGCTTCAGGTCCCACAGCATGTAGAGCATGGATTCGACGACGCTTTCCGCCCAGCCGCTGACCTTCCACGGCGTCAGGAACAGCAGGTCCACGTCGGATTGCGGCGCCATCTCGGCCCGGCCATAGCCGCCGATGGCCAGCACCGCCAGCCGCTCGGCATCGGTGGGGTTGAGCAGCGGGTGCAGGATGGTGGTCGCGACGTGATGGATCGCCAGCACGACGGCGTCGGTCAGGCTGGCGATGGCGCGCACCGTCTCGCGCGCGGCGCGGGGGTGGGACATGAAGCCGGCCGCGATGTCCTCCATGGCGGCCGCGCGCGCCTGGGACAGGATGGCGACGGTGCGGGCGCGGATCTCGCGCGGCTCGGCGATATCCGCCAGCGCGCCGGTCAGCGCGGGCAGGAAGCTTTCGGGGGCGAACAGCGAATGCGCCCCGGGCAGGGCCGGGGCGCTTTGCGGCAAGGTGTCGGTGTCCCTGGCGCTCAAGATCAGAACCCGAAGCCGCCGAAGCTGCGCGGCGCCGGATCCAGCACCACCACCTGGTTGCCCCGCACCGTGGCCACCGCCAGGGCGCGTTCGTTGGTGCCGTCCCGCTTGAGACGGAAGGCGCCCGAGACCCCGGCGAAGCCCGCGCTCTGCGTCAGGCCCGAGGTGGTCAGCGCATTGCGCTTGCCCGCCCGCACCAGCGCCGCGATGGCCGCGACCCCGTCATAGGCCAGCGAGCCCAGCTCGTGCGGGGTCTCGCCATGGGCGGCGCGGTAGCGCTGGTCGAACTGCGCCTTGAGCGTGGTGTCGGGAATGGCGAACCAGCCGCCCTGCACGCCGCGCAGCTGCAGCCGGGCCGAGGGCTGGTCCCAGCGCGTCAGCCCCATCATCTGCACCGAGGCCGAGGTGACGCCGGCATCGGCCAGCCTGTCGGTCAGATAGGGCAGCACCGCGCCCTGGTTCGCGGTCAGGAAGACCGCGTCGACATTGCCCGACAGCGCCGCCTGGGCGACATTCGGCACGATGCCGTCGATGCCCTGCTTGGATAGCGGATGCACGGCGGTGCCGACCAGGGTGGCGCCGTTGCGCTGGATGGCGCGCTGGATGGCGCGGGCGCCGACCTGGCCGGCAGTGTCGTCCTCGGCCACCATCAGGATGCGGCGCTTGCCGTTCCTGACGCCGTATTTGACCAGCCGGTCGGCGACGTTGTCGAAGGTGTTGCCCAGCACGAAGACATTGCCGCCGGCGATGTCGGTGTTGTTCGAGAAGGACAGCACGTTGACGCCCTGCGGCGCCATGGCATTGCCGACCGCATTGGCGCTGTCGGCGAAAAGCGGGCCCAGGATGATCTTGGCACCCTCGGCCACCGCCTGGTTGGCCATGGCGACGGCCGTGCCGGGCTCCGAGCCGGCATTGTAGATCCGCAGGTCGATGGTCGCGCCGCGCGCATCTGCGGCCGCCATCCTGGCCGAATTGGTCAGCGAGCGCGCCAGCCAGTCCAGATCCGCGCTGCCCGTGCCCCCCGGCACCAGCAGCGCCACCGGCACCGGCTGCGACGGGTCGATGCTCTGGCCGGTCTGCGGGCCCGAGGCCCCCATCTCGATGGGCTGGCAGGCGGCAAGCGTCACGGCGGCAAGGACAGCTCCGACGCGCGCCAGCGGACGGCGCAGGTCGAAGGCGCCGCGGATCGTTTTCAGGACGGTCATGGCGTGATTCCCTGTTGGATCGAGGCTGGGGGTTTGATGGGGGCAGGTTATTGGCATATTCCGGACATGGCAACTTGCCCGGCAGAGAGAAAGGGACCCGCGATGGAGGACAGCGCCAGCACAACCGGGACGGGCGCGCGGCCGCTTTCCCTGACCGTCTCGGCCGCCGCGCCCGAGCCGGGCCTCTACCTGGTCGCGACCCCGATCGGGGCGGCGCGCGACATCACCCTGCGGGCGCTCGACGTGCTGAACACGGCCGATGTGCTGGCGGCCGAGGATACCCGCAACCTGCGGCATCTGCTGGATATTCACGGCATCGCGCTGCGCGGCCGGCGGCTCGTCGCCTATCACGACCACAATGCCGACCGGGCATGCCCGGCGATCCTCGCGGCGCTGGGCGAGGGGAAGAGCGTGGCCTATGCCTCGGATGCCGGCACGCCGCTGGTCGCCGATCCGGGCTACCGCCTGGCGCGGGACGCCGCCGAGGCCGGGTTTGCGGTTCGCGCGATGCCCGGGCCGTCGGCGGCGCTGGCGGCGCTGTCGGTCTCGGGCCTGCCCAGCGACCGCTTCCTGTTCGTCGGCTTTCCCCCGGCCGCCGGCGGCGCGCGCCGGAAATGGATCGAGAGCTGGCAAAAGGTCGACGCGACGGTGATCGCCTTCGAAAGCCCGAGGCGCGTTAAGCAACTGTTGGAGAACTTGTGCGAGACTGAGGCGAATCGGTCTACGGTGATCTGCAGGGAACTGACCAAGAAGTTCGAAGAGGTGATGCGTGGCAGCGCGGCGGAGCTGGTCGAAAGAATCCCTGCGGAAGGATTGCGCGGCGAGGTCGTGGTGCTGTTCGGGCGTCCCGAACCCGTCGTCGCGGATGAGGGCAGCTTGCGCGTGGCTCTGGACGGGCTGCTGGGCACGCTGTCCGTGAAAGAGGCGGCGGCAGAGGTTGCTGCGCGGTTCGGTCTGCCCCGGCGCGAGGTCTATGCGCTGGCGGTGGAGATGAAGAGGGAACGGGAATGAAGTTCGAAAGAATCTCCGAGGGAACGCCTGTTCCGGCCATCGGCGTCAGGGCGCGGCGGGGGGCCGTCGCCTGTGCCGCGGGCCGTTTCGCCGAGGAATCGGTGGCGCGGGAATATCGCCGGCGCGGCTATGAGGTGCTGGCCGAGCGTTGGCGCGGCCGGGGCGGCGAAATCGACTTGATCCTGCGCAAGGATGAGGAATATGCCTTTGTCGAGGTCAAGAAGTCGCATTGTCACGACCGGGCGGCCGAACGGATCAGCCGCCGGCAGATCGCCCGGATCTGCCAGGCTGCGCTGGAATATTGCGGGCGCCTGCCCGCGGGCCTGCTGACCGCGATGCGTTTCGATGCCGCGCTGGTCGACCAGCTCGGCCGGGTCGAGATCATCGAGAATGCCTTTGGCATGAACTGACCGCTGCGGCTTGCAAACCCGGCCCGCGCGCGCGACAAGATCGCTCGAAACAGGCTGGGGATGATGGCATGAGTCTTTACGTGGCCCTGCAGATGGACCCGATCGAGCAGGTCTCGATCGACGGTGACAGCACCTTCCGGCTGGGGCTCGAGGCCGAGGCGAGGGGGCACCGGCTGTTCCAGTACACCGCCGACCGGCTGAGCTATAGCGAGGGCAGGATCCTGGCCCGGGGCCGCCCCGTCACGCTGCGGCGAGAGCCGGGCAATCACGTGACCTTCGGCGACTGGGCCGATGTCGACCTGTCGGAATTCGACGTGGTCTGGCTGCGGCAGGACCCGCCCTTCGACATGGGCTACATCACCACCACCCACCTGCTGGATCGATTGCATCCCTCGACCTATGTGGTCAACGATCCGTTCTGGGTGCGCAACAGTCCCGAGAAGCTGCTGGTGCTGGATTTTCCCGAGCTGACGCCACCGACGCTGATCACCCGCGACCTGGCGCAGATCCGCGCCTTTCGCGAGCGGCATGGCGATTTCATTCTCAAGCCGCTCTACGGCAATGGCGGGGTCGGCATCTTTCACATGCGGCCCGACGATCCGAACCTGTCCTCGCTGGTCGAAACCTTCCTGGCCAACAGCCGCGAGCCGATCATCGCGCAGAAATACCTGCCCGCGGTGGTCAGGGGCGACAAGCGCATCATCCTGGTCGATGGCGAGCCGGTCGGCGCAATCAACCGCGTCCCGGCCGCGGGCGAGGCGCGCTCCAACATGCATGTCGGCGGCCGTCCCGAGAAGATCGGCCTGACCGAGCGGGAATACGAGATCTGCGCCCGGATCGGCCCGGTCCTGCGCGAGAAGGGGCTGATCTTTACCGGAATCGACGTGATCGACGGTTGGCTGACCGAGATCAACGTGACCTCGCCCACCGGCATCCAGGAACTCGAGCGGTTCGATGGCGTCAACGCCGCGGCGCTGATCTGGGAGGCGGTCGAGCGCCGGCTGGCGGAGCGAGGCTGACCTCCGGGTTCGTCCGGGCAGACAAGGCGTGCGGCGGATGGGACTATCGGGCAGGTGAGGTCTCGATTGCCAATGTTCCGTGGCTGGGCCTTTTCGCAGCATTCCCGGCACCTTCCGGGGGCGCTGATATTTCCCGGCTGCAGGATGGCGAGACAGCAGCACCGGTTGACAATATGCGGATGCGGATCAGTGCCGTGCTGTCAGGCCATCGGGAAATAGCGGCCGCTTTTCCACCGGTAGCGACATTCGGTGCGTATCGCGGTGCTTCCGGTATTTTATGAACGGCTTCATCACCTCGACCGGCGGTCGAGAGTTTCGCCTTGGCGAGGTGGATCCCCTCGCGCCACGGGAGCAAGGGGCGTGATCGAGGCAGGCGCCGGACGAAGGCGCTTGTTCGCCTGGCGCAGATCTCGGCTCCGCATAATGCATCCTGCGAAAGAATCCGGGCCCTCACACCTCTGCAGGCGAGTGAAAATCTGGAGGTCGAGGATATGGTGGTCATATCGCCCAGGCAGATCGGTAGCCAGAATTCTGCCACAAGACGTGTGGCCTCCGACCGGCCCCTGAAGAACCGGCGGGCACGCCCTCAATCCGGCCGGCCGAAGGGCAGGCGGTAGGACAGCGCCTCGGCCAGGTGCGGCTGGCGGATCGCCGGGGAGCGGTCCAGGTCGGCAATGGTCCTCGCGCTGCGCAGGATGCGGTGGTAGCCGCGCGGCGTCAGGCCCAGCCGCTCGGCCGCCAGGGCCAGCAGCGACCGGCATTCGCTGTCGAGCGGCGCGATCTCCTCGAGCAGACGGCCCGAGGCGTCGGCGTTCACCCGCGCCGACGGATGGCCGGTGAAACGTTCGGTCTGGAGCATCCGGGCGGCGGCGACCCGCTCGGCGACGCTGGCCGAGCTCTCGCCGGTCGCTGGCAGGCCCAGGTCCTCGATGGCGACCTGCGGCACCTCGATGCGCAGGTCGAAGCGGTCCATCATCGGCCCCGAGACCCGGCCCAGATAGTCCGATCCGCAGCGCGGCGCCTTGGAACAGGCGCGCGCAGCGTCGGCGATCTCGCCGCAGCGGCAGGGATTGGCGGCGGCGACCAGCAGGAAGCGCGCCGGGTAGCGGATATGGGCATTGGCGCGCGAGACGTGGATCTCGCCGGTCTCGATCGGCTCGCGCAGGGCGTCGATGACCCGGCGCTCGAATTCCGGCAACTCGTCGAGAAACAGCACGCCATTATGCGCCAGGCTGGCCTGGCCGGGCCGGGCATTGCGGCCGCCGCCCACCATCGCCGCCATCGAGGCAGTGTGATGCGGCTGGCGGAAGGGCGCCATGCGCGAAATCCCGCCCTCGGCCAGGAGCCCGGCGACGGAATGGATGATCGAGGTCTCCAGCGCCTCGGGCGGGGTCAGCGGCGGCAGGATGCCGGGCAGGCGGGTCGCCAGCATGGACTTGCTGGCTCCGGGCGGGCCGACCATCAGCAAGTTGTGTGGCATAAAATTTCAGTTTAGTTAAGCACATGTAGACTGAACACAGGAGACGCCATGCCCAAGGCATACAGCTACGTCCGCTGGTCTTCGGACGCCCAAACGACCGGCGACAGCTTGCGTCGGCAGCAGGAGGCTTCCGCCAGATATGCCCTAGAACATGGGCTGGAACTTGTCTCGGACTTCCATCTGACGGACGCAGGCATATCAGCGTTCAAGGGACAACATGCCAAGGAAGGGGCGCTCGCGACGTTCCTTGAGGCAGTGAAGTCAGGCAGGATCGAGACAGGGTCATATCTACTCGTCGAAGCCTTGGACCGATTGTCACGTCAAGATGTCGGGACCGCTTTCGGCCAATTACAATCGGTGGTCAATGCAGGCATCAATGTCGTAACTGTCAGTGATGGTCGGGTCTACTCCAAGGATAACTCGGGCAACTTCGCGGACCTCATCATTTCATTGTCCGTTATGTATCGCGCCCATGAAGAGTCATTGCGCAAGTCCGAAAGGGTCGGGGCCGCATGGAAAAACAAGAAGGCCAATGCCTCTGAAAAGAAGCTGACGGTGATGTGCCCGAACTGGATGAAGCTTTCATCTGATCGGACGCATTTCATTCTGATCGATGCTCATGTCCTGACGGTCAAACGCATTTTCGCAGAGTGCATTGGCGGCAAGGGCACTCGGGTCATCACGTCAGATTTCAATCGCGAGAAGATTCCGACCTATGGCAGAACGTCTTACTGGGCTGAATCGACGATCAAGAAAATCCTAGGCTCTCGTGCTGTCCTTGGCGAGTATCAGCCGCATCGAAAGGTTGATGGGAAGCGCATTCCTGAGGGTGATCCTGTTCCGAACTACTATCCGCAGATCATCGACGAAGTGACGTTCAACCTTGCACAAGCTGCGACGCGATCACGCAGGCAAGGGGCAGCAGGGCGCAGAGGCAAGAACTACTCGAACCTGTTCTCGGGCTTAGCCAAATGCGCATACTGCGGGGCTACGATGCGATATCTGGACAAAGGGCCAGAGCCGAAAGGCGGTCGCTATCTCGTATGCGCGAACAGCCAGAACGGAATGGGCTGCGTGAATCGGACGTGGAGTTATCCCAAGTTCGAAACGGTCTTCTTGACGTTCGTGCGGGATTTGGACCTTCGATCACTTGTCGGGGGCGTCAAGGTTGCGGACGAAGCAAAGAAATTGCGTGACGAGATCAGAGCGCGGCAAGAAGCTGTCCAGTCGAATACCAAGAAGATCGAAACCTACTTCGAGCAACTTGAAGCGAATCCCGCACTGGCAACGATGATGCTGGAACGGGCGAATGCGTTAGCGACTGAGAACAAGAAGATTCAAGAAGAAATCGATGCACGGCAGGCATACTTGGATCAACTGCAAGCCAATGGTTCAGATGTATCCGACGAGGAACTGAACCGTCTGATCGGCATGTTCCAGAACGGGGAGGGGAACAGGTTTGCCCTTGCTGATCGAATCCGGTCACTCGTCGAAAGGATCGACATCAAGTCAGACGGGCCACAGATACCAGATTGGGTGGATGCTGACGTTGCTGCTGCCATCGACAAGAACCCATCGTTCAGCGTCAAGCTGAGGAACCGTGACATTCAAGTTGTACTCGTGGACCGGGCCGATCCGACGAAGATCTTGCAGACGTTGCAGATGAACACCCAGACGCTTGAGACTAGGTATCATGTTGACCGAGGCGAAGAGATCGTCAGCTAAGCCAGAAAAGTATTCAAAAACAACTACTTGAACGCTCCCGATGCTAGCGAGCGTCTCCTGCCGAAGTTATGTTCGCTTTGTGGGAACACAAGGAGAACATGATGAAAGACGTGACGCGGAAGCTGGTGCGCATAGACGGGAAATCCGTAACCCTGCGCATCGAACAAGACCTCGAATTTGACGGCATCACATTGGAGCCGAAGGGCGAACCCAAAGTGGTCGCATTCGTCAGCGGTCGTGTTGTCGATCCGTTTGAAGAGTTCGGCATGGAACGCATGCGCCGGGTGATGTCCAAGGTGCTGGCATGAACCGCGCTGAGAAGATCGCAGGGCTGAATGACGAGTTGCGGCGCAACATCTGGCTTCCCGGCCCGAAGAACAGGGTGATGCTCACGTCTGGCCTCGCAGCAGACCCACAGCTTGCCGCAGACGCCGTTGCAGCGGTCAGAGCCTACGACACCTTCAACAAGGATAACGACCCCTACCAAGAGCACGACATGGGGTTTCTGACGATCCGGCAGACCAAGATTTTCTGGAAGATCGATTATTTCGACAACGACCTGAAATACGGCTCCGAAGACCCATCCGACCCCGAACAGACAACCCGCGTCCTGACGATCATGCTGTCGTCCGAATATTGATTTTTGGAGAACATATCATGAACACGAAAACCGAACCGAACAAGATTGCCCCGACCGTCGACGAACTGATTGACGGCTACACCCGTGCGCAGCTTGTCATCCTAGCGGCAAACGTCACGGAGGCACTGCGGCTCACCGAGGCCGAGGCGAGGTCCAAGGCAAAAGCGGATGCGCTGGCATTGATCGAGGCAGCGGGGTTCGACGCGCACGAACTGTTCGCTGTCGAAGCACAGGGCCGGGCAGGAGCCGAGGCAAAGCCCAAGGCCGAGAAGGTCATCAAGTATCGCGACGACAAGGGCAACGAGTGGACGGGCAGGGGAAAACGTCCGGGTTGGGTCACGGCCTTTGTCGATGCCGGCGGTGATCTGGATACGATCAAGCTGGCCTGACCCCAGAACGCAAGAAGCCCCGGTGTCGCAACCGGGGCTTTCTCATCTTCTGTCGAGTCGGGTGTTAGGCGGCCGAGCGTGGCTTCCAAGCTGCGTTCATCAGGTCGTCCCAATCTTCGTCGGATGTCACCAGTTCCTCCCACGACATCTTCGTCATGTCTTCAAGTGCCGCACGATAGCTCTCACGAGTGGTGAAGGTTACATCGACAATCAGGCCGCGTTCTGGATCGTAATACTGATATCTTGCTTTAAGCATTCCACATTCAATCGCCCGCGGGCTGATTTCCGCGCTAAGAAATTCCCATTTGTCGAACCAACGGCTGTTTTCTTCGACGTGATCATTCACCTGTGCGATGATACTCTGTTCAACCATCTTTCCGACCGAACCGCCGTTCCACAGCGCCTTTAGCACATCCCTGTCGTGGGACAGTTCATCAAGTTTTTCGATTACGCGATCCAAAATTTCCATTTCAATTTCCTTTGTTAATCCGCAGCGTCTTTGCTGCTGAACGAACAATAAATATCGAAAGTTATTGCCCGCAAGTAGGTCTGACAGTCTGCTGCTTTGATTCAAATAAAACGGCTCGATTCTCGTCCAAGTTGCTGAAAACAATAACGAAAATCGTGTTGCATTTATGCGCTAAACCCCGATTCACGTTCTACGATAGTCGAGATCATCCGAATCGGCATCTTTACATGCCAGCTTCCCATGCTATCGGTTGCCAGCATGACGGAGGTTGCCACGTGAACGATGACTATGAGTTCGAATCTAACCAATGGGGGCCAACCCCCACCAAACCAGAGCCGAGGAGGATCATTGGC
The DNA here is from genome assembly GCF_000518925.1 of Paracoccus sp. J39. Classification (NCBI taxonomy): domain Bacteria; kingdom Pseudomonadati; phylum Pseudomonadota; class Alphaproteobacteria; order Rhodobacterales; family Paracoccaceae; genus Paracoccus; species Paracoccus sp. J39. Next base: position 3,040 of record NZ_JAEN01000010.1, on the reverse strand, counting down.
ATCAAGCCCGCTCCGAAGCTTCATGAAGGCGTCGAAAACGAGTTCGGTCTTGTCGATGATAGCATTTTCACCCGCGCCCAACGCAAAGAAAACGAGAAGCTGCTCAAGCAACATCGGAAAGACCCGTATCTTTACAATCGCCCGGCAGATAAGAAGCCGCCAACTGCCACATGCCTTGTCTACGAGGTTGACTATCTACAGAACTGGAAGCCGCTGACGAAGTGGATGACTTGGGCTAAGGCGCAATCTCTCGCGATGGCAAAGAGCAACTTAGTGAACCCATACAACATTCACTACTTCGCCGTTGTCGACTGGAAGAGCAGGTTCGAAGAAGGCACGGAGCCTAGCATCGACTCGCTTCCCGATTTCGCACTAGACAAAGCAGGCACTGGCAACCAAAGAATTGCCTTGTCGGTTTCAATTTTCAACATCACGAAACGAGGGTGAACAATGAGCTTTGCAGAACTCAAGGCGAAGAAGCAACGAGACCTAGATCGACTCCAAGCAGAGATGGAGCGGATGGAGAAGATCAGACCGACTGTCGAAAAAGTCATGACGTTGCTCAAAGAAAAGAATTTGGACGTCTTCGACGTATGGCCTGAGCGGAGACCGAAGCCTTCGGGCGAAGTGCAGAGCGTTCGAGAGGAGATTGAAAACGAACTGAAGGACGCGGAGGTCGATATCGCTGAAGTGTTCCCAGAGTTCAGTGACGAGCGTGACGTTTCATTTCCGGCTAAAGGTTCGGCTAAGAAAACTCGTTCGAAACAGGCCAGTACCACGACGATAACAACTGCGGAGTTCGAAGCCGCTGGATTGAAGTTAGTCAAGGGTGGCGTCTACAAGAACCCGGAAACGGAAGAAGAATACAAATATGGTACGGGCAGGGCTGCTCCTTGGCTCAGCGATCTTCGAAAAGAAATGTTTGGGAAATTCACCATGACAGGTGAGAAAAGTTCGCTTCCACTGGTTCGCATAGAAGCCGACAAGTCTGCCGAATGATCAACTGATCCGCTGCGCAATGACGACGAAGCCCGGTTTCGTGACCGGGCTTTTTCATTTCATGCTTTGAGCAGTCGCTTGATGCATCGCCTCGCTTCCACGTTCGACGGTTCGAACGCCTCGCCGGTTGATGCCAATAAGAGATTTCGTCCTTTGATGTCGAAAGTCTCCGCGACTAACTCCCCATGACCATGCAGAACAGATTTGATCGCCGTCAATGATGCTGTGGGGTCTTGCAGCAACGCAACCAGTTCGGGAGCAGATATGGTCACGCGAATGCTTTCGTGTTTTGCAGTGCGTTTGATTGCGTAGAAATCAATCACATGCTGATCGCGTTGACCCTTGTTCTCGATCTTGTCCTGCTGGCCTTTCAGTTTCCTTAGTTGAAGTGCGTTCATGGATCGCGCCTCATACCGAAGTATCGAAGTGACCGGCAATGAACTTGTCCAGGTCAACTGACGGTTTCTTCACGACCGAGACCTTGACCGGCTTTTCAGGTGCATTGGTGAACACCGCTTCTAGACGGCTTCGGCTCGGCTCCTTGCCTTGAAAGTTCACGGTGCCAGTTGATGGCCACCAGTTCACGATACCGCCGTCCACGGCACGGAAGCTGACGCTCGACCCATTGGACCATTTGCCGCGCACATTCCGGAACATAATCTGGAAGTCGTCAGCGGACCCTCGAAACACATGCTTAGGCATCACGCAGCAGCCCGCACAGGGGATGTCTCGGGTTCAAGCGTAAAGGGCATCGCGTCCATGCGTCTGATCTGCTCTAGGGCCGCCAAATCGATCATGCCGTCGATCTTGACATTGGGATCTTCTGCCATGATCGGCGAATAGCTGTTGCGCTTGAAAAGCTGGCTGCCGGGGCCAAGCTCGACGCCGCAGCGGACGCGGAATTTTCCTGCGATGCCGCGATGGTAGACCTTGCCAGACCAGTTTTTGCACATGATCGAAGCGTAAACCTCATCAATGGCCTCATCGACGCTCCCGACTAGCAACGGGACAACACCGCCTTGGCGGATACGACGCGCAACCGTGTACGAGTTCACGCCATGAACGCGGATGCAGTAGGCGTTGATCATCTCGGCCAGCGTTCCATTCGACCAGTCATTATCGACAAAGCGCGCCTTGTTGAGCTTTCTCGCCTCGCTCATGATCCCTTGGAACTTCTTTGCTTCCGCCCATGTATTGAAGTATCGGTCTTCGTCTTTGCCGAACGTGATCTGACGTTCTGGGAACAGGCTTGCCGGATCGGTGATCACGCTACGGATCAAGGAAACGATGTTTATCTTGCCGATATCAATGCCCGCGTCTTCGACCATTTCACGAACGCAAAGGATCGATTCAGGGGAGGCGGCATAACAATGCACGGCGATATCGTAGACTGCGTAGAACAGAGCAAACCCTTGGCGAATATCGGCTTTGAAAAGTGTGATGTTGCATGCTTCTAGGAACCGGCTGACCTGCGTGATGCGATCCCGATGTACCTTGCGCTTGTGATCGATCTGGGTTTCTGCATCGCGATACTTGCGAGGACGCCCCTTGGTGTTGCGGTCAAACACGACATTCGTTGCTTGGCAGACGAGATGCTGTGGAACATCCTTGTTCTTCCTCGCGCGGAATGCCACGTCTCGGCAACGGTCGCTGCATGTTTTCGCTGTCGAACGTTTGTAGGTGAATAGTTCACCGCATACGGCGCATGGCTTAGTCTTGGATTCCGTGACCTGCCCCTGAACTTTCATCCAGCCGCGACCGGAGCCCGGTTAGTGTTTACGCCAATTGGCGCAGGTTGAGCAATCGCCCGACGCGCGGAGCTTTCATCTCGCGCAGCGGGGCGGGCGATTGCGGCGGTCAGGGTCCGCGCGTAGTCATCGCTGACCGATTTGTCGGGCAGGCCGACGATGCCGAATCCCGGCAGGCCCGGCGAAACCGAGCATTGCACCTCGACCAGCCGCGCCTCGACCCCGTCGAAGGCCACGGTATAGGCAATCGCCGCCATCACCTCTCCCCATGTCACAGGGGCTCTGGTTAACCC
>NZ_JAEN01000009.1:0-175462 GCF_000518925.1 Paracoccus sp. J39 | reverse complement strand
TCGCCGTCGATCAGGATGCCGTGCTTCTTCATGCGCTCGATGGGCTCCTGATGGCCTTTCACCCGGCGATGCGACATCTCGTAATAGGTGTCCGGCGGTCCGGGCATGAACGCCATGCCGGCCGCGGCGATNNNGTCGGTGCCGGCATAGATGTCCTCGGAGGCGATGGCGATGTGCTGGATGCCCTCGCCCTTGTATTCGCGCAGNTATTCCTCGATCTGGCTGTGGTCGTCNGTGGATTCGTTGATCGGGATGCGGATCTTGCCGTCGGGCGAGGTCAGCGCCCGGCTGACCAGGCCGGTCTGCTTGCCCTTGATGTCGAAATACTTGATCTCGCGGCCGAAGCCCTCGGGGCGCGGGTTCGGTTCGGCCAGCCAGCCTGGCGCTGCCCCGAACCATGCGGCAAGGCCCGCTCTTGCCAAGATCGGCCCGGGGGGCGATAAACCGCCCTTCCCGTCCACCGCGAGAGGCCGTCTTGCCGCAGCGCCCCATCACCACCGTCCCTGCCCTGGTCGAGGCCGGGCTGGCCGATCCCGCCCGGACCGAGGCGCTGGACGCGGTGGCGGCCGAGTTCCGCATCCGCATCTCGCCCGCCATGCGCGAGGCCATGCGCACGCCCGGCGACGGCATCGCCGCGCAATTCGTGCCCGATGCGCGCGAGCTGCAGATCCGCGCCGAGGAACTGGCCGATCCGATCGGGGACGAGGCGCACAGCCCGACGCCCGGCCTGACGCATCGTTATCCCGACCGGGTGATCCTGCATGTCACCAAAACATGCGAGGTCTATTGCCGCTTCTGCTTTCGCCGCGAGGTCGTGGGCGAGGACGGCACCCTGCCCGAGCCGGCGCTGGCGGCGGCGCTGGACTATATCGCCCGCAGCCCGGCGATCCACGAGGTGATCCTGACCGGCGGCGATCCGATGGTGCTGTCGGCGCGGCGCATCGCGGCGTTGATGGCGCGGCTGGAAGCGATCCCGCATGTCGATATCGTCCGCTTCCACACCCGCGTGCCGGTGGTGGCCCCGGGCCGCATCGACGCGGCGATGCTGGCGGCGCTGCGCCCCGGGCGGCTGGCGGTCTGGGTGGTGGTCCACACCAACCACCCGCAGGAGCTGACGGCAGAGGCGCTGGCCGCGCTGGCCCGGCTGGCCGATGCGGGCCTGCCGCTGCTGTCGCAGACCGTCCTGCTGAAGGGGGTGAACGCCGATGCGGCGGTGCTGGCCGATCTGTTCCGGACGCTGATCCGCAACCGGGTCAAGCCCTATTACCTGCATCACTGCGACCTGGCGCGCGGCACCGGCCATTTCCGCATCTCGATCGCCGAGGGGCAGGCGATCATGGCGGGCCTGCGCGGCCGTCTCTCGGGGACTTGCCTGCCGACCTATGTGCTGGACCTGCCCGGCGGGCATGGCAAGGTGCCGCTGGGACCGGGCTATGTCGAGGAGGCCGGGCCCGGCCGTTACCTGATCCGGGACTGGCGCGGGCAAAGGCACGAATATCGCGATCCGGACGGCTGAGGCCGGGGGCGCTTCGCCCCCCGGACCCCCCGAGGATATTTGGACAAGAAAGAAGTCCGCCCCGGGGCCGTTTGCGCGCCCCGGGGCGGTTCGTCAGGCGGTCGCGGCGCGCAGCGCCTTGCGGCGCGCCACGCGCTCGCGGATCGCCTCGACATCCGTGACCGGGGTCGCGGCGAAAAGCTCGCGCGTATAGGGATGGCGGGGGTCGGCGAAGACCGCCTCGCGGCTGCCCTGTTCCACCGCCTCGCCCTTGTTCATCACCAGCACGTCATCGGCGATATAGCGCACCACCGACAGGTCGTGGCTGATGAAGACATAGGCCAGGTTGAACTCCTCCTGCAGGTCGGCGAGCAGGTTCAGGACCTGCGCCTGCACCGAAAGGTCCAGCGCCGAGACCGGCTCGTCCAGCACCAAGAGCGTCGGGTTCAGCATCAAGGCCCGGGCGATGGCGATGCGCTGGCGCTGGCCGCCCGAGAACATATGCGGGTAGCGGTTGAACACCTCGGGGGGGAGGCCGACCTTGACCAGCATCTCCTCGGCGCGGCGGCGCCGTTCGGCGGCGGGGGTGTCGGTGTTCAGAAGCAGCGGCTCCATCAGCACGTCGCCGATCTTCTGGCGCGGATTCAGGCTGCCATAGGGGTTCTGGAACACCATCTGCACCTTGGAGCGCATCTCGCGCGTCAGCCGCGCCTTGGCGATGTCCACCGGCTTGCCGTCGATCAGCAGCTCGCCGCCCGAGGCCGGGTCGATCAGCGCGATGATCCGCGCCAGTGTCGACTTGCCCGAGCCGGATTCCCCGACGATGGCCAGGGTCTTGCCGCGCTCCACCGAGAAGCTGATGCCCTTGACCGCGCGCACCATCTTGGCGGCACGGGTCAGCGAGCCGGGGACGTAATAGTCGCGGATCAGGTTGCGCCCTTCGACGACACTCATTGCGGGGCCTCCTCGAGAAAGCTGCCGACGGTGGGCAGGCGGTCGCCGGTGGCGTTTTCCGGCAGGGCCGAGAGCAGCGCACGGGTATAGGGGTGTTTCGGCGCCTCGAACAGCGACAGCACGTCGGCCTCTTCCATCTTCCGGCCCTTGTATTGCACCTGCACGCGGTCGGCGGTCTCGGCCACCACGCCCATGTCGTGGGTGATCAGGATCAGCGCCATGCCGGTCTGTTCCTGCAGCTTCATCAGCAGGTCGAGGATCTGCTTCTGGATGGTCACGTCCAGCGCCGTGGTCGGCTCGTCCGCGATCAGCAGGCGCGGGTTGGTGGCGATGGCCATGGCGATCATCACCCGCTGGCATTGCCCGCCGGACATCTGGTGCGGGTAGCTTTTCAGCTTCTCCTCGGGGTCGGGGATGCCGACCTGGCGGTAGAGCTCCAGCGCCCTTGCCCGCGCGGCCCGCTTCGAGAGGCCGGCGTTGAAACGCAGCACCTCCTCGATCTGGTAGCCGGTGGTGAAGCTGGGGTTCAGCGAGGCGATGGGCTCCTGGAAGATCATGGTGATCTCGCGCCCGATGACGCGGCGGCGCTGGCGCGGCGTCATGCGCAGCAGGTCCTTGCCGTCGAAGCTCATCTCGTCGGCGGTGACGGTGGCGGTGTCGGGCAAGAGCCCCATCGCCGCCAGCATCGAGACCGACTTGCCCGAGCCCGACTCGCCCACGATGGCCAGCACCTCGCCCTTGTCGACGCGCACGTCGATGCCGTCCACGGCGGTGAAGCTGCCGGTCGAGGTGGCGAAGCGCACGGTCAGGTTGCGGATATTCAGCAAGGCCATGGCTCAGCTCCGCTTCAGTTTCGGGTCGAGCGCGTCGCGAAGCCCGTCGCCCATCAGGTTGATCGCCAGCACCGAGACCAGGATGGCGAGGCCGGGGAAGGTCACCACCCACCAGGCACGCAGGATGAACTCGCGCGCCTCGGCCAGCATGGTGCCCCATTCCGAGGCCGGCGGCTGCGCGCCCATGCCGAGGAAACCCAGCGCGGCGGAGTCGAGCACCGCCGAGGAGAAGCTCAGTGTCGCCTGCACGATCAGGGGCGCCAGGCAGTTGGGCAGGATGGTCCTGAACATCAGCCGCAGGTTCGACGCCCCGGCCACCTTGGCGGCGGTGACGTATTCGCGCGCCTTTTCTCCCATCACCGCGGCGCGGGTCAGGCGGGCGAAATGCGGCTGGTAGACGATGGCGATGGCGATCATCGCATTGGTCAGTCCCGGCCCCAGCACCGCGACCAGCACCAGCGCCAGCAGCAGCGAGGGGAAGGCCAGCACCACGTCCATGACCCGCATGATGACGGTGTCCACCCAGCCGCCGAAGAAGCCGGCGACAAGCCCGATGATGATGCCGCCGGTCAGCGCGATGGCGACGACGACGATGCCGATGAACAGCGAATATTGCGCGCCGTAGATCAGCCGCGACAGGATGTCCCGGCCCACGGCATCGGTGCCGAGCAGGAAGCCGGCCCGGCCGCCCTCTTGCCAGATCGGCGGCACCAGCAGCGCGCCGCGGTATTGCTGGGTGGGGTCATGCGGCGCGATCAGCGGGGCGAAGACGGCGGTCAGCACCAGCAGGACGAAGACGACGAGGCCGATCACCGCGCCGCGGTTCTGGCTGAAGTAGAACCAGAACTCGCGCAGCATCCGGCGGCGGATGGCCGCGTCCGAGATCTTGACGGTGGTATCGGTCATTTGTGCCGGATCCTCGGGTTGATGAGACCATAGGTCAGGTCGACGATCAGGTTCACGATCATCACGATGGCGGCGATCAGCAGCAGGCCCGACTGCACCACCGGATAGTCGCGGCGCGAGATCGAATCGATCATCCACTTGCCGATGCCGGGCCAGGAAAAGATCGTCTCGGTCAGGATGGCGCCGGCCATCAGCACGCCGATCTGCAAGCCGATGGTGGTGATGACCGGGATCATGGCGTTGCGCAGCGCATGCACGCCGATCACCCGGCGCGGCGACAGGCCCTTGGCGCGGGCGGTGCGCACGTAATCCTCGCCCATCACCTCAAGCATGGCCGAGCGGGTCTGGCGGGCGATCACCGCCAGCGGAATGGTCGCCAGCACGATCGAGGGCAGGATCAGGTGGCTGAACGCCGAGGCGAAGGCGCCCTTCTGCCCCGAGATCAGGCTGTCGATCAGCATGAAGCCGGTCACCGGCGGAAAGAAATACATCAGCGAGATGCGGCCCGAGACCGGGGTCCAGCCCAGCACGCCGGAAAACAGGATGATGAGCAGAAGCCCCCACCAGAAGATCGGCATCGAGAACCCGACCAGCGCCGCGGTCATCGAGAACTGGTCGAACCAGCTGCCGCGCTTGATCGCCGCGATCACGCCCACCGGCACGCCGATCACCGTGGCCAGGACGATGGCCACCAGGCCAAGCTCGACCGTGGCCGGGAACAGCGCCAGGAACTCGGTCAGCACCGGCTTCTTGGTCACCAGCGAATTGCCCAGGTCGCCCTGAAGCAGATTGCCGAGATAGTGCAGATATTGCTGCCAGACCGGCTTGTCATAGCCAAGCTGCGCCGCAATCTGGGCGTAACGCTCGGGCGAGACGCCGCGCTCGCCGGCCATCAGCAGCACCGGGTCGCCCGGCAGCAGGCGGATGAAGCCGAAGGCCACCAGCGTGATCCCGATCATCGTCGGGACCAGGTAAAGCAGTTTCTTGAGGATGAATCTGAGCATCGAACCCTAACCTAAGGGCCGTGCAGGGAAAATTCCCTGCACGGCCGCGATAGTTTCAGTCCGGGACCGGCCTTATTCGGTCAGGTCCACGGTGTCGAAGGCATAGTCGCCCAGCGGCGACTGCACGAAGCCGGTCACGTTCTTGGCCATCGGCACGTATTGCGTCGAATGCGCCAGCGTGGCCCAGGGCGCCTCGCGCTTGAAGACGAGCTGCGCTTCTTCGTAAAGCTTCACGCGCTCGTCATGGTCCGAGCTGGCCTTGGCCTTCGCCAGCAGGTCCGAGAACTCCTGGTTGCACCAGAAGGCGCGGTTCGCCCCGCCCGGATTGGCCGAAGCGCAGGACAGCAGGACCGACAGGAAGTTGTCCGGATCGCCGTTGTCGCCGGTCCAGCCCAGAATGACGGCGCCCTTGCGGCCCTCTTCCATCGATTTCTTCAGGTATTCGCCCCATTCGTAGCTGACAATGTCCACCTTGACGCCGACCTTGGCGAAATCGCTCTGGATCAGTTCGGCGGCGCGGCGGGCGTTGGGCATGTAGGGACGCTGCACCGGCATCGCCCAGATCTCCATGCTCAGGTTCTGGACGCCGGCTTCCTCGAGCATCTGCTTGGCCGCGTCGGGATCGTAGGCGTCGTCCTCGACCGCGTCGTTATAGGACCACATGGTCGGCGGGATCGGGTTCTTGGCGACCTCGGCATTGCCTTGATAGACGGCGTCGATCATCGCCTGCTTGTCCATCGCCATGTTCAGCGCCTTGCGGACCTGCGGATTGTCGAAGGGCGCGACGGTGGTGTTATAGGCCAGATAGCCGACGTTCAGGCCGGGCTGCTCGTCCAGCTTGAGGTTCGGGTCGGCCCGGATCTCGTCCAGGTCGGCGGGCGCGGGATAGGGCATCAGGTGGCATTCGCCGGCCTTGAGCTTTTGCAGCCGCACCGAGGCGTCGGGGGTGATGGCAAAGACCAGGTCGTCGATCTTGGGCGCCTCGCCCCAGTAATCGGCGTTCTTCTGGTAGCGGATCACCGCGTCCTTCTGATAGGCGACGAAGCGGAACGGGCCGGTGCCGATGGGGGCGTTGTTCAGGTCCTCGCGGGTGCCGGCGGCGTCCAGCGCATCGGCATATTCCTTCGAGACGATCGAGACGAAAGGCATCGCCACGTTGGCCAGGAACGGCGCCTCGGGCTGGTTGAGGGTGAATTTCACCGTGTGGTCGTCGACCTTCTCGATGGACTTGATCAGCTTGTCCATCTCCATCGAGGAATAATATTCGTAGGTGATGCCGGGGATGTATTCGTGCCAGGGGTGGTCGGCGCTGGCCTGGCGCTCGAAGGTGAAGATCACGTCATCGGCGTTGAAATCGCGCGAGGGCGTGAACTTGTCGTTGGAATGGAACTTCACGCCCTGGCGCAGGTGGAAGGTGTATTCCAGACCGTCCTCGGACACGTCCCAGCTTTCCGCCAGCGCCGGCTCGATCTCGGTCGTGCCGGGCTTGAACTGCACCAGGCGGTTGTAGATGGCATGGCCCGAGGCGTCGAAGGTGGTGCCCGATGTATAGGGCGCCGCGTCGAAACCCTCGGGCGAGCCTTCCGAGCAATAGACGAATGTCTTGGCATGCAGCGGCGCGGCGGCCATCAGCGCAAAGGCCGACGCCGCGAGCATGCGGGTGGAGAAGAACGACATAATGCCTCCCATGTCTAGAGATATTCCCTGACCTGATGCAAACGAATCTGCCTGACAGGTCAAGTGCTCTGCCGGGTCTTGTCGTCATTTTGCCGCAATGACGCTGCGAAACGCCGTAAATTTTGGCCGATTTACGGCGTTTCGCCGGCAGGCATGAGAGAGCAGAGGCCGGAGGCACGCCCGAAAGCGGGCTGGACCGCCCGGTTCAGGCGTTGTCGCGCTCCCATATCCAGGCGTGGTCGGGATGATTCTCGTAACGCCATTTGCGGATCGGTCCGGCCATGACGTTCAGGTAATACATCTCGTAGCCATAGGGTACGCCGCAGGGATGGTGGCCGCGCGGCACCAGCACGACATCGTGGTTCCTGACCGCCATGGTCTCGTCCAGGCTGCCGTCGTCGGTAAAGACCCGCTGGATGCCGTAGCCCTGCGGCGGATTCAGCCGGTGGTAATAGGTCTCCTCCAGATAGGTCATGCGGGGAAAGTCGTCCTCGTCATGGCGATGCGGCGGATAGCTCGACCAGTTCCCTTCCGGGGTAAAGACCTCGGTCACCAGCAGGCTGTCGCAGTAATCCTCGGCCTCCATGGCGATGTTGTTGATGAAGCGGGTATTGGCGCCCTGCCCGCGCTGGGTCAGCGCGATGCCCTCGGGGCCGATGCGGCGGGCGGGATGGCCGCCCTTGCCGGGGGCGAGGCAAACGGCCAGCGTCAGCGGCGTCACGGCCTCGGCCCGCCAGTCGCTGCCGTCGGGCAGATAGAGGCAATGCGGCGGGGTCTTTTCGAACACGTCCAGCCGTTCGCCGATCTCGCCCCAGTCCCGGCCGGCGCCGGCGATGCGGGCCTTGCCCTCGACGATCACCAGGATCGCCTCCATGCCGCCGGTATGGCCCTCGGCCACTTCGCCGGGCCCGAGCCGCCAGAGGTCGAAGCCGACATGGGACCAACCCGCGCCTTCGGGGGTGATGTGATGGACAAGACCGTGCTGGCCGGCCGGTTTGCGCAAGAGAGTCATCGGTCCTCGCTGCGGTTCAGGAAAAGCGTGACGAAAAGATAGACCCCCGCCGCGCCGAACAGGATCGCCCAGAAGACCGCGCCGCTGGCGGCCTCGAACCCTGCCCAGAGCAGCGGCAGCAGGACGCAGAGGACACGGATCCAAAGCGGGCGGAAGAACGGGTGTTGGGGATCGACCAGCATGGCGCCAGCCTAGTGCAGCCCGGCGGCACGCGCCATATCCTTGAGCGATTTCAGCCCAAGCGACTGGTATTCCAGCGGGTTGCGCTTGCCGGGGTCCTGCTCGGCCTCGATCACCAGCCAGCCGTCATAGCCGGCCTCGGCCAGGATCTTCAGCAGCGGCTGGAAGTCGATGGCGCCCTCGGGATCGCCCGGCACGGTGAAGGCCCCGGCCAGCACGCCCTGCAGGAAGCTCATGTCCCGGGCGCGCACCTCCTCGGTCACGGCGCGGCGGATGTTCTTGGCATGGAAATGCGCCACCCGGCCGACATGCTTCCTCAGCACCGCCTCGGGATCGCCGCCGCCGAAGGTGCAATGCCCGGCATCGAACAGCAGATGCGTCGCCGGCCCGGTCGCGGCCATGAAGGCGTCGATCTCCTCGGGGCTTTCGACCACGGTGCCCATGTGGTGGTGATAGGCCAGCGTGATGCCCTGCCCCGCCAGATACTGCGCGAATTCCTCCATCCTGCGGCCGAACGCGGCCATCTCGGCGGGCGTCAGGCGCGGCCGGGCATTGACCGGCACGTCCGGCCGGCCATGCACGGTGTTCGAGCATTCGCAGGCGATGCAGACCTTGCAGCCATTGGCCTTGAGCTTGGCCAGATGCCCCTGCACCGCCGCGATCTCCTCCTCGACCGATCGGGTCAGCAGCGCGGTCGAATACCAGCCCGAGATGAATTTCAGCCCGTAGCGGCCCAAGAGTTCCTTGAGCGCCAGCGGTTCGTCGGGCCAGCGATGGCCGTTCTCGATGCCGTCGAAGCCGATGAGCTGGCCCGCCTCGTGGAGGATCTGCTCGGTCGGGATATCGGCGCCGATCGACTGGTCGTCGTCATTGGCCCAGGCGATGGGATTGGTTCCGAAAAGGATCATGGGTCGAGCCTCAATTGACAAGCCGCTGTTTTCGCAGCCAGGTTTCATATGTCTTGCGGGCGGCCCTCAGCTTGTCGCTCTGGCCGACCTCGGGAACGGCGACGTCCCACCAGCCGCCGCCGATCCCGGCGCCGGTCAGGGCCTCGGTGTCGATCACGATGACGCTGGGGATGTCGCGGCCGCGCGCGGCACGGATCGCGGATTCGAGCGCGGCGATGCCCGAGACCTTCTCGGCATGCGCCCCCATGCTGGCGGCATGGGCGACGAAGTCGATCTGCGGCTCCTCGACCAGGTTCGAGCTGGCATACATGTTGTTGAATTCCTCGCCGCCGCATTCCTGCTGCAGCCGGTTGATGCAGCCATAGCCCCGGTTGTCGGTCAGCACCACGGTGAAGGGCACCTTCAGCGTGACGGCCGTCGCCAGCTCGCTGTTGGCCATCATGTAGCTGCCGTCGCCGACCATGCAGACCACCTCGGCCTCGGGCCGGGCCATGGCGATGCCTAGCGCGCCGGCCACCTCGTAGCCCATGCAGCTATAGCCGTATTCCATGTGATAGCCGCCGGGGCTGGCGCGCCACAGCACCTGCAAGGCGCCGGGCATGGTGCCGGCCGCGCAGATCACCACGGTGTTCTCGCCGGCGACGCGCTGCACCGCGCCGATCACCTGCGCATCCGAGGGCGGCCCGTCATGGTTCGGCGCCGCCATGGCCTTGTCGGCCAGCGCGAACCAGTCGGCGCGCGGCCGCAGGTCCGGCTCGGCGAAGCGATGCGCGCCAAGCGCCGCGCCGATCCGCTCCAGCGCCACCCGGGCATCCGCCACCAGCGGCACCGCGCCGTGCTTCGCCGCGTCATAGCCCGTGAGGTTGATCGAGACCAGCCGCCGCCCCGGATTGGCGAAGGCGGTCCAGGAGCCGGTGGTGAAATCCTGGAACCGCGTCCCGACCCCGATGATCAGGTCGGCCCGCGCACAGGCGGCATTGCCGGCATCGGTGCCGGTGACGCCGGGAGAGCCGAGGTTCAACTCCTCGCGCCAGTCGACGGCGCCCTTGCCGGCCTGGGTCTCGACCAGGGGAATGCGGTGGCGCCTGGCGAAATCCAGCAGCGCGGCCTCGGCCCCGGAATAAATCACGCCGCCGCCCGAAACGATCACCGGCCGCTCGGCCTTGCGGATCAGCGCGACGATCTCGGCCAGCTCGGCCGCGTCCGGCTCGGGCCGGCGGATGCGCCAGACCTTGGGCGCAAAGAACGCCGCGGGCCAGTCCCAGGCCTCGGCCTGCACGTCCTGGCAGAAGGCAAGCGTCACCGGCCCGCAATTCGCCGGATCGGTCATCACCTGCATGGCGCGCGGCAGCGCGGTCAGCAGATGCTCGGGCCGCGAGATGCGGTCGAAATAGCGGCTGACCGGCCGGAAGCAGTCATTGGCCGAAACGGTGCCGTCGCCGAAATCCTCGATCTGCTGCAGCACCGGATCGGGGCGGCGGCCGGCAAAGACATCGCCCGGGATCAGCAGCAGCGGCAGGCGGTTCACATGCGCCAGCGCCGCGGCGGTCACCATATTGGTCGCCCCCGGCCCGATGGAGCTCGTCACCGCCATGGCGCGCCGGCGCTTCTTGGTCTTGGCCCAGGCGATGGCGGCATGGGCCATGGTCTGTTCGTTCTGGCCGCGCAGCGTCGGCAGGGCGTCGCCGATGCCATGCAGCGCCTCGCCGATCCCGGCGACATTGCCATGGCCGAAGATCGCCCAGACCGCCTCGATGAAACGCTCGCCCTCCTCGGTCATCTGCACCGACAGCCAGCGCATCATCGCCTGCGCGGCGGTCAGCCGGATCGTCTCGCTCATGCCTCTCCTCCTCGGCGCGCGCCGGCGCCCGTGACTTCTTTCTTGTGCAAATATCCCGGGGTGAATTGGCCGCAGGCCAAGAGGGGCAGAGCCCCTCCGCCGCGGGTGCCGGGCGCCCCGCTCATGCCGCCGCCTCGGCGCCGGCCCGGGCCCGGTCCCAAAGCGCGCAAAGCCGGCCAAAGCGCCGCCGCATCTCGGCCACGGCCTCGGCATCGCTGCGGCGCCCGGCCAGCCAGTCGCCCGCCACCTCGGCGAAGATCGTCCGGCCGACGGCAAAGCCGCGCACCAGTTCGTGCTTCGCCGCCTTCTCGAAACTGGCGGCCAGCTCGGCCTCCGGCGCCTCCAGCCCCAGCACCACGATGCCGCGCAGCCAGGGATCATGCGCCCGGATCGTCTCCACCGCCTGCTGCCAGGCGGCATCGGACCGCAGCGGCTCGAGCTTCCACCAGTCGGGATAGACGCCGATCTCGTACCAGCGCCGGATCAGCGCCGCCGTGGTCCCGTCATCCACCGGCCCGACCTTCGAGGGAATGATCTCCAGCAGGAATTCCAGGTCATTGGCCCGCGCGGCCTGATAAAGCCGGGTGACCGTCGCTTCCTGATCGGCGCGCATCGCCGTATCGTCCTCGGGATGGCAGAAGCACAGCACCTTGACCACCTGCCCCGCCGGCCATTCCATCAGCCCCTGGCAGGCCGCGCCCAGCTCCGGCTCCAGCCGCAGGGGACGCGAGCCCGGCCATTCGCAGGGCCGCCCGACCCAGAGCCCGGTGCCCGCCGCCGCATGCAGCGCCGCCCGTCCCAGCCGGTCGTCGCACAGGATGCCATAGCCCGGGCGGCCGTCCTGCACCTCCAGCGCGGCCTGCAGGCAGAGCTGCTTGAAGGCGCCGATCCGTTCCGGGGTCGCACCCTCCATCTCTTCCAGCTGCATGCGGTGGTCGAAGGCGAAGGCGCGGATGTCGCCCTCCAGGGGATGCAGGTTGGTGGCGCGGTGAATGCGCTCCAGCGCCGCATCCTTGCGCAGCGCCCGCTCGCGGATGCCGCGGCGCAGGAAGAACTCCAGCTCGGCCAGCGAGGGATAGGCGGGCGTGCAGCCGTGGCGGCTGACGGCGAAGGCGCCGCAGGCATTGGCGTATTCCAGCGCCCGCGGCCAGCTCTCGCCGTCGAGCCAGCCCTTGAGCAGCCCCGACATGAAGCCGTCCCCGGCGCCGAGCACGTTGAAGACCTCGATCGGGAAGCCCGGCCCGGTCTCGCCGCTGTCCCAGCCCTCGACGGCGCCGGTGAAGGCCACGGCCCCCGCCGCCCCGCGCTTGCAGACCAGCACCGCGGACGTAACGGCGCGCACGGCGCGCAGCGCCGCCAGCGTGTCGGTCGAGCCGCCGGCGATGTGGAACTCCTCCTCGGTGCCGACGATTAGGTCGAAAAGCGGCAGATGCGCCTGCAGCTTCGCCGTCACCGTGTCGCTGGCGATGAAGCGGTTCTCGCCGTCGCCATGGCCCGAGAGCCCCCAGAGATTCGGGCGATAGTCGATATCCAGCGCCGTCTGCGCCCCGTGCCTGCGCGCCAGATGCAGCGCCTTCAGCACCGCGGCCTCGGTGCGCGGATGGCTCAGATGCGTGCCGGTGGCGACCACGGAACGCGCCTGCGCGATCAGGTCTTCGTCGATGTCGTCCTCGCACAGCGCCATGTCGGCGCAGTTCTCGCGATAGAAGATCAGCGGAAAGCTGTCCTCGTCGCGGATGCCCAGCAGCACCAGCGCCGTCAGCCGCTCGGGATCGGTCGCGACGCCGCGCAGGTCCACCCCCTCGCGCGCCAGCTCCTCGCGCAGGAAGCGGCCCATATGCTCGTCGCCGACCCGGGTGATCAGGGCCGAGCGCAGCCCCAGCCGCGCCGTGCCGCAGGCCATGTTGGTCGGAGAGCCGCCGACATATTTGCTGAAGGACCGCATGTCCTCGAGCCGCCCGCCGACCTGCGCGCCATAAAGATCGACCGAGCTGCGGCCGATGGTGATCACGTCCAGCGTCCTGGTCATCCCCTGGCCTCCACGGGTTCCGAGACCGCCGCCCGCAGATGGTCCATGCTGGCCCGCAGCGCGGTTTCGATATCCTCCAGCGCATGGACCTCGGGGGCGAAGGGCTCGAAGCTGATCGGGCCGTCGTAGCCGTCCGCCAGCAGCGCCCGCAGCTGCGCGACGTTCTCCAGCCGGTCGTCGGCATCGACCAGCAGGCGATGGCCGTCCAGCATCGTCGCGACCGCCAGCGACGGATCGGTCACGCCCGAGACATGCACGAGCCCGGTGCGATGCGGGAAGAATTCCGTCTCGCCCGCCAGATGGTGGTGGAAGCTGTCATGCAGCAGGCGGAAGGCGTCGAACCCGCCGGCCTTGGTGATGGCGGCGACGGCCTCGGCCTTGCGGCGCAGCGCGCTTTGCGGAAAGCCCAGCGGCTCGACCAGCCCTATCAGCCCGCGCGGCTGCAGGATGGCGCGCAGCCGGTCCAGCGCCGCCACCGTCTCGGAATGGGCGATCTCGGTGCCGTCGTTCAGCGGACAGAGCACCAGCGCCTGCGCCCCTGCCCCGGCGGCGAAATCGGCCAGCCGCTCGGCGCGGGCGGCGAGGTCCTCGCTCCAGCGGTTGAAGGGATAGAGCGCATTGACCGACAGGATCGAGACCCCGGCCTCCGCGGCCATGCGGGCGATCTCGGCCGGGGCCTGGCCGGTCACGTCGGGCAGGTCGTTGCGGATCTCGACCTCGGTGCAGCCGAGGCGGCGGGCCAGGGCGAAGAACTCGGCCAGCGAAAGCCGGGGGGCGACGATATGGTTCAGGGCGAAGCGCATGGCGGACCTCAGGCGTAAAGGGCGGGACGGGGGGGCAGTTCGATCCTGACGGACTGGCCTTCGGATTCCTGGGCGGCGACGCAGGCATCGGCGGTGACGGCGGCGACATAGCCGTCCCAGGCGGTCGGGCCGGCGGCGGTGCCCTCGGCCGCCGCTTTCAGGAAATCGGCCAGTTCGTAGTCGTAGCTGTCGATGAAGCGGTCCTTCCAGTCCATCAGGATCGGCTGGCCCAGCACGGCGCCCGAGCGGGTCTGGATGCTCATCGGCTCGGGCAGCTTGGCGGTGCCGTCCTCGCCGACGATCTCGCACTGGATGTCATAGCCGTAATGGCAGTTCACGAAGATCTCGACATAGATCACCACGCCCTTGGCGGTTTCCAGCACCACCACCTGCGGGTCGCGCAGTTTTTCATGGGCGCGGGGCGATTTGCGCGGGAAGAACACCCGGGCGCTGACATAGTCGTCGTCCAGCAGCCAGCGCAGCACATCGATCTCGTGGATCAGCGTGTCGTGGATCGCCATCGGGGTCTGGTAATTCTCGCCCACCCGCGGGTTGCGATGCGCGGCATGGACCATCAGCGGCGCGCCGGTCACCTCTCCCACCGCCTTTTTCAGCGCGACATAGCCGGGGTCATAGCGGCGCATGAAGCCGACCTGCACCAGCCGCTTGCCGGCGGCCTGCTCGGCCTCGACGATGCGGCGCGCGCCCTCGGCGGTGGTGGCCAGCGGCTTTTCGCAAAAGCACGGCTTGCCGGCGGCGATGGCGGCCAGCACGTATTCCTCATGCGTCTGGCCCCAGGAACAGACGAGGATCGCGTCCACATCCGCATCCCGGATCAGCGCATGCGGGTCGTCGAAGATCCGCGCCTCGGGGGCATGGTCGCGCTGGCAGGCTTCGGCATTGGCGCGGTTCACGTCGTTCAGGGCGGTGACCCGTGCACCGGCCAGCACCCGGTTGATGCGCCGGGTGTGGTCCTGGCCGATGGCGCCGGTGCCGATCACTCCGATCTTCAGGGTCATGGTCATTTGCTCCAATAGGTGTCGATGTAGCGTTGCATTTCGTTGCGCATGAATTTTCCGGACTGGTCGGCGCGGTCCTCCCAGGCAAAGACGCAGGCGGTCATGATGCCGTCGAAGCCGATCTCGGCCAGGGTGCCGAAGAAGTCGTCCCAGGGCACCTCGCCCTGGCCGATGTCGAGATGCTGGTGGATGCGCGCCTGCGTGCCCGGCGGGTTCAGGATATAGCGCAGGCCCGAGCTGGCCTTGTGGTTGAAGGTATCGCCGACATGGACATGCGCCAGCACGTCGGCGGCCTCGCGCAGCATCGCCCGGGTGTCGTCGCCGAAATAGAAGGTATGCGGCGCGCAATAGAGAAACTTCACCCGCGGCGAGTTCACCGTGCGGATGATGTCGAGCGCCGGTTGCAGCGTCTCGCACCAGTCCTCGGGATGCGGCTCGACATGCAGGTTGATGCCCTCGCGCTCGAAGATTGGCACCAGCTCTTCCATGCTGCGCCACCAGGCGTCCTCGCAGGACTCGATCATGCTGCCGGTGTGGCAGCAATAGCAGCTGCCCTTGTCGGGATGCGGGCCGCGGCCGAATTCGCTGTTCATGGTGTCCACGCCCAGCTCGACGGCGATCTCGATGGCGCGCTTCCAGTGCCTGACCGCGGCCTGACGCTCGGTCTCGTCGTTCGAGGCCCAGCGATACATCGGCAAGAGGCTGGCGATGCCGACCTCGGCATCCTTCAGCGCTTGCTTCAGCGCCTTGATGCGGTCGGGAAAGACGCGCGGGGCCTTGAACCATTCCAGGAAATCGCCGCGCGGGCTCAGCTCGATCCAGTCGTAGCCGAGCTCCTTGACCTTGGCGGGGATCTGCTCCAGCGGCAGGTGGCGGTGCATGAAGGGGTCTATGGCGATTTTCATGGCTTCCTCAGAAGGTGACGGGCCGGCCGGTCTCGGCAGAGCGGGCCATGCCGTGGATGATGCGTTCGATGGTCAGCCCATCGGTGAAGTCGGGCCAGGCGCGGGCGGTGCCGGCGATGGCCTGGCGCAGCATTTCCGCCTCGACCACCTTCTGCTCGTTGAAGCCGAAATTATGGCCGGGGGCCGGGCAGAAGGCGGCGAAGCCGGGCTGCGCCGGACCGGTCAGGATGCGGCGGAAGCCGTCCGCCTGCGCCTCGCCGGGCTGGTAGAGCCACAGCTCGTTCATCCGCTCCTGGTCGAAGCGCAGCGTGCCCTCGGTGCCCTGCACCTCCCAGGCCAGCCGGCAGCGATAGCCGCGCGCCACCCGCGAGCAGGAGAATTCGCCCGAGGCGCCCGAGGCGAAGCGGACCAGCGCCTGGGCCTGGTCCTCGTTCTCGACCGGGGCCGTGCCGCCCTGGTGCGGCCGCCGGGCGATCACCGTGTCCATCTGCGCCTGGACCCGCGCCACCGGCCCCATCAGCGCCAGCATGACGGAAACCAGGTGGCAGCCCAGATCCCCCAGCGCGCCCAATCCGCCTTCGGCACGGGTCAGCCGCCAGCTCCAGGGCAGCTGCGGATCGGCCATGTAATCCTCGTCATAGATGCCGCGGAAATGGATCGGCCGGCCGATGGCGCCCGAGGCGACCATGTCCGCGGCGGCGCGGAAGGCGGGCGAGCGGGTATAGTTGTAGCCCAGGATGGTGACGCGGCCCGAGGCGCGGGCGGCAGCCTCCATCGCCTCGGCATCCGCGACGCTCAGCGCCATGGGCTTTTCCAGCCAGACATGCTTGCCCGCCGCCAGCGCCGCCTCGGCCATCTGGCGATGCATGCCGTTCGGCGTGGCGATCGAGACCACGTCGACGGCCGGATCGCCGACCGCCGCGCGCCAGTCATCGGTGGCGCGGGCAAAGCCGAAGGCGGCGGCGAGTCCGGCGGCCTTGTCGGCGGGCGTGTCGGCCAGAACCTCCAGCCGGGGCGGCAGGCCGCCGAAGGCGGTGGCGAGGTTGCGCCAGGCCATCGCGTGGCACTTTCCCATGAACCCGGTGCCGATCAGGGCGACACCGAGGGATTTCTCCGTTGCGGTCATCGGGCTTACTCGTCTTTCGGGAGGGTCTCGGGGGTGACGGGTCCGGAGAACGACCGGATATTGCGCCCGGGCGCTCCGTCCCCTGCCGGCGCCATCAGGGTCAGGCCTTTCATCATCGCCCCCCTCACGCCTTCTTGCGCTTCTTCTGGCGATAGACGTCGGCGACGACGGCGGCGACGATGATGACGCCCTTGATCATCTCCTGATAATAGGCGTCGAGCCGCAGGAAGGTGAAACCCGAGATGATGACGCCAAAGATCACCATGCCGATCATCGTCCCCAGGATCGAGCCGCGCCCGCCGGTCAAGGACACCCCGCCGATCACCGCCATGGCGATGGCGTCGAGCTCGTACATCGTGCCCATGCCGGCCTGCGCCGTCAGGCCACGCGCCGCGACCACGATCCCGGCCAGCGCCGACAGCAGCCCGGCGATGGCATAGATCTTGACCAGCTGGCGCTCGACATTGATGCCCGAGACGCGGGCGGCCTGCGGGTTGGCGCCGATGGCATAGGTGAACTTGCCATAGCGGGTGTAGCGCAGCGCGACATGGAAGATCAGCGCCACCACCAGGAAGATGAGCACCGGCATCATGCCCCGGCCGATGGCGGCGAAACCGTCCGAGGGGAAGCTGATCGGCTGGCCCTTGGTATACCATTTCGCAAAGCCGCGCGCCGTCACCATCATGCCCAGCGTGGCGATGAAGGGCGGAATTTTCGTATAGGCGATCAGCGCGCCGTTGATGGTGCCGCAAAGCAGCCCGAAGATCAGCCCCGCCGCGACCGGCACCACCACCGGCAGGCCGGTCAGGTCGGGATAGATCGCCCGTTCGTATCCCGCCGCCTGCGCGAGGCTCATCGAGATCATCGCCGTGGCGCCGACGATGGAGCCCGAACTGAGGTCGATGCCACCCGAGATAATGACCTGGGTCACGCCGATGGCGATGATCCCCACCACCGAGACCTGCAGGATCATGATGGACAGCCGTTGCCAGTTGCCCAGGAAGCTCTGCCCCTGCATGATCCAGCCCAGGATCTCGAAGGTCAGGCTGATGCCGACCAGGACCAGAAGGATGTTGAGTTCCGCCATCATCGGGCGGTGGCGGCGCGGTGCGGCGGCCATGCTTGCGTCTGACATGGGTTCCTCTCGTTACTTGGCGGCCAGCGACATGATCTTGACCTGATCGGCCTCGGCCCGGTCGAGAAAGCCCGACACATGGCCTTCGTGCATCACCATGATGCGGTCGCTCATTCCCAGCACCTCGGGCATTTCCGAGGAAATCATGATGACGGCCACGCCCTGCGCGGCCAGATTGGTGATGAGGCGGTGGATTTCCGCCTTGGCGCCGACGTCGATGCCGCGCGTGGGTTCGTCCAGGATCAGGATGCGCGGCTCGGTCAGAAGCCAGCGCGCGATCAGGAGCTTCTGCTGGTTGCCGCCCGACAGGTTCTCGACCGCCTCGTGCAGGCTCGGCGTCTTGACCCGCAGCTTCCGGGCCATGTCCTCGGCCTTGGCGGTGATGGCCTTGCGGTCGATGAAGCCATTCTTCACATGGCTCTGGGTGATCAGCGCCGTCTGGATGTTTTCGAGGCAGTCGAGGATCAGGAAGCAGCCGCTTTCCTTGCGGTCCTCGGTCAGGAAGGCCATGCCATGCGCCATGGCGTCCGAGGGGCAGGTGATCCGCACGTGCCGCCCGTCGATCAGCACGTCGCCGATGGGCGCGGGATGCACGCCGAAGATCGCCTCGGCCACGTTCGAGCGTTTCGAGCCGACGAGCCCGGCGATGCCCAGGATCTCGCCCTTGCGGACCTCGAAGCTGACGTCGTGGAACACGCCCGGCAGGGTCAGGTTGCGGACCTCCAGGATGGTCTCGCCGATCGCGCAGTCGATCTTGGGGAACATCTCGGTGATCTCGCGGCCGACCATCATGCGGATGATGTCGTCGCGGGTCACGCTGCTCGACGGATGCGTGCCGACATATTTGCCGTCGCGGAAGACGGTGAACTCGTCGGCGATCTCGAACAGCTCGCTCATCTTGTGGGTGATGTAGACGATGCCGATGCCGCGCGATTTCAGGTCGCGGATGATGGCGAACAGATGCTCGACCTCGGCCTCGGTGATGGCGCTGGTCGGCTCGTCCATGATCAGCACGTCGGAATTGTAGCTGACCGCCTTGGCGATCTCGACCATCTGCTTCTGCGCCACGGTCAGCTCGCTGACCTGCTGGTCGGGGTCCAGCCGGATGTTCAGCCGGCCCAGAAGATCGGCGGTCATCTGCCGCATGCGGGTGTGATCGACAAGCCCGACGCGGTTCAGCGGCTCGCGGCGGATCCAGATGTTCTCGGCCACCGTCATCCAGTTCATCAGGTTCAGTTCCTGGTGGATCATGGCGATGCCCGAGTTCAGCGCGTCGAGCGGCGTCTTGATGTCCAGCGGCTGGCCGGCAAAGCGCACCTCGCCGCCATCGGGGGTGTAGACCCCGGCGATGATCTTCATCAGCGTGGATTTGCCGGCGCCGTTCTCGCCCATCAGCGCGTGGACGGTGCCGGGGCGGATCTTCAGCTGCACCCCGTCGAGCGCCTTCACGCCCGGAAACTCCTTGGTGATGTTGTCGACTTCCAGAATGTATTCGCCCTGCCAGGCGCTGGTCCGGTCAAGCATCGGCTTCCCCCTGTCTTGATCGGGCGGGGCCAGGACGGCCCCGCCGCAAGGCTCAGTTCCTGGAGAGGAACTCGTCCAGGTTCTCGGGGGTGACGAGCTGGAAGGGCACATAGACCTTCTGTTCGACCGGCTCGCCCCGGGCAAGCTTCAGCGCCGTCTCGACCGCGCCCTGGCCCTGCCCGGCCGCGTCCTGGAACACGGTCACGTCCAGATCGCCGGCCTTCATCGCCGCCAGCGCGTCCTGCGTCGCGTCGATGCCGCCGATCACCACGTCATCCATCGGACGCCCCGCCGATTTCAGCGCCTGGATGGCGCCGATCGCCATCTCGTCATTGTTCGAGATCACCGCGTCGAATTCGGTTCCGGCGGAAAGCCAGTTGCTCAGCAGATCGGCGCCCTGGGTGCGCGACCAGTTCGCGGTCTGTTCCTGCACGATGGTGATGAAGCCGCAATCCGGCGTCGCCAGCACGTCCTTGATGTCCTGGGTCCGCATCCGCGCCGCCTGGTTCGACAGCTCGCCCATCAGCACCACGGCCTTGGCCTCGGTCTTGCCCTGCTCCTTGAGCAGGCGGCAGATCTCCTGCGTCTGCAGGGTGCCGGATTCCTTTTCGTCCGAGGCGACGAAGGCCTGCTTCTCGGGCAGGCTGTCCAGGTTCACCGGCTGGCGGTTGACAAAGACCAGCGGGATGCCCGCGTTCTGGGCCGCCGCGCTCATCGCGATGGTGGCGTCGGTATCCACCGGGTTCACGATGATCGCATCGACGCCCGAGGCGACGAAATTCTCGATCTGGTTCAGCTGCTTGCCGACGTCGTTCTGCGCGTCGTCGATCTGGATGGTCACGCCGTCCAGCGAAGCCGCATGCTCCTGCATGCCGTTGCGCAGCACGGTCAGGAAATTGTCGTCGAACAGCGCCATGGTCACGCCGATATTCTCGGCCATGGCCGCGCCCGAGACCGAAACGGCGCAGGCGGTCGTCAGCAGAAATGCTCTCATCCTTGTCCTCCCCTATCTGTTCCGCAGGCCCCCGGCCCGCCTGGGAGCGGCGCAGTCGAAACGCGATCCCGCTCCCGCAAACCGGCCCGCGCTATCCTCCTCCGCGGACCGTGAGGGAGATTTCCGCCAGAAAGCGATTCTGGTCAAACGGTTCGAGAGGATTTTTCCATCATGGATGATATAAAAAGATCGAATTATGATAGTTTTCCATCACCGGCAATCACAAACTCTCGGGCGTGACGACCAGCGAGGTGACGAAACGCTGGCCGGGATTCTCGGCCATGCCATGTTCCAGCACATGCGCCGCGGCGCTGAGCAGGTCCGCCGCCAGCGGCTGCAGGGGCGTCGCCAGCACCACCGAGACCACGCCCTGCAAAAGCCCCTGCCGCGATTCCGGCGTCAGTTCGTTCACGATCAGCGCCACCTTGCCGCCCAGGCCCAGCTCCTGGATGGCGGCGATGGCGCCCTCCATGCCGCCGCCGGCGCAATAGATGCCGGCGAGGTTCGGATGGCGAGAGGCGATCTCCAGCGTCGTCTCATAGGTCAGCTGCCGGGTTTCCAGGTTGATCATCGTCTCCAGGAAGGCGATTTCCGGCGCGTATTCGCGGAAATAGCTGCGAAAACCCGCCTCGCGCAGGTCATGGCCGTGAAAGCGGTGGCCGCCGATGAACAGTGCCAGCTTGCCCGGATGGCGCATGATGCGATGCATCAGCCAGGCCGCCGTGCGCCCGGTCTTGAGGTTGTTGGTGCCCAGATAGGCTTCGCGCACCCCGGCGGCAAAGTCGGACAGCAGCGAGAACACCGGGATGCCGCGCCCGCGCAGCATGGCCACGGCCGAGGTGACGTCGTGATGATCGACGCCGGTCGCCGCCACGGCCTGCACCTTGCCGGCCATGCCGGCAATGGTTTCGGCGAAGTCGGCCGGCGATTGGCCGGGAGAGAAGCGGATGCTGAGCCGCCAGCGACGCAGCGGATCATGGCGCGCGGCTTCTTCGATGCGGGCGGCGAAGTCCTGATAGAAGGCATGGCGCTCCTTTTGCAGGACCACGCCCAGATGCAGCTCGGGCACATGCGCCAGCGCCCGGGCCCGGATGGCCGGCGCAGCGTGATAGCCGACCGCCTCGGCCGCCTCGGACACCTTGCGCGCGGTTTCCTCGCGCACCTTGGCCCGGCCGTTCAGCACGCGATCCACCGTCGCCACGCTGACACCGGCCGCCTTGGCCACATCCTCGATCGTCGGACGCCCTGCCATGTTTCCCCTCATTCTCTTGATGGGAATCGTGAGGGAGTTTTATCAGGATTGCAATGCCCCTGTCGCGGTCAACCCATGCCCAGCGGGTCTCGGCGATGGCGTGCCCGCCGCTTGTCGTCGCGCAGGCTCCACAGCGCGATGGCGCCCCAGGACAGGCAGTAGAGCAGCCCCGCCCCCAGCACCAGCCAGCCCGGGATCGGCCCTATGGCGGCGCGATCCTGCAATTCGGCGGGCGATTGCAGCGCGGCCGGATGCACCGCGATCTTGCCCAGATAGGCCAGGGTCTGGATCAGCAGGATCCAGAAGTAATTCCGCCGGATCCGCCGGCCGATGGCGGTGCGCAGGCTGACGTGATAGGCCGGGCGGCGGTAATCGGCGGCCAGCCGGTCCTGCCAGCCGCTGTCCAGCCGCAGGTCGCCGTCGCTGAGCATCGGGGCCATGAAATGCAGCTCCATCCAGCGGCAGCGGGCGCGCCAGACGTTGAAATAGCGATAGCGCCGCGCCTCGAGCATCAGGAAGAAGACGATCAGGATGCCGACCAGCACCAGCGGCAGGGGCGAGGCCTGCGGCGAGGAAAAGGTGATCGACAGCGCCACCCCCAGCGTCACCACCGACCAGTTCGTGGTGGTGTCGAGCCGGGTGCGCCAGATCGTCGAGCGATAGATCTCGGCCCGGTAGAGATGGGCCAGCGCCCCGATCTCGGCCGTGTCCAGCGGCTTGCGGCCGTTCCCTGATCCGTCCATGCGCGCATTCCCCCTGCGACCAGATTGGCAGGGCTTGGTTTTCCGGGCAAGAGCCGCATTTTCGGGCAGCGGCGCCCGGCGCGCAGCAAGAGCCCTCCGCGGAGCATCACCGGCCCGGACTCTTCGCGGCTCGCCGCCGGGCGGGCCGACGGCCATGCGGCTTGCAGGTGCGGCACGGCCCCTTCGCGATCCGGACCCCGCCCGTCCTGCGTCAGACCCACGCGTGCGCGACTAGGGGCCGCCCTGCGGAGCCTTGTCCTCCGCGATCTCCTCCGCCGCTGCGCCGGTCGGCAGCGGCAGGCGGATCTCGACCCGCAGCCCGCCCTCGGTGCGGTTGGACAGGGTCAGGCTGCCGCCATGTGCGCGGATCACGTCCTGCGCGATGGACAGCCCCAGCCCCGCGCCGCCGGTTCCGGGATTGCGGCTTGCCTCGCCGCGCACGAAGGGCTCGGTGACATGGGGCAGCAGCGGTTCGGGGATGCCGGGGCCGTCGTCCTCGATGACGATCAGCACCGCCCCGGGGCCGGACTGCAACCGCAGCCGGGCGGGGCCGGCATAGCGCCGCGCATTGTCCAGCAGGTTGCCGATCGCCCGCCGCATCGCCACCGGCCGCAGCGGCAGGATCAGCGGCCCCGCGCCGGCATAGGTCACGTCGCGGTCGGCGCAGAGCCGCGCCAGCAGCGCATCCAGATCCTCGGGCCGCGCCGGCTCGGAGTCGCCGCCGGCCGAGGCGGCGTGCAGCAGCCCGTCCGCCATCACCGCCATCTCGTCCAGCGCGCGGATCATGTCCTGGCGCTGATGCTCGTCCCCGAGCAGCTCGGCGCGGATGCGCAGGCCGGTGATCGGCGTGCGCAGGTCATGGCCGACGGCGGCCAGCATGCGCATGCGCTCGGCCTCGAAACCGGCGATGCGGCGCTGCATGTCGTTGAAGGCATGGGCGGCCTCGCGCAGCTCGCTGGCGCCGCATTCGGTCACACGGGCGCTGCGGTCGCCGCGCCCGGCCGCCCGCGCCGCCTCGGCCAGCGCCTGCAGGGGCCGGGTCATGCGGCGGATGAAGATCAGCCCCACCGCCAGCGTGCCCAGCAGCGAGGCGGTCAGCGGCGCGAAGAAGCCGATCTTCCACTCCCAGGCCCGGGGCGAGGGCAAGGGATAGGCCAGCGCGTTCAGCCAGCGCCCGGCCTCTGCCCCGCGCTCCAGCCGGACCGAGACCAGCAGCAGCGGCGCGCGGCCCTGGACCTTTTCCGTGCCGCCGTCGCGGATCTGGATGTCGAGCCCGGGCAGATCGACGGCCAGCTGCGCCTCATGCGCGGGCAGCCGGGCGCTGCCGGGCAAGTCCAGCGGCGCGGCATCCAGCGAAAAGCGGGTGAAGCCGGTGCTGCTGCGGTCGGGCAGCGAGCGCGCCGTCTCGGGCTCGGCCAGTTCCAGGGCCGTGACCAGCGCCGATAGGCGATGCAGGTCGCCCTGCAGCCGCACCGCGCGGTCGAAGGCGGTGCCCTCGCGGCCCAGCAGGATCGCGGCGATCAGGTTCACCCCCAGAAGCGCCGCGACCAGCAGCAGCGAGAACCGCGCGGCAAGCCCGTCGGGCCACGGCATGGCCCGCCTCATGCCAGTTCCTCGACCTCGTCGGCGGCCAGCCGGTAGCCGCCGCCCCATTCGGTGACGATCAACCGCGGCGCGCGCGGGTTTTCCTCGATCTTGTGCCGGAGGCGGCTGACAATGTTGTCCACGGCGCGATCATAGGCCCGGGCCTCGCGCCCCGCCAGCAGGTCCAGCAGCCGCATCCGCGACAGCACCTGGCCGGGATGGTCCAGCAGCAGGCCCAGCAGCCGGTTCTCGCCCGAGGTCAGCGCCACCCGCTGGCCCGAAGCCAGCGTCACCTCGGCCCGGCCGGGATCGTGGACCAGCCCGGCAAAGCGCCGCCGCCGGGTGCCCGGGCCCGGCAGCGCCGGCGGCACGCGGCGCAGCACCGCGCGGATCCGCGCCAGCAACTCGCGCGGGTCGAAGGGCTTGGTGACGTAATCGTCGGCGCCGAGTTCCAGACCCGCCACGCGGTCGCCCTGCGCGGCGCGCGCCGTCAGCAGGATCACCGGTACCCGGCGGCTGCGCGCGAGATCCGCGCAGAGGCTCAGCCCGTCTTCGCCCGGCATCATCACGTCGAGGACGATCAGATGCACGCTCTCGCGGCCCAAAGCCAGGCGTGCCTCGGCCGCATCGGCCGCGAGGCAGGTGCGAAAGCCGTTGCGGCGCAGATATTGCCCCAGCGGCTCGCGGATGTCGCGGGCGTCGTCGACGATGAGGATGCGCGGTTCGCTGGCTTCGGTCATGCGGCTTGGCCCGGTTCGGAAACGGCGGAACGGCGGCACCGCGAGGGCGCCGCCGCGAATGCGGTCTGGGCGGGCAGCGCATCCGCCGCCCGCCGGTTTTTCAGAATGTCGAGGTCAGCGACAGATAGAAAGCCCGCCCCGGTTCGTTGAACGTGTTGGCGCCGGTGCTCGAGTCGGTGCGCAGCACGGCCCTGTCGAAGAGGTTGGTCACCCCGGCCGACAGCCGCGCCTTCTCGGTCATGTCCCAGCTCGCCCCCAGATTGACCAGGGTATAGGGGTCGCGCTCGTTCGTCTCGTCGAACTCGGCATTGGTGATCGAGCTGACCGTCGGCGCCTTGATCTTGCCGTAGCGCGTGGCGGAAAGCGTGACCGTCACCGTGTCCGAGGCGAACCAGTCCAGCGAGGCGTTGACGGTATAGTCAGGCACCAGGCTCAGCGGCTCGCCGTTCTCCTTCTTCTCGGACTTGATCATCTTGGTGAAATTCGCCGAGAAGGCGAAACGGTCGCCCAGATCGGTCGAGAAATTCCCCTCGAGCCCCGAGATCACCGCGTCCTTCTGGTTTTCCCAGCGATACAGCCGGTTGGTCTCGGCGCCTTCGTTGTATTGATAGGTCCCGGCGCCGATGCGGTTCTGATAGTCGTTGTGGAAATAGGTCAGGCTGGCCTCGATGCCGTTATGGCCGGCATAGGCGACGCCGATTTCCTTGTTCAGGCTGCGCTCGGGCTCAAGGTCGGGATTGCCCAGCACATAGCAGGGCCCGCCGACCCGCACGCCGTCCACATAGGGGCAGCCGTTGCCGCGGGTGGTATAGACATAGTTCGGGTTCAGCTGGAACAGGTTCGGCACCTTGAAGGCGCGGGCCACGCCCAGCTTCATCGTCCATTCGTCGTTGAAGCGCCAGGTCGCGTTCAGGCTGGGCGACCAGTTCGTGCCGAAATTGTCGTTATAGTCGAAGCGCAGGCCCGGGGTCAGGGTCAGCTGCCCGCTCCATTCGATATTCGCCTCGGCGTAAAGGCCGATGGTGTTCTGGTCGATCTTGGGGTCGCGGTCGGCCGGATCCTCTGGGACGCCGGTCTCGCCGCCCAGCTCCGGCGGCAGGGTATTGGTGGTCGAGACCGCGTCATGCATGAACTCGCCGCGGTAATCGGCGCCCAGGGTCACGCGGCTGGGCTTCGAGCCCAGGCTCATCGGGAGGATCCATTCCGTCTTGGCGGCGACCGTGTCCAGATCGATGGTGCGGTATTCATAGGCGTCGTTCGTGCCGTCGCCGTCGGTATCGACGCAGGGGTTGGGGTTGTCCTCGACCGACCCGGCATTGCCGTTGCAGATCCGGGAATTGCCGGTGTTCTCCCACTGGATGTAGCTGTGCGATTCGCCGAAATCGTATTCGCCGCGATGGGTGACCGAGAAGGTGCGGCGATACATGCGGTTGGTTTCCGAACCCAGCAGCTCGGCCAGCCCATCGTCCACGGCGCCGCTGCGGGTATCGCCGGCGTAATCATTGCCCTGGCGCGAGAAATCCGTCTCGAAATCGAGGTGATGGCCGGGGGCGAGGTTCCAGCTCAGCAGCGCGCCCAGATCCTTGTTGGTCACGCCCTCGCGGCCGGCCAGCGGCGGCAGGAGCTCGCCGCTCTCGGGATCGATGCGCGGCGGGTTGAGGTCGGCCGCGTCGCCCTCGGTGCGGTTGTAATTGCCGAACAGCCGGAAGGTCAGCGTCTCGCCCACCGGGCCGGCCAGCATGAAGTTGGCGCGGTTGGTGCTGCCTTCCTTGCTGTTCTCGGGCACGTTCGTATGCATCGAGACCTGGCCGGTGAAGGTGTCGGGGCGCTTGGTGATGATGTTGACCACCCCGCCCGAGGCGCCCGAGCCGTAGCGCGCGGCCGCCGGGCCGCGGATCACCTCGATGCGTTCGATCATCTCGGCCGGCACCCAGTTCGAGTCGCCGCGGGTGTCGCGCTCGCCGCCGCGGCTCATCTTGACCGCGTTGCGCGACATGACGGGCTTGCCGTCGATCAGGATCAGGGTGTTTTCCGGCCCCATGCCGCGAATGTCGATCTGGCGCTGGTTGCCGCGCTGTCCGGTGGCGGTGGCTCCGGTCAGGTTCACGCCCGGCATCTTGCGGATGATTTCCGAAACGTCGTTCACCACCGGCGATTTCTCGAGATCCTCCTCGGTGATCTGCGACACGCCGAGCGATTGCTTGACCTGTTCCTCGGCCGTCAGCACGACGGTATCCAGAACCACCGTGTCTTCGGCGGCATCTGCGGCCTGCGCCAGCGCGGATCCCGAAAAGGCCGGGAGCGACATCAACAAACAAACCGCCGTGCTCGCGCCCCGGCGAGCGAAAAGCATCCCCATCACCTGCTCCTGTAGATTTGATCCGAAGGTGGCTGGCGGAATGCGGGCTTGGCTGCTTCAATCACTTGCGGGCAGGCGCATCAATCTGTCGGGCGGGATTCTTTTGTCGCGAAATGTCGCAGGCCGGCGCGTGCCGACCGGGCCGGGCCCGTCAGCCCAGCCGCTCGATCAGCGCCATGGCGGCCTGGGGATTGCGCATCTTGTGGCCGCTGATGACATAGAGATAGACGTCGCGCGGCCCCGCCGCGGCATTCGGCCCGGCATAGTCCAGCCCCTCGGGCAGGCCGCCCAGGGCCCAGATGCGCGCCCGCTCGGCCCAGAGGTCCAGCGCCGCCTTGGAATAGCCCAGGGGCTCGTCTTCGGTGGTGCCCATGATGCGGGCATAGACGAAGGGCGCGGTCGGGTCGGCGATCTGCGGAAACTTGCCATCCGCCGCCACCGCCGCCGCGACGCCATGCTCGCGCAGCAGCGCCGGGAATTCGGGGCAGCGGAAACTGTCATGGCGCACCTCGACCACATGGCGCAGCGCCCTGCCCTCGACCGAGGCGGGCAGAAGCTTCAGGAAGGCCTCGAAATCCGCCGGGTCGAATTTCTTCGTCGCCATGAACTGCCAGTTGATCGGCCCGAGCTTGTCGCCCAGCAGCATCACGCCGCCGGAAAAGAAGCGCGCGATGGTCTCGCCCGCCTCGGCCAGCACCTTGCGGTTGGTGGCATAGCGCGGCGCCTTCACGGAAAAGACGAAATCCTCGGGCGTCTCGTCATGCCATTTGCGAAAGCTCTCGGGCTTCTGCGCCCCGTAATAGGTGCCGTTGATCTCGATCGAGCTCAGCTGGCGGCTGGCATGTTCCAGTTCGCGCCGCTGCGGCAGGCCCTCGGGATAGAAGCTGCCGCGCCAGGGCTCATAGGTCCAGCCGCCGATGCCGATGCGGATGCGCCCCATCCCCTTCTTGTCCATGCCTCGCCCTCCTGTCGCTGCGACTCAGGGGATCATAGCCCAGGAGGGCCGGCACTCCGAAACCTGCTTTCAATCCGCGGCGCGCTTGCGGGTCAGCGAGAACTTGTAGGGCGAGACGCCGTATTGCGTCCGGAACACCTTGGAGAAATACGAGGAAGAGCCGAAGCCGCAGGCCACCGCCACCTGCATGACGCTGAGATTGGTCTCGGTCAGCAGCGAGCGGGCGTGCTGCAGCCGCACCTTGTTCAGGTATTGCAGCGGCGTGGTGTCCAGATAGCGCTGGAACAGCCGTTCCAGCTGGCGGCGCGAGATGCCCAGATGGCTGGCGCATTCGCCCAGATCGACCTCGTCCTCGACATGGGCCTCGATATAGGCCACCGCCCGGATCAGGTGGTCGTTGCGGGTGCCCAGCCGCACCGAGAGCGAGCTCAGCTGCTCTTCCTCGCCGCGCCGGATCTTGCCCAGCAGGCACATGTTCATCACCGCCTGGCTCAGCTCGGCGCCGTAGTAATCCTCGATCAGCTTCAGCGCCAGCTCGGCCGAGGCGACGCCGCCGGCGCAGGTGACGATGCGCTCGTCGATGCAGAAGATCCGCCGCTCGGGCGCGAGGTCGGGATATTTCTCGGAGAAGTTCGGGATGTTCTCCCAATGCAGGGTAAAGCGGCGGCCGTTGAGGATGCCGGCGCGGGCCAGCGCATAGGCGCCGGTGCAAAGCCCGCCGACCGTGCCGCCATGCCGCCATTGCTTGCGGATCCAGTCGGTCAGCTCGGCGCTGCAGGCCGCATCGGGCTCGACGCCGCCGCAGACCAGCACATAATCCGCGCTCAGCGCCTCGGACAGCGGCGCGTCGGGGACCAGCGGCACCCCGTTCGAGCAGGTGATGGGCGCCCCCGTCTCGCTGTGCACGCGCCATTTGAACAGCAGCTGTTCGGTCAGCTGGTTGGCCACCCGCAACGGCTCGATGGCCGAGGTGAAGGCCAGCATGGTAAAGCGCGGCATCAGCACGAAAGAGACCGTGATCGGCGCCCGGACCGGGGCCGAAAGCTTCACATGGGCGATGCCCCGCGCGATATAGCGTTCGCTGTCGTCGGCAGATTGCGGCACGATACCTTTCCCGAATGCTGCGCCCGGCGGGCGGGCCCGGCGTCGGTCCCGCATTGCCACAAGGCGCGGGGCGCTGCCAAGCCCCCTGCCCGCCCGTTTCCCCGCGGCCCGGCCCGCCCGCCCCGCCCCCGGACCGGACGGATCCGGATTGGCCGCCGGTCAGCCAAGGCGCGCGACCCGGTGCTAGAACAACCCGTGGCTGCCGCCGACCGCGCCGATCGCCGCCACCACCGACAGCGCCAGCAGGATGCGGTGCATCCGCGCCAGCCGCGCGAAATCGCGGCCCGGCTCGGACGAGTGCTGCATGCGGCGATGCAGGAACAGCGGCTCGATCAGGTAGAGCATGGCCGAAAAGACCAGCCAGACCGCCAGCATGGCATGCATCCAGCAGAACCGCGCCTCGGCGAAGCGGTGCCACATGTCGCCGCGCCAGACCATCCAGAAGCCGCTGGCCCCGGCCAGCAGCACCCACAGCCGGGCCTGCGGGGCGAAGCGCCCCTCGATGCGGTGAAAGAAGCGCAGCCGCTCGGCCGCCGGGAAGGCGGCGGCGACGGCGGGGATCAGCACCGTGGTGACGAAGGCCACGCCGCCGATCCAGAACAGCACGGCGACGACATGGACGATTCGCGCCAGGGTGAAGTCGTCCATGACGCCCCCCGCCTCAGGCCGCCAGCAATTCGTCGGCCGGGCCGAAGAATTCGTAATGGATCCGGTCCGAGGGCACGCCCGCCAGCGACAGCGCCGCGACCGCCGCGCGCAGGAAGGGGCGCGGGCCGCAGATATAGTAATCCGCCTCGCCGACCGGGGTGCTGGCCAGCAGCCATTCCTCGGTGATCAGCCCGGCATGGTCGTAGTCGCGGCCCGCGACCTCGTCCGGCAGCGGCGTCTGGTGGAAATCGGTGACGCGGATCTGCGGCCGCCCCTCGGCCAGCGCGCGGACATGGGCGCGCATCGCATGGGTGTCGCGGTCATGCGTGCCGTGGATGTAATGCACCGGCACCTGCGCGCCCGACTGCACCAGCGCCTCCAGCATGGCGACCATCGGCGTCAGCCCCACGCCGCCCGACAGCAGCACCACCGGCCGCTCGGGACGTTCGGGCAGGAAGAACTCGCCCGCGGGGGCGGCCACCTTCAGCACCGTGCCCGGCGCCTGCCGATGCAGCCAGCCCGAGGCCAGGCCCTGCGGCTCGCGCTTGACCGAGATGCGATAGCTTCGCCCGTCCGGCGCGGCCGAAATCGAATAGTTGCGCTTGGCCGGGGCATGACCGGGGATCTCGAACCAGAAGGTCAGATACTGGCCCGGCTTGTGCGCCATCACCGGCCCGCCATCGAGCGGGCGCAGCACGAAAGAGGAAATGGTGCTGCTTTCGCGGACGATCTCGTCGATGCGGAAGTCGCGCCAGCCGTTCCAGCCGCCCTGCTGCGCCAGCTGCTCGTCATAGATCCGCCGCTCGCGCGCGATCAGGATATTGGCAAGGAACCAGTAGGCCTCGCCCCAGGCCTCCAGCACCTCGTCGGTGGCGGCCTCGCCCAGCACGGCGCGGATCGCGCCCAGCAGCGCCTCGGCGACATGCGGGTAATGTTCGGGCAGGATCTGCAGGCCGACATGTTTCTGGGCGATGCGCTCGACCGCCGGCACCAGCGCCGTCAGATTGTCGATATTGTTGGCATAGGCCAGGATCGCCCCGGTCAGCGCGCGCGGCTGCGCCTCGGATGCGCCCTGGTGCGACTGGTTGAACAGGGCGCTGATCTCGGGGTTCCGGAACATGCGTGCATACATTTCACGCACGATATCAAGACCATGCGCTTCGAGCGCGGGAACTGTGGCTTTGACCAGCGCAATGGTCTGCGCGCTCGGTGGCTGCGGCATGCGGCTTCTCCTGCAAGGTCGCGCGGCGGCGTCTGCGGCCGCGACTCGAAAAACATGTATCGTGGATACATCTATCCTTGCCGCCTGAAACATGCAATCAGGATACATGTTTTATCGGAGTCCGCGATGCGCCTGACGCGCTATACCGATTACGCCATGCGCGTGCTGCTGTATCTGGGCCGCGAGCCCGGGCGGCTTTGTTCGATCGGCGAGATCGCGCAGGCCTACGGCATCTCGCAGAACCACCTGATGAAGGTCATCAACGATCTGGTGCATGCCGGCTTCCTGACCAGCTTGCGGGGCCGCCACGGCGGCATCCGGCTGGCGCGGCCGCCGGCCGAGATCAATATCGGCGCGCTGGTGCGCCATACCGAGGACGATTTCGACCTGGTCGGCTGCGGCCAATGCATCATCGCGCCGGCCTGCGGGCTGACCTCGGTTCTGGACGAGGCGCTGGCGGGCTTCATGGCGGTGCTGGACGGCTACAGCCTGGCCGATGTGCTGGCGCGGCGGCCGGATTTCTCGCATCTGCTGAACCCGGTGGCACCGCGCGAGCCGGCGCGGCCCTGACCCGGATCAGGCGTCCGCGGGCCCCGCGTCGCGTTCCCGAAACGCCCAGTCCTGAAAGGCCAGGGCGTTTTCGGCCAGATCGGCGGGCTGCGGATCGCTGGCGAGCAGGTAATAGCCGAAATTCTCCAGAACGGTGACCGACGAAAGCTGCACCAGCCGGCCGCTGTCCAGGTCGTCGCGGATCATCGCCAGCGGGCAAAGCGCCACGCCCTGCCCGGCCAGGGCGGCGGCGCGCAGCAGGTTGAAATCCTCGAAGACCGGCCCGGCCTCGTCCGGTGCGATCCCGTCGCCCGCCCGCGACAGCCAGGCCCGCCAGGCGGAGGTGTCGGTATCGTGCAGAAGGCCCGCCGCCTTGATCCCGGCCGCCGAGGGCGGCGCCTTTCCCAAGCCGGGCAGCAGCGAGGGGTTGCAGACCGGCGCGCTTTCCCCCGGCAGGAAGCCCAGCACCCGCACCCCCGGCACGGCCGGCGGCCCCTCTGAAAAGACGAAGGCGAAATGCGTGCTGCGGAAGTCGATCTCCTGCCCGTGCATGGCATAGACCACCCGCAGCGCCACCTCGGGATGCGCCTGCCGAAAGCGCGAGAGCCGCGGGATCAGCCAGCAGATCGCCACCGAGGGGATGGCGGCGATCACCAGCGGCTGCGCCTGGCCGGCGCTGCGCACCCGCTTGCAGGCGGCCTCGATCTCGGCCAGCGACAGGCTGAGCGTGCGCGCCAGCTCCTGCCCGCGGGGCAGGATGCGCGGCCGCGGCCCCGAGCGGTCGAACAGCGCCACGCCCAGGAATTCCTCAAGGTGGCGGACCTGATGGCTGACCGCCGACTGGGTGACGAACAGCGCCTTCGCCGCCTCCTTGAAGCTTTTCAGCCGGGCCACCGCCTCGAAGGCGCGCAGGGCGTTCAGCGGCAGAAGCGACATGGGCGTTCCGGAACCGTTTGAGATTTTCTCAAGTGAAGCATGAGAAACCGTCTTTTGACAAGAGCCCCTCCCGGCCCGATCCTGCCGCCATCCGAACCCCCGGAAAGACGAAAGGAACCCCATGCAACGCGACAGGCTTCAGAGTTTCGTCGGCAATGGCGAGAAAGCGGCCCCGACCTTCTCGGCCACCGAGATGCAGCGCCGCCAGGACGCGATCCGCGCGCATATGGCGCAGGCAGGCGTCGATGCGGCGCTGTTCACCTCGTATCACAACATCAATTATTACGCGGATTTCCTTTATTGCCAGTTCGGCCGCCGCTACGGGCTGGTGATCGACCACGACAAGGCGACCACCATCAGCGCCGGCATCGACGGCGGCCAGCCCTGGCGGCGCAGCTTCGGCGGCAACATCACCTATACCGACTGGCAGAAGGACAATTATTTTCATGCCCTCCGCCAGCTCGCCGGCAGCGCCAAGCGCATCGGCATCGAGTTCGACCATGTGAACATCGACCTGTTGGCCCTGCTGAAAGCCGAATTCCCCGGCGTCGAGTTCGTCGACATCGCCGCCCCCGCCATGCGGCTGCGCATGGTCAAGTCGGCCGAGGAGATCGCCCATATCACCGAGATGGCCCGCATCGCCGATCTGGGCGGCGCCGCCTGCGTCGAGGCGACCGCCGTGGGCGTGCCCGAGCACGAGGTCGCGCTGCACTCGACCGCCGCCATGGTGCGCGAGATCGCGAAAACCTGGCCCCATGCCGAACTGCTGGACAGCTGGACCTGGTTCCAGTCCGGCGTGAACACCGACGGCGCCCACAACCCCGTCACCAGCCGCAAGATCGAAGCCGGCGACATCCTGTCGCTGAACTGCTTCCCGATGGTCGCCGGCTATTACGTCGCGCTGGAGCGCACGCTGTTCGCTGAACATGCCAGCGACGCGCATATCCGGCTGTGGGAATTCAACTGCAAGGTCCACGACCGCGGCAAGGAATTGCTGGTGCCGGGCAAGAAATGCTCGGAGATCGCCGCCGAACTCAACGAGATCTATGCGGCCGAGAACCTGCTGCAATATCGCAGCTTCGGCTATGGCCACAGCTTCGGGGTGCTCTGCCACTATTACGGCCGAGAGGCGGGGCTGGAACTGCGCGAGGATTGCGACACGGTGCTGGAGCCCGGCATGGTCGTCTCGATGGAGCCGATGATCACCATCCCCGAGGGCATGCCCGGTGCCGGCGGCTATCGCGAGCATGACATCCTGGTGATCGAGGAGGCCGGCAACCGCAACATCACCGGCTTCCCCTATGGACCCGAGCACCTGATCGTCAAGGGCAAGGCCCAGGCCGCCTGACGCCCGCCGCCCGCCGGACCGCCCGGCGGGCAGGCCGGATGCCGATCATCCCCCAGACGCCCGTCGCCGGCCCGCATCCCCCGCGGGCCGGGCCGAACGACCATTGCCGGCAGAGGAGGCCGGCAAGGACACCCAAGGGAGGGTTACCAATGTCCAATCCAATGCTCGCCTCGGCGGCCGAACTGCCGCAGGACGCGCCGCAAGGCGCCGAGGTCTCGCCCGACGTGGTGAAGAAGGTGCTGGGCGCCAGCTTCGTCGGCAATTTCGTCGAATGGTTCGACTATGCCTCATACGGCTATTTCGCCACTGTCATCGCCCATGCCTTCTTCCCCGAGATCGCGCCGACCAGCGCATTGCTGGCGACCTTCGCCGTCTTTGCCATCTCCTTCATCATCCGCCCGCTCGGCGGCATCATCTGGGGCGCGATCGGCGACCGGGTCGGCCGGCGCACCGCGCTGTCCTGGTCGATCCTGATCATGTCGGGCGCCACCACCGTCATCGCCCTGCTGCCGTCCTATCACCAGATCGGCATGCTGGCGCCGGTGCTGCTGCTGGTGGTGCGGATGGTGCAGGGCTTTTCGGCGGCGGGCGAATATGCCGGCGCCACCTCGTTCATCGCCGAATATTCGCCGACCCATCGCCGCGGGCTCTATACCAGCATCGTGCCGGCCTCGACCGCCGCGGGGCTGCTGGCCGGCTCGCTGATGTCGGCGGGGCTGTTCGCGCTGCTCACCGAGGCGCAGATGCAAAGCTATGGCTGGCGCATTCCCTTCCTGCTGGCGCTGCCGCTGGGCTTCATCGGCCTCTATATCCGGCTGCGGCTGGAGGACACGCCGAAATTCCGCGAGCTGGAAAAGACCCATCACGTCGAGGCCACGCCGGTGCGCGAGCTGTTTCGCAACCATCGCCGGCAGATCGCCATCGCCTTCGGCGTCACCTGCCTCAACGCCGTGGGCTTCTACCTGATCCTCAGCTACATGCCCACCTATCTCTCGACCGAGATGGGCATGGGCAAGGCCCAGGCCTTCCTGGCCACCAGCATTTCGCTGGCCGGCTATATCTTCCTGATCTTCCTGATGGGCATGCTGTCGGACCGGCTGGGGCGCAAGACGGCGCTGATCACCGCCTCGGTGCTGTTCATCGGCCTGACCGTGCCGCTGTTCAGCATGCTCGACGGCGCCAGCTTCGCCACCATCGTGCTGATCCAGATCGCCTTCGGGGCGCTTCTGACCGTCAACGACGGCACCCTGCCCTGCTTCCTGTCCGAGATCTTCCCGACCCGGGTGCGCTATTCCGGCTTCGCCTTCAGCTTCAACGCCGCGAACGCGCTGTTCGGCGGCACCGCGCCCTTCGTCGCGACCTGGCTGATCAGCGCCACGGGCAGCAAGCTGGCCCCGGCCTGGTATCTGGTCGGCGCCGCCGGGCTGGCGCTGGTCGCCATGCTGATGGCGCGCGAGACCGCCGGCAAGCCGCTGGAGGACTGACCGCCCCGCCCAAAGGGCCGGCCGCAGGCATGTCGCCCGCGGCCGGCCCTTACGTGTCCACCGCCGGCAGGAATGCCCCGTTCAGTGCCAGGACATGGTCATGCACGCGCTGCGCCGCCGGCGACAGCGCCATGTCCTCGCGCCGCAGCAGGAACCAGCTGCGCTGAATCGGCAGCCCGACCGCCTTCAGCGCCACCAGCCGGCCCGAGCGCAGCTCTTCGGTGACGGTATGCTGCGAGATCAGCGCGATCCCCAGCCCGGCGATCACCGCCTGCTTGATGGTCTCGTTCGTGCCCATCTCGACCATGCGCCAGGGCGTGCCGTCGCCGATCCGGTCCAGGAAGCGCGTCATCAGGATGCGCGTGCCCGAGCCCGGCTCGCGCGCCAGATAGGTCTCGGCCAGCAGATCCTGCGGCAGGGCGGGATCGGCGGCGGCCAGAGGATGATCGGGCGGCGCCACGATGATATGCGGATGCGGACCGACAAGCTCGGCCAGCACCGCCGGGCTGCGCGGCGGCCGACCCATGATCGCCAGATCCAGCGCGCGCGAGCCCAGCCACTGGATCACCGTGTCGCGATTGCCGATGCGCAGCGTCACCTCGACCTCGGGAAGCGCCCGGCGCAGGTCGGCGACCAGCCGCGGCGCGAAATATTTCCCGGTCGAGACCACCCCCAGCGAGACGTTGCCGGTATGGCCGCTTTGCAGCGCCGCCACCCGGCGCGCGCAGGTCTCCAGCGCCACGGCGATCTGCGCCTCGGCCTCCAGCACCGCGCGCCCCTCTTCGGTGGCCAGAAAGGCGCCGTGCTCGCCCCGGATCACCATGGGGGCGCCCGTCAGGTCCTCCAGCGCGCGCAGCTGGCTGTGGACTGCCGGCGGGCTCAGCCCAAGGCTGCCCGCCGCGCCGGTCAGCGAGCCGCTGTCGATCACCGCGCGCAGCGCACGCAGCTGGCGAAGGGTGACGGCATCGAGGCGGGCCATTCAAAAATTCCGAAAATCATTTTTGTATTATTAAATGTTCCTTAAAACGAGGACATGTCAACAAGAAGGCGGGACGCGTGCGAGGAGAAGCGCCGATGACCGCCAAGACCATCCAGACCGACCGGATTCCCCAGGAGCTGCGCCCCGCGCTGCAGGCCATCGCCGCCGCCGGCGCGCGGCTTGCGCAGATCATTCGCCGGGGCGGCGATCTGGCCGCACCGGTCGGCACCAATGCGGACGGCGACGGCCAGAAGGCGCTGGACGTGATCGCCGACGACCTGTTCCGGCAGGCGCTGACCGGAACCGGGGTGCGCTGGCTCGCCTCGGAGGAACAGCAAGAGGCGGTCGCGCTGGACCCCGAGGGCCGGCTGGCGGTGGCCATCGACCCGCTGGACGGCTCGTCGAACATCGACACCAATGTCTCGATCGGCACCATCTTCTCGATCTACCCGGCCGAGGCCACGGCCGAGGCCAGTTTCCTGCGCCCGGCCCGCCAGCAGATCGCCGCCGGCTACATTATCTATGGGCCGCGCTGCGCGATGATGGTCAGTTTCGGCGACGGCGTGCAGCATTATGCGCTGGACCCCGACAGCGGCGGCTTCCGGCTGGTCGCGGCCCGGCAGGACCTGCCGGAATGCGCCTTCGAATTCGCCATCAACGCCTCGAACTACCGGCACTGGCCGAAGCCGATCCGGGCCTATATCGACGATTGCCTGGCCGGCTGCGACGGCCCGCGCGAGCGGAATTTCAACATGCGCTGGATCGCCTCTCTGGTGGCCGAGACCCATCGCATCCTGATCCGGGGCGGGGTGTTCCTGTATCCCTCCGACACCCGCAAGGGCTATGAGCGGGGCCGGCTGCGCATGCTCTACGAATGCGCGCCCATCGCCTTTCTGATCGAACAGGCCGGGGGCGGGGCCACCGACGGCTGCACCGCGATCCTCGACCAGGGCGCCGGGACGCTGCACCAGCGCACGCCCTTCGTCTTCGGCTCGGCCGAGAAGGTCGCGCGCATCGCCGCCTATCACGAACTGCCCGAAACCGAGATCTCGGCGCTGTTCGGCAATCGCGGCCTGTTCCGGGCCTGATCTGGAAAACCGGGGGACACCATGAGCAAGAAGCACCCGATCATCTCTGTCACCGGCTCGTCGGGCGCCGGCACCACCACGATCAAGAACACCTTCGACCAGATCTTCCGCCGCGAGAGGATCACCGCCGTCAGCATCGAGGGCGACGCCTTCCACCGCTACGACCGCGCCGCGATGAAGGCCGAGCTGGCGCGGCGGACCGAGGCGGGCGACCATACCTTCAGCCATTTCAGCCTGGAGGCCAACGAGCTGGAGCGGCTGGAACAGGTCTTTCGCCACTATGGCGAGACCGGCACCGGCCAGACCCGGCATTACGTCCATGACGAGCGCGAGGCCGAACGCTTTGGCGTCCCCCCCGGCAATTTCACCGCATGGGAGGATTTCGCCCCGGATTCGGACCTGCTGTTCTACGAGGGGCTGCATGGCGCGGTCAGGACCGACGGCATCGACATCGCCGGGCAGGCCGACCTGAAGATCGGCGTGGTGCCGGTCATCAACCTGGAATGGATCCAGAAGATCCACCGCGACAAGGCCAGCCGGGGCTATTCGACCGAGGCCGTGACCGATGTGATCCTGCGCCGCATGCATGCCTATGCGCATGTGATCTGCCCGCAATTCACCCAGACCGACATCAACTTCCAGCGCGTGCCGGTGGTCGATACCTCGAACCCTTTCATCGCCCGCTGGATCCCGACGCCGGACGAAAGCCTGGTCGTCATCCGCTTCAGGAACCCGCGCGGCATCGATTTTCCCTATCTGACCTCGATGATCCAGGGCTCGTGGATGAGCCGCGCCAATTCCATCGTCATTCCGGGGCCGAAGATGGACCTCGCCATGCAGCTGATCCTGACGCCGATGATCCTGCGTCTGGTCGGCGACTCGAAACGCGCCTGAGGGAGGAACGAAGCCAATGAACCAGATGCAGCGCATCGACACCGGACAAGAGGCCGCCATGGCCAATGCCATCCGCGCGCTGGCGATGGATGCGGTCGAGGCGGCGAAATCCGGCCATCCCGGCGCGCCCATGGGCATGGCGGACGTGGCCACGGTGCTGTTCAACCGCTTCATCAGCATCGACCCGGCGGATGCCGCCTGGCCCGACCGCGACCGTTTCGTGATGTCGGCCGGGCATGGCTCGATGCTGGTCTATGCGATCAACCACATGCTGGGCTATGACGACATGGACATGGACCAGCTGCGGAATTTCCGCCAGCTGGGCGCGCGCACCGCCGGCCATCCCGAATACGGCCATGCCAAGGGCATCGAGACCACCACCGGCCCGCTGGGCCAGGGGCTCGCCACCGCCGTCGGCATGGCGCTGGCCGAGCGGATGATGAACGCCCGCTTCGGCGACGACCTTGTGGACCACCGGACCTATGTCATCTGCGGCGACGGCTGCCTGATGGAGGGCATCAGCCACGAGGCCATCGACTTTGCCGGCCACCAGCGGCTGGGCCGGCTGATCGTGCTGTGGGACGATAACGGCATCACCATCGACGGCGGCACCGGGCTTTCGACCTCGACCGACCAGCCGGCGCGCTTTGCCGCCGCGGGCTGGCATGTGCAGGCGGTGGACGGCCATGACCGCGAGGCGGTGGCCACCGCCATCGAGGCCGCGCGGGCCGACGAGCGCCCCTCGCTCATCGCCTGCAGGACGGTGATCGGCTACGGCGCGCCGAACAAGCAGGGCAGCCACGACGTGCATGGCGCGCCGCTGGGCGCCGACGAGATCGCGGCGGCCCGCGCGCATCTGGACTGGCCGCACGAACCCTTCGAAATCCCGCAGGACATCCTGGACTCCTGGCGCTCTGTCTCCGCGCGAGGGGCAGCGGCGCGGTCGGCCTGGCAGGAACGGCTTGATCTATCCCCTCTCAAGCCCGCTTTCTCTGCCATGCTGGCCGCGCCCGATGCTGCGGCGCTGCGCAGCGCCATCCGCGACCATAGCGCGAAACTGGCCGCCGACCGGCCGAAGGTCGCGACCCGCAAGGCGTCGGAAATGGCGCTGGAGGTCGTGAACGCCACCCTGCCGAACACGGTGGGCGGCTCGGCCGACCTGACCGGCTCGAACAACACCCGCAGCAAGGGCATGGTCGCGGTTACGCCCTCCGAGCGGCTGGGCCGCTATATCCATTACGGCATTCGCGAACACGGCATGGCCGCGATCATGAACGGCATCGCCCTTCATGGCGGGCTCATCCCCTATGGCGGCACCTTCATGGCCTTTTCCGACTATTCCCGGCCCGCGATCCGGCTGGGGGCGCTGATGGGGGTGCCGGTGGTCCATGTGATGACCCATGACAGCATCGGGCTGGGCGAGGACGGCCCGACCCACCAGCCGGTCGAGCATGTCGCGGCGCTGCGGGCGATCCCGAACCTGATGGTGTTCCGCCCCGCCGACGCGGTCGAGACCGCAGAGGCATGGGAGATCGCGCTGACAGCGCCTGCCACGCCCTCGGTCCTCTGCCTCTCGCGCCAGAACCTGCCCGCCGTGCGGCTGGAACCCGACGACGAGAACCTGACCCGGCAGGGCGCCTATGTCCTGCGCGAGACCGAGGGCGCGCGCGACGTGACGCTGATCGCCACCGGCTCGGAGGTCGAGATCGCGCTGGACGCGGCGGACCTGCTGGCCGCGCAGGGCGTGCGGGCCGCCGTCGTCTCCGCCCCCTGCTTC
Source organism: Paracoccus sp. J39 (assembly GCF_000518925.1). Classification (NCBI taxonomy): domain Bacteria; kingdom Pseudomonadati; phylum Pseudomonadota; class Alphaproteobacteria; order Rhodobacterales; family Paracoccaceae; genus Paracoccus; species Paracoccus sp. J39. The sequence continues at coordinate 135,456 of NZ_JAEN01000009.1, read as the reverse complement.
GAGCTGTTCGCCGAACGCCCGCAGGCCGAGCGCGAGGCTGTGCTGGGCCGCGCCCCGCGCATCGGCATCGAGGCGCTGGTCCGCCAGGGCTGGGACGGGCTGATCCTGCGGCCCGGCGACGGGTTCATCGGCATGGCGGGCTTTGGCGCCTCGGCCCCTGCCCCGGCGCTCTACCGGCATTTCGGCATCACCGCCGAACGTGCCGCCGATCTTGCCAACCAGCTTATCCAGGGAGGAAAGTGATGGCCCTCATCACGCTGCGACAGCTTCTGGACCACGCCGCCGAGCATGGCTACGGCGTGCCCGCCTTCAACATCAACAACATGGAACAGGGCCTGGCCATCATGAAGGCCGCGGCCGAGGTCGATGCGCCGGTGATCCTGCAGGCCAGCCGCGGCGCCCGCTCCTATGCCGGCGACATCATGCTGCGGCGCATGGTCGAGGCGCTGGCCGAGATGAACCCGGCCATCCCGATCTGCCTGCACCAGGATCATGGCAACAATCTCGCGACCTGCATGTCGGCGATCCGCCACGGCTTTACCAGCGTGATGATGGACGGCTCGCTGCATGAGGACATGAAGACGCCCGCCGATTACGACTATAACGTCGCGGTGACGGCCAAGGTCTCCGAGGCCGCCCATGCCGTCGGCGCCTCGGTCGAGGGCGAGCTGGGCGTGCTGGGCTCGCTGGAAACCGGCGAGGCAGCGGCCGAGGACGGCTCGGGCGCCGAAGGCAAGCTCGATCACAGCCAGCTTCTGACCGACCCGGACCAGGCGGTGGATTTCGTCGCCCGCACCCGCTGCGACGCGCTGGCCATCGCCTGCGGCACCAGCCACGGCGCCTACAAGTTCAGCCGCAAGCCCGATGGCGACATCCTGGCCATGCATGTGATCGAGGCGATCCATGAACGGCTGCCCGGCACGCATCTGGTCATGCACGGCTCCAGCTCGGTGCCGCAATACCTGCAGGATCTGATCAACAGGGCGGGCGGCGAGATGCCCCAGACCTACGGCGTCCCGGTCGAGGAGATCGAACGCGGCATCCGCCACGGCGTGCGCAAGGTCAACATCGACACCGATTGCCGCATGGCGATGACCGGGCATTTCCGCAAGGTCGCCCGCGAGCGCCCCGAGGAATTCGACCCGCGGAAATTCCTGATCCCGGCGATGCAGGAACTGACCGCGCTCTGCCGCGACCGTTTCGAGCGTTTCGGCACCGCCGGCCATGCCGGCACGATCAAGGTCGTCCCGATGGACGAGATGGCCAAACGCTATGCGTCGGGGGCTCTGGACCCGGCAATCACCGGCGCGAAAGCCGCCTGAGAGGAGGAAGCCCGATGAACGAATTGAGCAAGTCCGAGATCACCGACAAGAAGAAGCGCTATGCCGCCGGGGTGCTGAAATACGCCCAGATGGGCTATTGGGACGGCGACTACCAGCCCAAGGACACCGATGTGCTGGCCTTGTTCCGCATCACCCCGCAGGATGGCGTGGACCCGATCGAGGCGGCGGCGGCGGTGGCCGGCGAAAGCTCGACCGCGACCTGGACCGTGGTCTGGACCGACCGGCTGACCGCCTGCGACCAGTATCGCGCCAAGGCCTATAAGGTCGAGCCGGTGCCGGGCCAGCCGGGGCAGTATTTCTGCTATGTCGCCTATGACCTGATCCTGTTCGAGGAAGGCTCCATCGCCAATGTTACCGCCTCGATCATCGGCAACGTCTTCAGCTTCAAGCCGCTGCTGGCCGCCCGGCTGGAGGACATGCGCTTCCCGGTCGCCTACATGAAGACCTTTGCCGGCCCGCCCACCGGCATCGTGGTCGAGCGCGAGCGGCTGGACAAGTTCGGCCGCCCCCTGCTGGGCGCCACCACCAAGCCCAAGCTGGGACTGTCGGGCAAGAACTACGGCCGCGTGGTCTATGAGGGGCTGAAGGGCGGGCTCGACTTCATGAAGGACGACGAGAACATCAACTCGCAGCCCTTCATGCATTGGCGCGACCGCTTCCTTTACTGCATGGAAGCGGTGAACAAGGCCACGGCCGCCACCGGCGAGGTCAAGGGCCATTACCTCAACATCACCGCCGGCACCATGGAGGAGATGTATCGCCGCGCCGAACTGGCCAAGGAACTCGGCTCGGTCATCGTCATGGTGGACCTGATCGTCGGCTGGACGGCGATCCAGTCGATCAGCAACTGGTGCCGGCAGAACGACATGATCCTGCACATGCACCGCGCCGGGCACGGCACCTATACCCGGCAGAAGAACCACGGCATCAGCTTCCGCGTCATCGCCAAATGGCTGCGCATGGCGGGCGTCGACCACCTGCATTGCGGCACCGCCGTCGGCAAGCTGGAAGGCGATCCGCTGACCGTGCAGGGCTATTACAACGTCTGCCGCGAGATGGTGAACGAAGTGGACCTGCCGCGCGGCATCTTCTTCGAGCAGGACTGGGGCAACCTGAAGAAGGTGATGCCCGTCGCCTCGGGCGGCATCCATGCCGGGCAGATGCACCAGCTGCTGGACCTGTTCGGCGACGACGTGGTGCTGCAATTCGGCGGCGGCACCATCGGCCACCCGATGGGCATCCAGGCCGGCGCGACCGCGAACCGCGTGGCGCTGGAAGCCATGGTCCTGGCCCGCAACGAGGGCGTCGATATCGCAACCGAGGGCCCCGAGGTCCTGCGCCGCGCCGCCAAGTGGTGCAAGCCGCTGGAGGCGGCGCTGGATACCTGGGGCAACATCACCTTCAACTATACCTCGACCGACACCTCGGATTTCGTTCCGACCGCGTCCGTCAGCTAAGGGAGAGAGAAAATGCGTATCACTCAGGGCTGCTTTTCCTTCCTGCCGGATCTGGACGACAATCAGATCCGCGACCAGGTGGACTATATCCTGTCGAGGGACTGGGCGGTCGGGATCGAGTTCACCGACGAGCCGCATCCCCGCAATACCTATTGGGAGATGTGGGGCAATCCCATGTTCGACCTTCGGGACGCCAAGGGCGTGATGATGGAACTGGACGAGTGCCGCAAGGCGCATGGCGACAGCTATATCCGCATCAACGCCTTCGACAGCACCCGGGGATGGGAGACGGTGACGATGTCCTTCATCGTCAACCGGCCGAAATCGGAGCCGAGCTTCAGGACCTGGCGGATGGAGGCCGACGGCCGGCATATCCGCTATACGCATGAGCTGGTCGGCTGAGGGCGCTGCCGGGCCGGGGGCTGCCTGCCCCCGGACCCCCGGGGGTATTTGGAAAACGGAGAAAGCCTTATGGATGGCGATATGGGCGAGAAGACCGCCACGGTCGATCTGAAGGCCGAGTATGAATCCTCGGGCGTGCGCGAGATCCTGGACGAGCTGGACCGCGAGCTGATCGGGCTGGCGCCGGTCAAGCAGAGGATCCGCGAGACGGCGGCGCTGCTGCTGGTGGACCGGGCGCGGCGCGAGTTGGGACTGGCCCATGAGACGCCCACGCTGCACATGAGCTTTACCGGCAATCCCGGCACCGGCAAGACCACGGTGGCGCTGAAGATGGCCGGGCTGCTGCACCGGCTGGGCTATGTGCGCAAGGGCCATCTGGTCAGCGTCACCCGCGACGACCTGGTCGGGCAATATATCGGCCATACCGCCCCCAAGACCAAGGAGGTGCTGAAGAAGGCCATGGGCGGCGTGCTGTTCATCGACGAGGCCTATTACCTCTACAAGCCCGACAACGAGCGCGACTATGGCCAGGAGGCGATCGAGATCCTGCTGCAGGTGATGGAGAACAACCGCGACGACCTGGTGGTGATCATGGCCGGCTATGCCAAGCGGATGGACCGCTTCTTCTCGGCCAATCCGGGTTTCCGGTCGCGCATCGCCCATCACATCGAGTTTCCCGATTATACGGACGAGGAACTCGGGCGGATCTCGGCCTCGATGCTGGAGGCGCAGGGCTACGGCTTCGACGAGGGCGGGCGGTTGGCCATGGAGGAATATATCCGCCTGCGCCGCGACCAGCCGCATTTCGCCAATGCCCGTTCGATCCGCAATGCGCTGGACCGGGCGCGGCTGCGGCAGGCCAACCGGCTGTTCTCCGGCGACGCGCCGGTCGATGCGCGGGCGCTCTCGACCATCACCGCGGCGGATATCCGCGCCAGCCGGGTGTTCTCGGGCGGGCTCGACCTCGACGGGGGGCGTGGCACCGGGACGGATTGACCGCGACAGCTTGCCGCCCCGCCCGCAGCCGGCAGGGACTTGAAAGGCCGGCGGGGGGCGTCATGTTGGAGGGGAGCGTTGCGGACGATGACGCTTCCTTTTTTGAGCAGGTTGAACAGTGAAACAGTTTGGTTATGGCGATTATGCGACCCGGTGCGATCCGGCGGGCGGGTTCTTTCGGGCGCGCGGGTGCGACGATGGCGGGCATGGCCGCGCCGGGGCTTGCCTTTGCAGCCGGGTATCGGGATGACCCGATCCGCCCTGCCCATGCCCTGCCCGCAATGCGGCCGGCACGTGCCGCGCGCCGCCGCCCGCCGCTGTCCGCTTTGCCATGCCCCTTTCGACCTGCCCTTCCCGGCCGAGGCCGACCGGCATCCGCATGATCCCGGCGGCCGCGACGGTTCCCGCACCGGCCTCGCCGGCGGCGGGCCCTGACCGCGGTTCAGGCGGGCTCGGGGCCGATCTCGGCCTGAAGGCGGCGGGCCAGGGTCGGGGCCGCCTCGCCCCAGCGCGCCTGCAGCGCCGGCGCGCCGCCCTGCTGCCAGCGCCGCCAGACTTCGGCCGCGGGAATGGCACCGAACCAGCCGATGCCGCCGGGCGAGCGCGGGGTGCGGAGCAGTTCGCGCCGCGCCAGCAGCCCGTTCTCGATGACGATGCCCGGCGCGATCCGCGGCGCGGCCGGCACCGCCAGCGGCCGGTCGTCGGGAAAGGCGTGCCGCGCCGACCAGAAGGGGGCTGCGCCGAAGCGGGTCTCGGCGCGCAGGAAGTCGCGGCCGACGCGCATCTGGTGCAGGCTCGTCTCGAAGGCGCGGCGGTTCAGGAAACGGCGGCAGAGCGCCTCCGATTCCGGTCTCGCGGCCAGGGTGCGGCGGACGGCGGCGACCGCGAGCGCGCTGGAGACCGCCCAGAACTGGCCATGCCCGGACAGCGGGTCCATGGCGGCGAAGGCGTCGCCGACACGCAGCAGCGACAGATCCGAGACCGGGGCCGGCAGGCGCGGCGCAGCCTCGCGGGCCAGCACCGCGCCGGCCGGAACGGCTTCGAGCCCGGGCTCGGCCTCGGCAATGGCGGCGCGCAGCCGCTCCTCGGGGCTGCCCGGGCCGGCGGCGTCCAGCAGCGCCTGCGCCCAGACCCGGCCGTCCGGCAGGGCCACGCGCCACAGCCAGCCCCCCGCGAAGGCAGCCAGCCGGATGCCGGACGCTGCCGCCTCGGCCGCGACCCAGCCGCTGAGCGCCACCGTGGCGGGCGCCCGCCCGCCCGCCGCCGGCGCCTTGCGGCCGCGCGCGTCGATCACCAGCGGCGCGCGCAGCTGCCGGCCGTCCGAAAGCACCGCCCCGCCCGCCTCGGGCCTGCCGCTGGCGACGACCGGAACCGCGCCGGCCGCCGCCGCCGCCCGGCGCAGATGCGCGTCGAGCGCGTGGCGCAGGACCACATGTTCGGCATTGCTGTCGCTGATCCCGGCCCAATCGACCTGCCGCCGCAGCGGGCCGTGGATCGCGGAAAAGCCGCGCAGCAGCCCCTGCCGGGCCAGCCAGCGATGCAGGCGCGGGCTTAACCCTTCCAGCCGGGGGGCCTGGCGGTCGGGATCGACCAGCAGCACGTCGAGCCCGTCGCGCGCCGCCAGCCAGGCCGAGACGGCGCCCGCAGGTCCGCCCCCCAGCACGATCAGATCGGCATGGCGCCTCATTCCCGCCTCCTGTGCTGCGATGCCGTGCAGTCTGCCTCCGGCCGGGAAGGCGATACCTGACATTTCCGGCCAGAATGGCCCGGCGCGACCATCTGCCGCGCCTTTGGCCGGGAATGACAAGAATGCCGCCCCGGCTGGCGCTTTTCTGGATGGCGAAGCAATCGGGCCCCGCCCGGCCAGCCAGAGGAAACCGCCAGATGAAGCCATTGACCCGAACCGCGCTGGTCTCTGCCGCAGCCCTTGCCGCCGCCAGCCCGGCCCTTGCGGCAACCGGAGAGGAGGTGCTGGAGAACGCCTGCGCCGCCTGCCATGTCAAGCACGAGGACGGTCGCTGGGAGCGCATCGACGCCGCCCGCAAGACGCCCGAGGGCTGGGACATGACCGTGACGCGGATGATGCGCAACCACGGGGTCGCCCTGCAGCCCGAGGAACGCGCGGCGGTGGTGCGCTACCTGTCCGACACCCGCGGCCTGACGCTTTCCGAGACCGAAGAGCGCCGCTACATCCTGGAACGCGAGCCGGTGGCCTGGGACGAGGGCCCCGACACGCTGATGACCCAGACCTGCGGCCGCTGCCATTCCTATGCCCGCGTCGCCTTGCAGCGCCGCACCCCCGAGGACTGGACGCATCTGGTCAACTTCCACCTCGGCCAGTTCCCGACGCTGGAATACCAGGCGCTGGCGCGGGATCGCGACTGGTGGGGCATCGCCCAGGCCGAGATCATCCCCTTCCTGGCCAAGACCTATCCGCTGGGCGAGGCGCCGGCCGCCTTTGCCGGCGATGCCTCGGGCGATTACGTGCTGGCCGGGCGGCAGCCGGGGCGCGGCGACTATACCGGCCGGCTGGCGCTGAAGAAGGCGGGCGAGGATTACGAGGTGACCATGACCCTCGACTTCGCCGATGGCAGCCGGAGCTTTGCTGGCACCGGCCGCATCCTCGGCGCCGGCGAATGGCGGGCGACGCTGAGCGACGGCGAGACCACCATCCGCCAGGTCATGGCCTTCGAGGACGGCCGCTTCTCGGGCCGCTGGTATCATGCCGACAGCGACGTGATCGGCGGAAGGCTGGCGGCGGTGAAGGCGGACGGCGCGCCGCAGGTGCTGGCGGTCGCCCCCGCGCGGCTGAAGATCGGCGAGGAAACGCGGGTCCGCGTCGCGGGCACCGGCCTGGGCGATGCGTTGACCCTGCCCGAAGGCGTTACCGGCAGCGTGGAGAGCGCCGGGGACGGCGTGACGGTGCTGAAGCTGACCGCCAGCGGCGCGCCCGGCCCGGTCAGCCTGGATCTGGGCGGGCAGAAGGTCGAACTGGTGGCCTATGACCGGCCCGACCGCATCAGCATCGTGCCGGACATGACCATCGCCCGCATCGGCGGCAATGGCGGCCCGATCCCCAAGGTGCCCGCGCAGTTCGAGGCGATGGGCTGGCTGAACGGCCCCGACGGCGAAGCCGGGACCGAGGACGACATCGCCCTGGGCGCCTTCCCGGCCAGCTGGGCCACCGACAATTTCGACGAGGAGGCGGAAAAGATGCAGGACGCGAAATATGCCGGCTCGATCGACGATACCGGCCTGTTCACGCCGGCCGATGCCGGGCCGAACCCGGAACGGCCGATGCAGACCAACAATGCCGGCAACCTGAAGGTGGTGGCCACCGTCGAGGCCGGAGGCGAGCCGCTGAGTGCCGAGGCGCATCTCTACGCCACGGTGCAGCGCTTCGTCGACGCGCCGATCCGGTGACGCCATGGGAGCCCTGACCCTCATCCGCCACAATGCCCACCGCGTCGATGTCGACGGCCATGCCATGCTGATGCATGTGCCGACGACCAGCCTGTTCGAGCTCGACGGCGTGGCGCGCGACGTCTACGACCTGTTCCGCCGCTCGCCCGCCGTCGATCCCGATGTGATGCGCGCCGAGCTGGGCGCGCATCACGCCCCCGACACCCTGGCCGACTGCCTGCAAAGCTTCCTGGCGCTCGACATCCTGCGCGATGCCGATGCGGCGGACACCCCGCGCCCCATCGCCAGGGTCGAGGAGATCCCGCTGTCCACGATCATCCTGAACGTGAACACCGGCTGCAACCTGGCCTGCACCTATTGCTACAAGGAAGACCTGACCACCCCCGCCAAGGGCCAGAAGATGGGCTTTCAGACGGCGCGCGCCAGTTTCGAGCTGCTGCTGAAGCAGGCCCATGCCCGCGACCGGGTGAACGTGGTGTTCTTCGGCGGCGAGCCGCTGTCGAACATGCCGCTGATCCGCGAGGTCGTCGCCTATGCCCTGCCGCGCGCGGCGGAACTCGGCAAGACGGTCGATTTCTCGCTGACCACCAATGCGACGCTCTTGACGCCGGAACTGGTGGACTGGTTCGACGCGCATCGCTTCGCGCTGACGGTCAGCATGGACGGGCCGAAGGCGCTGCATGACGCGAACCGCAAGACCGTGGGCGGCAAGGGCACCTATGACCTGGTGGCGCGCAATGTGCGGATGCTGCTTTCGCGCTATCGCTCGCGCCCGGTCGGCGTGCGGGTGACGCTGACGCGCGGCGTAACCGACGTCATCGGCATCCACGACCACCTGAAGAACGAGCTGGGCTTTCACGAGGTCGGCTTCGGCCCGGCGACCTCGGGGCCGATCGCGGTCTTCAACCTGGACCAGGAGGCGCTGAAGCGCGCCTTCGAGGACATGAAGACCCTGGGCCGGCGCTATGTCGAGGCCGCCTGCCGGGGCGAGAACATCGGCTTTTCCAACATGCACCAACTGCTGACCGACATCGCCCAGGGCACCAAGAAGGCGGTGCCCTGCGGCGCGGGCCTGGGGATGCTGGCCGTCGACAAGGAGGGCGAGCTGCACCTCTGCCACCGCTTCGTCGGTTCGAACCAGCCGACCTATGGCAATGTCGAAACCGGCATCGACATTCCCAAGCTCGCCGGCTTCATCGAGACCGCGCAGGACCGCAGCGCCTTTGGCTGCAAGACCTGCCGCATCCGCAGTATCTGCGCCGGCGGCTGCTATCACGAAAGCTATGCCCGGCAAGGCGATCCCTTCGCGCCGGTCTGGCATTACTGCGACCTGATGCGGGACTGGGTCGATTTCGGCATCGAATCCTATGTCCGCATCATGCAGGCCAACCCGTCCTTCTTCCGCAGCCAATTGGAACCCCGGATCACCCGGTCCGGCCCAGCAAGGGAGGTTCTCCAATGAAACATCTGATCCCCGCCAACGCCAAGGCGAAGGCCTTCGTTGAAGCCGAGGCCGAGGGCCGCGAGGAGGAGGTCGTGGCGATGAATTCGCTGGTCGGCTGCACCACCTCCTTCGACCCCGGCTGGGAGGTGGACGCCTTCGGCGCCGTCTCGAACCTGTGCCAGCCGATGGAGGCCGACCTGTATGGCTGCGCCGATCCCTGCTGGTGGCCGGCGCAGGTGGCCGACACGCTGAACACCTATCCGAACTGGAGCGCCGGCGCCGACGACGTCATGCAGGACTGGCGCAAGCTGCAATCGGTGTTCCCGGAAACGAAAGGCTCGTCCTGATGCGCAAATCCCTGATGCTTGCGGCCGCGCTGGCGCTGGCCGGCCCGGCCGCCGCGCATGACTACATCCTGGCCCCGGCGCGGCCCAACAAGCTGGTCGTGGTCGATACCCAGACAATGGCGGTCGAGACGGTGATCGAGATCGACGACGCCGGCCCCACGCCCATGGTGCCGATGGTCGCGCCGGACGGCAGGATCGCCTATGCCACGGTCAACAAGTCCGAAAGCCTGGTCAAGGTCGACCTCGTGACCGGCGAGACGCTGGGCCGCATCGACCTGTCCACCCCCGAGGAGCGGGTGAAAAGCCTGTTCGGCGCCGCGCTTTCCCCCGACGGCAAGACGCTGGCGATCTATGAAAGCCCGGTGAAGCTGGAGCTGACGCATTTCGAGGTCCAGCCCACCCGCATCGCGCTTTACGATGCCGAGACGCTGGAACGGCGCAAGGCCTTCGAGGCGCCGCGCCAGATCACCATGCTGGCCTGGGCCCGCGACGGCTCGAAGCTTTACGGGCTGGGCCGCGACCTGCATGTCATGGATCCCGAGACCGGCACGCTGATCGAGGACAAGCCGATCCAGAGCTGGGAGGCCGAGACCTATGCCCAGCCCGACGTGCTGGCGGTCTGGAACCAGCACGAAAGCTCGGGGGTGATGGCGACGCCCTTCTACACCGCGCGCAAGGACATCGACCCGGCAGATCCGGCAGCCTATCGCACCGGGTTGCTGACCATGGACCTGGAGACCGGCGAGATGGCGATGCGCGAAATCCGCATCATGGACGTGTTCTATTTCTCGACCGCGGTGAACCCGGCCAAGACCCGCGCCTTCGGCGCCTATAACGTGCTGGAAAGCTTCGATCTGGAAAAGAACGCCTCGATCAAGCGGGTGGCGCTGCCACACAGCTATTATTCCGTGAACGTCTCGACCGACGGCAGCACGGTCTGGCTGGGCGGCGCGCTTGGCGACCTTGCCGCCTATGATGCCGAGACGCTGGAGAAGAAGGGCCAGGTCGACCTGCCAGGCAACGCCTCGATGTCGCTGGCCTCGGTGCGGCTGTTCACGCGGGACGAATGACATGCTGCGGGTGGGGGTGATCGACAGCGGCCCCGGCCCCGAGGACCCGGCCGAGGATGCCCGCGCCTTCATGGCCGACGGCTCGGCCATCCCCGCCCGGCCCGACCGGCTGGGCCACGGCACCGCCGTCGCCGCGATCATCCGCCGCGCCTGTCCGGGCGCGGCGGTCATCCATGCGCAGGTCTTCGACGACCGGCCTGTCACCTGCGCGCTGCGCGTCGCCGCCGCGCTGCGCTGGTTCGCCGCCATGGGCGAGGCCCGGCCCGAGGTGATCTGCATGAGCCTGGGCCTGAGCGCCGACCGCGCGCCGCTGCGCCGGGCCTGCGAGGCGCTGGTGGCCGGCGGCGCGGTTCTGGTCGCGGCGCATCCGGCCCGCGGCGCGCCCTGCTTTCCCGCCGCCTATCCCGGCGTGATCGCCGCCACCGGCGATGCGCGCTGCGGGTGGGATGATCTGTCGCAGCTTGGCCCGGCGCTGTTCGGCGCCTGGTGCAATTCGCCCGAGCACAGCCCGCCCGGGATGGGCGGCGCCAGCCTTGGCGCGGCGCGGGTCGCCGGCCATCTGGCGGCGTTCATGGCGGGGACGGGGCGGCTCGACGGGCCGGCCGCCATCGCCGCGCTGGCAGCGCGCGCGATCCATCACGGCCCGGAACGGAAATGCGGCCATGGATAGGCTGGCCGCCCGCCTTGCCCGGCTGATCTTCGGCCCCGAGGCGGCGGGCTGGCTGGCGCCGGTGATGGCGCGCGCCCTGCCCTCGGGGCTGGTGGTGCTGGCGGCCTCGCTTGCCGCGGCGGCGCTGGGGCTGGCCATGCCGATGCTGACCCGGCAGGTGATCGATGCCGGCATCATGGCGCTGGACATGGGCGCGCTGATCTTCTGGGCCGGGCTGTCCTTTGCGCTCGGCCTGGGCGCGGTGGGCTTCGGGATGGTGAACTCGATGCTGCACCTGCGCGCCTCGGCGCGGATGCTGGCCGATCTGCGCGGTGGGCTGTTCGGCGCGGCGCTGGCACGCGATCCCGACCACCCCGACCTGCCGCTGGGCGAGGCGATGGCGCGGCTCGACGGGGACTGCGCCGAGATCCAGGGCTTCGCCTTCGACACCGCCCTGGTCGCGGTCGGCGCGCTGTTCCGGCTGGCCGGCGGGCTGGGGCTGATGATCGCGCTGGACTGGCGCATGGCGGTCCTGCCGCTCTTGGCCGCGCCGTTCGAGCTGTGGTTCCTGTCCCGCGCCCGCCCCCGGACCCGCGCCCTGGCCGAGAAGGTGCGCAGCCAGCGCGGCGCGCTTTCCGCGCAGATGGCCGAGACGCTGTCGGCTCGCGCCACCCTGCGCGGACTGGGCGCGCTGGACCACCGGGCGGCCAGATTCGGCGCCGCGCAGCAGGCGCAGATCGCCGGGCTGACCCGCCAGCGGCTCTGGTCCGAGACGGTGGGCGCGGTCAGCCAGACCATCACCGCCATCCTGCGCGGCACCATCCTGCTGGTCGGCGGCTGGCAGGTGGTCCGCGGCGAATGGCAGATCGGCACGCTGGTCGCCTTCCTTGCCTATGCCGGGATGATGTCGGGGCCGCTGCGCAACCTTCTGGGCCTCTACCATGCGCAGGCCCGGGCGCGGGTGGCTGCGGACCGGCTGGGCGCGGTGATCGCCTCGGCCCGTCCCGACGCGGGCGCCGAACCGCCGCCCGGCCCGCTGACCATCGCCCTGCGCGAGGCCCGGGCCGAGGGCGCCGCGCATCATTCGGTGACGGCCGTGATCCTGCCGGGCCAGCGCGTGCTGCTGGATGGGCCGTCGGGGATCGGCAAGTCGCGGCTGATGGCCGCGCTGACCCGCGACGCGCCGCTGGCCGAGGGAGCGGTGCGGCTTGCGGGCGCCGAGGTCGCGCATCTGCGCCCGCTGGCGCTCGCCGCGCGCATCACCCATCTGGCGCAGCGCCCGGCGATCCTGCGCGGCACGCTGGCCGAGAACCTGCGCCTGGCCGCGCCGGATGCGGGCGATGCCGCGCTGTGGCAGGCGCTGGAGGCCGCCGACCTGGCCGGATGGGCGCGGGCCGAGGCCGGGCTTGCCACGCCGGTCAGCGAAACCGGCACCAATCTGTCGGGCGGGCTGCGCCAGCGCATCGCCATCGCCCGCGCACTGCTGCGCCCGGCCGAGGTGCTGATCTTCGACGAAGCCTTCTCGGAAATCGACGATGCCGCCTGCCGGCGCATCCTCGCCGCCATCGAGACCCTGCGGGCCGACGCCACGCGCATCTTCATCGCCCATAGCGGCCCGACGCGCGAGGGGCGGTTCGATCAGCGGATCACGCTGACCTCCTCGGCGCCCATCTTCCTCAGCTCGCGCGGCGAAGCGCCATACCAGCGCGAGAAGGCGCGCGAAAAGGCGGTCTGATCGGAATAGCCCAGCAGCAGCGCGATCTCGCCGAACAGCCGGTCGCTGCGCACCAGTAGCGCGAAACCGTGGACGCGGCGGCATTCTTCGAGGATCTCGTGGAACGGCTGCCCCTCGGCGGCCAGCGCCCGGCGCAGCGAACGCTCGGACATGCCGAGCTGCGCGGCGATATGGGCCTGGTTGACCAGCCCGCGTTCCATCTGCGCCAGGATCAGCTGGTGCACCCGCTGCGCGACCGGAGTCTGCCGGCGCAGCTCGGTCAGCGCCTCGTCCAGCCGTTTCGACAGCGCCATGGCATCGCCTCCGGCCTCGGCGCGCAGCGTGTTGCCCAGCACGCGCGCGGAAAACACGATGCGGTTCTCGTCCTGGCCGAAGCGCGGCGTGCGGCCCAGGTGATGCGCCAGCACCCGCAGGTCGCGATCCGGCTGATGCTCGAAGCACAGGTCCTGTATCGCGCTGTTCGGCACCGCGTAGCGGTCGCAGATGCCGCGGATCAGCCCCAGCGTCAGCTCGGCATCCGCCCGGCGCGGCCAGATCCGCGGGTCGAGCACCCGGTAGCAGACATGCGCCTCGTCGCCGATCACCTCGAGCGAGACCCGGCTGTTCGATTGCAGCACCGGGAAGCCGCGGGCGAGGATGCGCAGCGCCTCGCCCAGCGTGCGGCGCGGGGCGACCGCGTCGCCCAGGATGCCGATGGCGGAAAGCTCCATCTCCTCGCCCGAGCGCCATGAGCGCAGGCCGTCGCTGCTGGCCGCGCGCTCCTGTTCGAGATGGTTGACGAAGGTCTGCAAGGGCATCGCCGGCACCGGGGCAGCGGCAGCCGGGGCGCCGTCCGCCTCGGACCCGATCAGCATGAATGCGATGGCTCCGCGAATCCATGACCCTTGCATGGCATTTCCCGTGGCTGCGCCGGGTGGCCGCTGTCTCGCGCCTTGCCCCGGCTATTTCCCTGTTGCGACAAAGTGTAGCATATCCGCCGGACGATCCCCAAGAATCGCCGCACCGCGCGGGCCTTGGGACGGGGCTTGCGAAAAACCGTTACAAATCCGCCGCTTTCCCGGATCATGCCGCAAAATCAGGCAGTTGCGGATTTGACATTTCCGGCCAGATTTCGGCCCGCGCCCCTCGGCCCCGGCGAATTGGCCGGATATGGCAAGAATCGGCCCGGCTTCTGCCCCAGACTTGCGCGACGCTTTTGGGGAGGGACGAAATGACGGAATACCGATTGCTGATCGACGGCCAGCTGGTCGCGGGCGACATGACCATGGAGGTCGTGAACCCGGCCAACGAACAGCTGCTGGCCGAAGCCCCCCGTGCCTCGGCGGCGCAGCTCGACGCGGCGGTGGCGGCGGCCAAGGCGGCCTTTCCCGCCTGGGCCGCCCGGCCGATCGAGGAACGGCGCGCGCTGATCCTGCAGATCGCCGACGGTCTGGAGGCACGGGCCGAGGAATTCGCCCGGCTGCTGACACAGGAACAGGGCAAGCCCCTGCCCGAGGCGCAGGCCGAGATCGCCTATACCTGCGCCTTCATCCGCCATCTGGCGAGCTATGACCTGCCGGTGAAGGTGATCGAGGACAGCGACAGCCGGCTGGTGCGGCAGTTCCGCAAGCCGCTGGGCGTGGTCGGGGCGATCATTCCCTGGAACTTCCCGGTGCTGATCGTGGCCTTCAAGCTGCCGCTGGCGCTGCTGGCCGGCAATACCATGGTGGTCAAGCCCGCGCCGACCACGCCGCTGACCACGCTGAAACTGGGCGAGATCATCGCCGGGATCCTGCCGCCGGGCGTGGTCAACATCGTCACCGACCAGAACGACCTGGGCGCGGCGCTGACCGCGCATCCGGATGTCGCCAAGATCTCGTTCACCGGCTCGACCGCGACCGGGCAGAAGATCATGGCCAGCGCGGCATCCACCATCAAGCGGCTGACGCTTGAGCTGGGCGGCAACGATGCGGCCATCGTGCTGCCGGGCGCCGATCCGGCCAAGGTCGCGCCGGGGCTTTTCGCCGGCGCCTTCATGAATGCCGGGCAGGTCTGCCTGGCGATCAAGCGCGCCTATGTGCACGATTCGATCTATGAGGAAGTCTGCGCCCGGCTGGCCGAGCTGGCCGAGGCCGCCGTGGTCGGCGACGGCTTGCAGCAGGGCACCACCATCGGCCCGCTGCAGAACCGCATGCAGTTCGAGAAGATCAAGGGCTTCCTCGATTCCGCCCGCGCCGACGGCCGCATCATCGCCGGCGGCGCGCTGACCGAGGGGCCCGGCTATTTCATCCGCCCGACCATCGTCGCCGACGTCAAGGACGGCGACCGCATCGTGGACGAGGAACAATTCGGCCCGATCCTGCCGGTGATCCGCTTCGAGGACGTGGAATCGGCGGTGGCCAGCGCCAACGGCATCGAGCTTGGCCTGGGCGGCTCGGTCTGGGGCGAGGATCGCGACCTGGCCCGCAGCGTCGCCGAGCGCATCGAAAGCGGCACGGTCTGGATCAACAAGCACCTGGATTTCGGCCCGAACATCCCCTTCGGCGGCGCCAAGCAATCCGGACTCGGCGTCGAGTTCGCCGAGGAGGGGCTAGCCGAGTTCACCCAGATCAGGATCGTGAACGAGGCGCGCTGACGGCAGGCGGGCGGGCCCGGCAGGGGCCGGCCGCGCCCCTGCCCTGCCGATCAGCCCGACAGATCCGGGCGGGATTGCCGCTGCGGCGCCGCGAAGGTCTTGCGGAACCAGCCCTGCAGCATCAGCTTGTCATGGACGAAGCGCCGCCCGTCGCCATGGCCGCGCGGGTTGGAAAGATAGTTCATGTCGGTCAGCCGCTCCTCGCCCGCGCGAACGACCGCACCACCCTGCAGCAGTCGATAGCGCAGATGGATGCGCGGCGGCGTGATGTCGCGCAGGAAGCGCACGTCGTGGAAACCGCTGCGCCAGGGCTCGAACTCGCCGGCAAGGTCGATGTCGAGCACCTCGACCTGCAGGCTTTGCCCGGCAGGCAGGTAGCGCGCGCCAAGCTCGGCGAACCAGCGGTCGAACTCGGCCAGCGCCGAGACGCGGCTGCGTTCGCGGCGAAACTCGCGGTCTCGGAAGGTTTCCGGCGCGACATAGGTTACGGTGACGCGCCCCTCGGCAAGCGCCGCCGGCCCCGCCATGGCGGCGGGCGCCGCAAGCCCCAGCGCAAGGGACAGGCAGAGGATTCTGAGCATGGCTTTGCCTTTCGCATTTCCAGCCCTGCGCAAGGATATGGGCAACCCGGCGGAAAAGTCAAAGCCGCGGCCTAGGCCCTGGCATCCTCCAGCATCATCCGCGCGGCCTTTTCCGCGATCATCATCACCGGGGCGTTGGTGTTGCCGCTGGTGATCGTCGGCATGACCGAGGCGTCGGCGATGCGCAGCCGGCCAAGCGCCCGCATCCGCAGCCGGGGGTCGACCACCGCACCGTCATCGGCGCCCATGCGGCAGGTGCCGACCGGGTGGAAGATGGTGGTGCCGACCGCGCCGGCCGCCTTGACCAGGTCCTCGTCGGTCTGGAAGGCGATGCCGGGGACGTATTCCTCGGGATTGAAGCGGTTGAAGGCCGGCTGCGCGGCGATCTTGCGCGCCAGGCGGATGGCGCGCACCGCCACCTCGCGGTCGGCCTCGGCCGAAAGGTAGTTCGGCCGGATCGCGGGATGGGCGCGGAAATCCGGCCCGGCGACATGGACCGAGCCGCGGCTTTCCGGCCGCAGGTTGCAGACCGAGGCGGTCATGGCCGAGAAGGGATGCACCGGGTCGCCGAACTTGTCCAGACTGACCGGCTGGACGTGGAATTCCAGATCCGGCGTCGCCTTGTCCGGCCCGGATCGGGTAAAGATGCCCAGCTGGCTTGGCGCCATCGACATCGGACCCGAGCGTTTCAGCAGGTATTCCAGCCCGATCGCCGCCTTGCCCAGCAGATGCGAGGCCTTCTCGTTCAGCGTCGGCACGCCGCGGACCTTGTAGACCAGCCGCAATTGCAGATGGTCCTGCAGGTTCTCGCCCAGGCCCGGCACCTCGATCTGCGGGGCGATGCCGGCGGCCTGAAGCACCTCGCCGCGCCCGACGCCGGAATGTTCCAGGATCTGCACCGACCCGATGGAGCCCGCCGCCAGCACCGTCTCGCGCGAAGCGCGGACCTCGCGGCGCTGGCCCTGATGGTGAAAGACGACGCCCGCGACCTCGCCCGCCTCGATCGCCAGCCGCTCGACCTCGGCGCCGGTCAGGATGCGCAGGTTCGGGCGGTTCCTGACCGGGCGCAGGAAGGCGCGGGCCGCGCTCCAGCGCCAGCCGCTGCGCTGGGTCACGTCGAAATAGCCGCCGCCCTCGTTGTCGCCGCGGTTGAAATCCTCGGTCCGCGGGATGCCGGCCTGTTCCGCCGCTTCCATGAAGGCGTCGAGCACCGCCCAGCGGACCCGCGCCGTCTCGACCCGCAGCTCGCCGCCGGCGCCGTGCATGGCGTCGGCGCCGCGATAATGGTCCTCCTGCGCCTTGAACAGCGGCAGCACGTCGTCCCAGCCCCAGCCGGTGCAGCCAAGCTGGCGCCAATGGTCGTAATCCGCCGCCTGCCCGCGCATGTAGATCATGCCGTTGATCGAGGAGCAGCCGCCCAGCACCCGGCCGCGCGGATAAAGCAGCGCCCGGCCGTTCAGCCCCGGCTCGGGCTGGGTGCTGTAGCCCCAGTCGGTGCGCGGATTGCCGATGCAATAGAGATAGCCGACCGGGATATGGATCCAGTGGTAATTGTCGCGCCCCCCGGCCTCCAGCAGCAGCACGCGGGTGCCGGGATCGGCACTGAGGCGGTTGGCCAGCACGCAGCCGGCGCTGCCCGCGCCGATCACGATATAATCGTAGCTTTCCATCGGATACTCCATGCAGGGCCCCCGCAGCCACGCGAGGGCCGCGACATCACGATTCGCCCCTGAACCCGAGCCTTCTGCCGATCTTGGTTGCGAAGAACTCGCCCACCAGGCCGCGGCGGAACAGCAGCACGCAGACCATGAAGACCACGCCGGTGATGATGGTGACGGGGAAGTCGGAGGTGGCGAGGTAGTTCTGCAGCGTGACCACCAGCCCTGCGCCGACGATGGGGCCGAGCAGCGTGCCGATGCCGCCCAAGAGCGTCATCAGGATCACCTCGCCCGACATCTGCCAGGTGACGTCGGTTAGCGTCGCGAACTGGAAGATCAGCGCCTTGACCCCGCCGGCGAGCCCGGCCAGCGCCGCCGACATCACGAAGGCGCCCAGCTTGTAATGCTGCACCGAATAGCCCAGCGAGATCGCGCGGCTCTCGTTTTCCCGGATCGACTTCAGGATCATGCCGAAGGGCGAATTCACGAAGCGCCGGATGATCAGCAGCCCGATCACGAACACCGCCAGCACGAAGTAATACATGTTCATCGGCCGGTTCAGGTCGATCAGCCCGAACAGATGCCCGCGCGGCACCGACTGGATGCCGTCCTCGCCATGGGTGAAGGGCGCCTGCAGGCAGAAGAAGAAGAACATCTGCGACAGCGCCAGGGTGATCATGGCGAAATAGATGCCCTGCCGGCGGATGGCGATGGCGCCCATCACCAGCCCCAGCGCCGCCGCGCCGGCGACGCCCAGCAGGATGCCGGCCTCGGGCGACCAGCCCCAGACCTTGACCGCATGGGCGGTGAAATAGGCCGCGCCCCCGAAGAAGGTGGCATGGCCGAAGGACAGAAGCCCAGTATAGCCCAAGAGCAGGTTGAAGGCCGAGGCGAAGAGCGCGAAGGCCAGAAGCTTCATCAGGAAGATCGGATAGAGGAACATCGGCGCCACCAAGAGCCCGGCCAGCGCGACGGCGACCAGCAGCAGCCGGACCTGCCCGGCGCGGGGATGGGCGGCGACGGTCTCGGTCGGAATGGGTTCGGCTTTGCCGGCCATGTCAAGCCTCCTTTCCGAAAAGGCCCGCGGGCCGCAGGATCAGCACGATGGCCATGATGACGAAGATCACGATGTTCGAGGCCTCGGGGTAGAAGACCTTGGTCAGCCCCTCGACCACGCCCAGCATGTAGCCGGTGACGATGGCGCCCAGGATCGAGCCCATGCCGCCGACCACCACCACGGCGAAGACGATGATGATCAGGTTCGACCCCATCAGCGGGCTGACCTGATAGACCGGCGCCGCCAGCACCCCCGCGAAACCCGCAAGCCCGGCGCCAAGCGCATAGGTCAGGGTCAGCAGCAGCGGCACGTTGACGCCGAAGGCCTGCACCAGCGTCGGGTTCTCGGTCGCGGCGCGCAGATAGGCGCCCAGCTTGGTCTTCTCGATCAGCAGCCAGACCCCGATGCAGGTCGCCAGCGAGGCGATGACCACCCAGCCGCGATAGATCGGCAGGAACATGAAGCCCAGGTTCACCGCCCCGGTCAGCTGCGCGGGCGGCGCATAGGGCTTGCCCGAGGCGCCGAAGAAATAGCGAAACGTCCCCTCGATCGCCAGCGCCAGCCCGAAGGTGAAGAGAAGCCCGTAGAGATGGTCGAGCTTGTAGAGCCGCGACAGCATGGTCTTTTCCACCAGCGCCGCGAACAGGCCCACCGCCAGCGGCGCCAGCAGCAGCGCCAGCCAGTAGTTGATGCCGCCCACGGTCAGGAGCAGCAGCGCCACGAAGGCGCCCAGCATGTATTGCGCGCCATGCGCGAAGTTGATGACCCGCAAGAGCCCGAAGATCACCGCAAGGCCCAGCGACAGGAGCGCGTAGAACGAGCCGTTGATCAGCCCGACCAGCAACTGCCCCATCAGGGCCTGAATGGGAACGCCGAAGATCATCGTCATGTCACACCCCCAGTTCCCGATGCAGCATGTCCATCTGCGCCTGCAGTTCCGCGACCGGGAATTCCGCCGTCATCCGGCCGTGATCCATCAGGTAGAAGCGGTCGGCGACCTTGGCGGCGAAGCGGAAGTTCTGCTCGACCAGCACCACGGTCATGCCGCGGCTTTTCAGCTTCTGCAGCACCTCGCCGATGGCCTGGATGATGACCGGGGCCAACCCCTCGGTCGGCTCGTCCAGCAGCAGGCAGCGCGCGCCGGTGCGCAGGATGCGCGCCATGGCCAGCATCTGCTGCTCGCCCCCCGAAAGCTTGGTGCCCTGCGAATTGCGGCGTTCCTGCAGGTTCGGGAACAGCGCATAGATCTCCTCGACCGACATGCCGCCCTCGGCGACCTTCGGCGGCAGCATCAGGTTCTCCTCGACCGAGAGGCTGGCGAAGATGCCGCGCTCCTCGGGCACGAAGCCGAGGCCGGCGCGGGCGGTCTGGTGCAGGGGCAGCGCCGTCATGTCGCGCCCGGCGAATTCGATCTTGCCGGTGCGCTTGCGCAGGATGCCCATGATCGCGCGCAGCGTCGTGGTCTTGCCCATGCCGTTGCGGCCCAGGATGCAGATGGTCTCGCCCTCGGCGACGGTCAGGTTCACGCCGTGCAGGACATGGCTTTCGCCATACCAGGCATGCAGGTCGCGGACGTTCAGAAGCGGCGCGCTCATGCCTCGGACCCCATATAGGCGGTGCGCACGCGCGGATCGGCCGAGACGGCGGCATAGTCGCCCGCCGCGATGATCTCGCCGCGCTGCAGCACGGTGACGTGGTGGCAGATATTGGCCACGACGCTCAGATTGTGCTCGACCATCAGCACGGCGCGCTCGGCGGCGACGTCGCGGATGATCCCGGCGACCATGGCCACGTCCTCCTGCCCCATGCCGGCCATCGGCTCGTCCAGCAGCAGCACCTCGGGGTCGAGCGCCAGCGTGGTGGCGATCTCCAGCACGCGCTTCCTGCCATAGGACAGGTCGGCGGCGCGGTGGTCGCGCCAGCGCGCCAGACCCAGTTGCCCGATCAGCTGGTCGGCGCGCGCGTCCAGCCGGTCCAGCGCCGACAGCGGCAGCCAGAACTGCACCGCCAGCCCCGCCGGCCGCTGCAGCGCCACCTTGACGTTCTCGCGCACCGTCAGATGCGGGAACACCGCCGAGATCTGGAAGCTACGCACCAGCCCCATCCGCGCCACCTTGTCGGGCTTGGTATTGGTGATGTCCTGGCCCAGCAGCGTGATCTGGCCCCGCGTCGGCTGCAGGAACTTGGTCAAGAGGTTGAAGACCGTGGTCTTGCCGGCGCCATTGGGCCCGATCAGCGCATGGATGCGCGCATGCTCCACGTCCAGGTCGACGTTGTTCACCGCCGTGAAACCCGCGAAATCCTTCCCAAGGCCGCGGGCGGACAAAACCACCCGCGGCTCGGCCTGCGTTGCCACAGATGCCGCCATCACTGGACCAGCGGGCAGCCGCTGTCGGCCGGCTTCAGGAAGGCCTCGTCCCCCGGGATGGTGGCCAGGACGTTGTAATAGTCCCAGTCCTCGGTCACGTCGCCGGGGGCCTTGACCTCCATCAGGTAGACGTCCTTGATCAGCCGGCCATTGGGCCCGACCTTGCCGCCCTGGGCGAAGACATCGTCGACCGGCATCTCGTGCATCTTGGCGGCGACGGCCTCAGTCTCGTCGGTGCCCGCCTCCTGGATCGCCTTGAGATACTGGGTGACCGCCGAATAGGTGCCGGCATGGACCATGTTCGGCATGACGCCGGTGCGTTCCTTGAAACGTTCGCCGAACTCGCGCGATTCCGGGTTGCGGTTCCAGTAGAAGCTTTCCGTCAGCGTCAGCCCCTGCGCGGCATCCAGCCCGATGCCATGCACCTCGGCCAGGGTGAAGAGCAGCGCCGCAAGGCGCTGGCCGCCGGCGGTGATGCCGAATTCCGCCGCCTGCTTGATGGCGTTCTGCGTGTCCATGCCGGCATTGGCCAGGCCGATGACCTTGGCGCCCGAAGCCTGCGCCTGCAGCAGGAACGAGGAATAATCCGTCGTCGCCAGCGGGTGGCGCACCGCGCCCGCGACCGTGCCGCCCTGCGACTTGACGAAATTGCCGGTCTGCTCCTCCAGCGAATAGCCGAAGGCATAGTCGGCGGTCAGGAAGAACCAGCTGTCGCCGCCTTCCTTCACCAGCGCGCCGCCGGTGCCCACCGCCAGCGCATGGGTGTCATAGGCCCAGTGGAAGCCGTAGGGGGTGCATTGCGCCCCGGTCAGCTCGGTCGTGGCGGCGCCGGTGTTGACGGTGATCTTCTTCTTTTCCTGGCTCAGCGCCTGCACCGCCAGGCCGACCGAGGAGGTGGTCAGCTCCATGATCGCATCGACCTGTTCGGTGTCATACCATTGCCGGGCGATGTTCGAGGCGATGTCGGGCTTGTTCTGGTGGTCGGCGGTGACGACCTCGATGGGCGCGTCCAGCACCGTGCCGCCGAAATCCTCGACCGCCATCCGCGCCGCCTCATAGGAAAACTTGCCGCCGAAATCGGCATAGACCCCCGACTGGTCGTTGAGGATGCCGATCCTGACCTTGCCGTCCGAGATCTCGGCCAAGGCAGGCGTGGCAACAAGGCCGACCGCGGTGGCCGACAGCAGAAACTTTCGCATTATGTCCTCCCGAAGGCGCGCTCCTTCCGCCGGCCGCTTTGGCGGGCCGGGTGGGAACGCTGTCCTGTCCATGACGAGGGGCGACTCCCGCGCCCGCTCATCCGAACGATGCAGGTAATTCGGCTTTGACACAAGTGTTCAGATCGGTGTAATTTCTTACAGGACCTGTGCGTTTTCGAACAGATGGCCAATCTCAGCTGGGACGATCTGCAATTCTTTCTGGCGGTTGTGCGCGAAGGCCAGTTGTCGCGCGCCGCGCGGCATCTGGGCACCTCGCATGTCACCGTCTCGCGCCGCATCGACCGGCTGGAGCAGGCGCTGAACACCCGGCTGTTCGAGCGCAACCCCCGCGGCTATGAACCGACGCCCGCCGGCCAGCGCCTGATCGAGGCCGCCGAGCGCATGGAGGAGGCCGCCGGGCTGATCCCGCTGGACCAGGCCAGCGCCCCGGGACAGGCGCGGCCCTTGCGGCTGGCCATGCCCGAAGGCTTCGGCAGCCTGTTCTCGACCCATCTGCTGCCCGCCTTCATCGCGCGCTTCCCGCTGATCTCGCTGGAACTCGTCACCATGCCGCAGGTGCTGTCGCTGTCGCGGCGCGAGGCGGATATCTCGATCACGCTGGACCCTGTGACCAGCGGCCCCTATCGCTCGGAGCGGCTGGCGGATTACACCCTGCATCTCTATGCCACCCGCGAGCATCTGCGCGGCCTGCCGCCCATCGACGGCCCCGAGGATCTGCGCCAGCTGCGTTTCATCGGCTATATCGAGGAGATGATCTTCGCCCCCGGCCTGGACTATCTGGGCGAGATCCATCCCGCCATCCGGGCCAGCGTCAAAAGCTCCAGCATCTTCAACCAGCTGGCGGCGGTGCGCAACGGGCTGGGGATCGGCGTGCTGCCCTGGTATATCGCCGCGAAATATCCCGAGCTGCAGATCGTGCTGCCCGACCGGGTCCGGCTGACCCGGACCTATTGGCTGACCTGCCATCGCGACCTGCGGGTGATGCAATGGGTGCGGGCGGTGATCGGCTTTCTGTCGGCCAGCCTGGCCGAGCGCGGCCACGAGCTGTCCCGCCCCATGGACCATGCCGGGCCGGGCTGACCGCGGCGCGCGCCCCGCCTGAAGGCCGGGATCAGCGCCGGCCCCGGGCGGCCAGCCCCATCTCGGCGCGGTATTTCGCCACCGTGCGGCGCGACAGGGCGATGCCATGCCCGGCCAGCCGCTGCGCCAGCGCCGCGTCCGATATCCGCTGTCCCGCCGGCCAGTCCGCGATCAGCCGGCGCAGCGCCTCCTGCGCCTCGCCGCGGCTCAGATCGGGATTGCGCGGGCTGGCCGGGATGCGCAGCAATTGGCGCAGCAGCACCGTGCCGCGCGGTGTCCGCATGGCCACGCCCGCCACCGCCCGGCTGACGGTGCTTGTCGCAAGCCCCAGCCGTCCAGCCAGTTGGGCCATGGTCAGCGCCCGCAAGGCCCCCTGCCCGCGCAGCCAATCCGCCTGCGCCTCGGCCAGCGCCGAGGCGATGCGCAGCAGGCTGGCGCCGCGTGCCTCGCAACCCGTGATCAGGGCACGGGCAAGGGCGGCCTGCCCGGCGGCGCCCGCGCCGGCGCGCAGCGTCGGGGCCGGTGCGTCCAGCGGCAGGACACGGCCGTCCGCCGTCAGCTCCAGTTCGGGCGCCATGGAGGGTGTCATGTCCTCGGAGAGCGGAAAGGGCGACAGGGCGCGCAGATCGGCCAGCATCCCGGCCGCGTCCTCGGCATCGCAGCCGCAATGCGCCCGGATCGCCGCCAGATCGCCCGAGGCGGCCAGGTCCAGCCGCTGCAACAGCCGCTCGATCATCGGGTCCAGCCGTCCCCGCGCCCGCAATTGCAGCCGCAGGCACTCGGCCAGATCGCGAGCGAAGATGCCGGGCGGGTCGAGGCCCTGAAGGACGGGCAGCAGCGCCTCGATCCGCGCGGCCGGCACCGCCAGCCAGCCGGCGATCTCGGGCAGCGGGTCGGCGAGCCAGCCGCGCTCGTCCAGGCAATGCACCAGCGCCCGGGCCAGATCGGCCTCGTCCCGGGTCAGGCGCAGCAGCCCGATCTGCGCGGCCAGCGCCTGCCTTGCCGTCAGCGCCTCGGGCGTCTCGACCAGGTCCAGGCACGGGTTCCGCGCCGCCTCCAGCCGCAGACGGCGGCGCAGGCGCGCGCCATCCATATGCAGCAGGTCCAGCGACAGCCGCATCTGCTGGCTCAGCGCAAGGCCGCGGATCTGGCGCTGCTGCTGGTTCTGCATCCCCCACCCCTGTGGCGCCACAGTGTTGCACGGCCATGCAACAGCCCGGCGCGAAAACCCCGGCAAACCCTGCGCCAGAAAATTGGCACGGCCGTTGCTTGCATGATGGGCAGGGAGGACAGACATGGTCAAGGTCGGCATCATCGCCAATCCGATTTCGGCCCGCGACATCCGGCGGGTGATCTCGCATGCGGGCAACCTGCCCATCAACGACCGCGCCAATATCGTGCTGCGCATGATGGCCGGGCTGGCCGCGTCCGGCGTCGATGAGGTGGTGGTCATGCCGGAAAACGGCGGCATCCGCTTTCACCTGGAACGCAGCATCCAGCGCGAGCTTCGACTCGGCCACGGGAATTTCCCGCGCCTGCGCTATCTGGACATGCCCGTCACCGCCACGCCCGAAGACAGCGCCCGCGCCGCGCGGATGATGGCCGGGGACGGCGTGGGCGCCATCGTGGTTCTGGGCGGCGACGGCACCAGCCGCGTCGTGGTGGGGGCCTGCGGCGCGGTGCCGGTGGCCGGGGTCTCGACCGGCACCAACAACGCCTTTCCCGAGCTGCGCGAGCCGACGATCACCGGCCTCGCCGTGGGGCTGGCCGTCACCGGGCAGGTGCCCGAGGCCGTGGCGCTGCGGCCGAACAAATGGCTGGAGGTGACGCTGGGCGAGCGGCGCGAGATCGCGCTGGTCGATGTCGCCGTGGTCGAGGACCGCTTCGTCGGGGCCCGCGCCATCTGGAAGGCCGCCGGGTTCCGCGACCTGTTCGTGACCTTCGGCCTGCCGCAGGCCATCGGCATGTCGGCCATCGTCGGGCTCTGCGACCCGGTGGACCGCGCCACGCCCGAGGGCCGGCATGTCCGCCTGTCGCCCGATGCGCCGCGCCAGTTGCTTGCCCCCATCGCGCCGGGGCTGATCGACCGGGTGGGCATCGCCGGCATCGCGCGCATGGCGCCGGGCCGGGCGCATCGCCCCTCGATCCCCGCCGGCACGCTGGCCTTCGATGGCGAGCGCGAGCTGACATTCACCGAAAGCGACCAGGTCTCGGTGCGGCTGGTGCCCGACGCCTTCCGCACCATCGACGTGCCCGCCTGCATGGCCCATGCCGCGCAGGCCGGGCTGTTCATCCGCAACCCAGACTGAACCAGACAAGGGAGGAGTTCATGTCCAATCCGTTTCCGCTGCCCAAGGAGCGGCTGCTTGAAGCCTATCGCAAGATGCGCACCATCCGCGATTTCGAGGAACGGCTGCATGTCGATTTCGCCCGCGGCGAGATCCCGGGCTTCGTGCATCTTTACGCCGGCGAGGAGGCGACGGCGGTCGGCATCATGATGCATCTGCACGACCGCGACCGCATCGCCTCGACCCATCGCGGCCATGGCCATTGCATCGCCAAGGGCGTCGACGTCAAGGCGATGATGGCCGAGATCTATGGCAAGGCCACCGGCTGCTGCGCCGGCAAGGGCGGCTCGATGCATATCGCCGACCTGTCCTTGGGGATGATGGGCGCGAACGGCATCCTGGGCGCCGGCGCGCCATTGGTCTGCGGCGCGGCGCTGGCGGCCCAGAAGCTGGGCCATGACGGCGTCGGCATCACCTTCTTCGGCGACGGCGCCTCGAACCAGGGCACGGTGCTGGAAAGCATGAACCTGGCCGCGATCTGGAACCTGCCGGTGATTTTCGTGGTGGAAAACAACGGTTATGCCGAATCGACCTCGGTCGATTACGCCACCGCCTCGGACAGCTACGTGGACCGGGCGACCGGCTTCGGCATGCCGGGGATCACCGTGGACGGGCTGGATTTCTTCGCCGTCCACGAGGCGGCGGGCGAGGTCATCCGCCGCGCCCGCGAAGGCGCCGGCCCGACGCTGCTGGAGTGCAAGAACGTCCGCTTCTTCGGCCATTTCGAAGGCGACGCCCAGACCTACAAGGCGCCGGGCGAGAACGAATACAACCGCGCGCACAACGATTGCCTGAAGCTGTTCCGCCAGAAAGTGACCGAGGCCGGGGTGATCTCGGATGCCGAGCTGGACGCCATCGACGCCGAGGTGGCGGCGCTGATCGACGAGGCGGTGGTCGAGGCCATCGCCGCGCCGCTGCCCGGCCCGGAACAACTGACCACCGACGTTTACGTGTCCTATTGAGGGAGGGGAAACCATGGCACGCATCATCAGCATGAAGGACGCGGTGAACGAGGCGCTGGATCAGGAGATGAGCCGCGACCCCACCGTGATCATGATGGGCGAGGATATCGTCGGCGGCGCCGGCGCGCAGGGCGAGGACGACGCCTGGGGCGGCGTCCTCGGTGTCAGCAAGGGGCTTTACGCCAAGCATCCGAAGCAGATGATCGACACGCCGCTGTCGGAAAGCGCCTATGTCGGCGCGGCGGTGGGCGCGGCGACGGCGGGGCTGCGGCCGGTGGCGGAACTGATGTTCGTCGATTTCATCGGCGTCTGCCTGGACCAGGTGTTCAACCAGGCAGCGAAGTTTCGCTACATGTTCGGCGGCAAGGCGGAAACCCCGGTGGTGATCCGGGCGATGTGCGGCGCGGGCTTTCGCGCGGCGGGCCAGCACAGCCAGATGCTGACGCCGCTTTTCACGCATCTGCCGGGGCTGAAGGTGGTCTGCCCCTCGAACGCCTATGACTGCAAGGGTCTGCTGATCCAGGCGATCCGCGACAACGACCCGGTGATCTTCCTCGAACACAAGAACCTTTACGCCAGCACCTGCGACGTGCCCGAGGAACCCTATGCCATCCCCTTCGGCGAGGCGAACATCGTCCGCGAGGGCGCGGACGCCACCATCGTCACCTATGGCCAGATGGTCGGCCGCTCGCTGGAAGCCGCCGAGCTGCTGAAGAAGGACGGCGTCGATGTCGAGGTGATCGACCTGCGCACGCTGTCGCCCATCGACATGGACACGGTGCTGGAAAGCGTCGAGGCGACCGGCCGGCTGGTCTGCGTGGACGAGGCGAACCCGCGCTGTTCCATCGCCGCCGACATCGCCGCCACCGTGGCGCAGGACGCCTTCGGCGCGCTCAAGGCACCCATCCAGATGGTGACGCCGCCGCATGCGCCGGTGCCCTTCTCGCCCTCGCTGGAGGACGCCTATGTGCCCTCGGCCGAGCGTATCGCCGCGGCCGTTCGCAAGACGCTGGAGAACTGACATGGCAGACATCACCCCGATCCTGATGCCGAAATGGGGGCTCTCGATGCGCGAGGGCAAGCTGGCGGCCTGGCACGTGGCCGAGGGCGCCGAGATCAAGCCCGGCGACGAGATCATGGATGTCGAGACCGACAAGATCGCCAATGTGGTCGAGGCCGCCGACGGGGGCCTCTTGCGCCGCCGCGTCGGCATCGAGGGCGAGACCTATCCGGTGCGCGCGCTGCTGGCGGTGATGGCGCCGGAATCGGTGCCGGACGCGGAAATCGACGCCTATGTCGCCGCCTATCAGGCGCCCTCGGCCGGCGACGAGGACGAGAATGCCGGACCCGCCTATCAATATGCCGACCTGCCCATGGGCCGCATCCGCTATGCCGAGCGTCCGGGCGAGGGCGCGCCGCTGGTGCTGATCCACGGCTTCGGCGGCGATCTGGACAACTGGCTGTTCAATATCGACGCGCTGGCGGAAGCCGCGCCGGTCTATGCGCTGGACCTGCCCGGTCATGGCCAGTCGGTGAAATCCGCGCGCCCGGCCGGGCTGGGGCTGATGGTGGAAACCGTCCTGGCCTTCCTCGACCATATCGGCGCGGACAGGGCGCATCTGGCCGGCCATTCCATGGGCGGGCTGGTCGCCGGCACGCTGGCGGCGCAGCACCCGGCGCGCGCCGCCTCGGTCACGCTGATCTGTCCGGCGGGCCTCGGGTCCGAGATCAATGCCGAATACATCGACGGCTTCGTGCAGGCCGCCGGGCGCAAGGACCTGAAGCCGGTGCTGGCGCATCTGTTCAGGGACCAGTCGCTGGTCAGCCGCGCGATGGTCGAGGACCTGCTGAAATACAAGCGCCTCGACGGGGTGCAGGATTTCCTGGCCGAACTGGCCGGAAACCTGTTCCGCGAGGGCCGGCAGGCCGAGCGACTGGCCGAGGCGCTGGCCGCCTCGGGCGTGCCGGCGCAGGTGATCTGGGGCGAGGCCGATGCGATCATTCCCGCCGCCCATGCCGAAAGCCTGCCGGGGGCGTCGCGCCATGTCATCCCGGACGCCGGCCACATGGTGCAGATGGAGCAATCGGCCGAGGTCAACCGCCTGATCCGCGACTTCATCGCCTGACAATCCGGCCGTCCCCTCGGGGGCGGCCCTTTGCAATGGGAGGAGAGAGATGAGCAATTCCGTCGAAGGCCGCGTGGTCATCGTCACCGGCGCGGGCCGCGGCATCGGGCGTTCCATCGCCGAAGGGCTGGCGCAGGCCGGCGCCCGGGTGGTGATCGCCGACATCGCCGCCGATACCGCCGAATCCACCGCCGCCGAGATCCGCGAGGCGGGCGGGCAGGCCATCGGCCTTGCCGTCGATGTGACCGACCGCGCCAGCACGCGCGCGCTGATCGCCCGCACCGCCGCCGAACATGGCCGGCTGGACGCCATGTTCAACAATGCCGGCATCGCCCAGGTCAAGCCGTTCAACGACATCACCGAGGACGACTGGCACCGCGTCATGGACGTGAACGCCATGGGCGTGCTGATCGGCATCCAGGAGGCGGCGAAGCAGTTCATCGCCCAGGGCGGCGGCGGAAAGATCGTCAACACCGCCTCGATTGCCGGCAAGCAGGGCTACGAGCCCTTGGCGCATTACTCGGCCAGCAAGTTCGCCGTGGTGGCGCTGACCCAGGCCGCGGCCCGCGCCTTCGGCAGGCACGGCATCTGCGTCAACGCCATCTGCCCCGGCGTGGTCGCCACCGACATGTGGAAGCTGATCGACAAGGGCTTCAAGGACGAGGGGCTGACCCAACGCGACAACGAGGCTTTCGAGGGCTTCTCGGCCGACATCCTGCTGGGCCGCCCGTCGCGCCCCGAGGATCTGGCCGGCGTCTCGATCTTCCTCGCCTCGGCCGGGTCGGATTACATGACCGGGCAAAGCCTGGTCGTCGACGGCGGCATGGTGCTGCTATGAGCGCGAAACAGAAACTGGCCGAGATGAACGCGCGCGCCGCCGCGCTTTACAAGGCCGACGGCAAGACCATGTCCGCATTCCGCGGGCTGATGCTCGCCGCCAACCGCGAGGGCAAGGTCAGCCCCGCCATGAAGGAAATGATCGCCATCGCCGTCGCCATCGGGCGCGGCTGCGAGGATTGCATCGTCTTTCACGCCAGCGAGGCCAAGGCCCACGGCGCCAGCCGCGAGGAACTGCTGGAGGTGCTGGCCGTCGCCATCGAGATGTCGGGCGGGCCGGGCACGGTCTATGCCGCCAAGGCGCTGGCCGCCTTTGACGAATTGTAAGGGGGAACACCATGAAAGCCTTGCGTTTCCATGCCGCGCGGGACCTTAGGGTCGAGGATATTCCCGAACCGCCCCGGCCCGGTCCCGGGCAGGTGCTGATCCGCAACCGCCATGTCGGCATCTGCGGCACCGACCTGCACGAATACGCCTCGGGGCCGATCTTCATTCCGACCGCGCCGCATCCCTATTCCGGCGCCCATGGCCCGCAGGTGCTGGGCCACGAATTCGGCGGCGAGGTGCTGGCGGTGGGCGAGGGCGTGACCAAGGTGGCGCCCGGCGACCGGGTGGCGGTGCAGCCGCTGATCATGCCGCGCGGCGGCGAGCATTTCGCCGACCGCGGCTGGCACAACCTCTCGGGCAGTCTGGCGCTGGTCGGGCTGTCCTGGGTCTCGGGCGGCATGGCCGAGATGGCGCTGCTCAACGATTACAATGTCGAGAAGATCCCCGACGGCATGAGCGACGAGGAGGCGGCGCTGGTCGAGCCGACCGCCGTCTGCGTCTATGCCTGCGACCGGGGCCGGATCACCGCCGGGGATTCGGTGCTGGTGACGGGCGCCGGGCCCATCGGCATCCTGGCGCTGCTGACCGCGCGGGCCTTCGGCGCGACGCGGCTGTTCGTGTCGGACGTGAACGACACGCGGCTGCGGCTCGCCGCCGAGGTGGTGCCGGGTGTCGTCGCCATCAACCCCGCGCGCGAGGATGTGGGCGAGCGGGTGCGCGCCGGCACCCAAGGCGGCATCGGCTGCGACGTGGCGCTGGAATGCGTCGGCAATGAACGGGCGCTGCAATCCTGCCTGGACGCGGTGCGCAAGCAGGGGGTGATCGTGCAGACCGGCCTGCATCCCGGCAAGGGCAGCGTGGATTTCTTCCAGCTGACCTTCAAGGATGCCGAGATCCGCGGCTCGTGGTGCTATCCGACCCATGGCTGGCCGCGCACCATCGAGCTGATCGCCTCGGGCGCGATCCCGGCCAGGCGGGTGGTGACGAAGCGCATCGCGCTGGACGAGGCGGTGGCCGAGGGGTTCGAGGCGCTGCTGGACCCGGCCGGCAGCCAGCTGAAGATCCTGATCGACCTGTCGCGCTGACGGCCCGCGCCTGCGGCAAGATTTCTGCCCCGGCGCGGCCCGGCCCGTGCTATGGTCGCGCCGGGCTTTGGGAGGAGCCGATGCGGGGAATGCCGGATACCGGGACGCATGTCCTTGAAGTCATTCGCGTGGCCGAGGGCGAACCTTCGCCGCGCCGCGATGCCGATGTGCTGGCCTCGTGGCGGCGCTGCGTGAACGAACACCAGCTCGACCCCGGCCGCCATGCCGGGCCGCGCATCGTCACCCAGCAGGAACTGCGCCAGCACCGCCAGGAATCCGAGGAATTGCTGGGCATGGCCCGGCACGGCATGGAGGACCTTTACCGCCGCGTGAACACGATGGGCTATGTCCTGCTGCTGTCCAATGCGCGCGGCGTGACCGTCGATGCCATCGGCGACGCGGAACTGGACCGCGAGCTGCGCCATGCCGGCCTGATCGCCGGCTCGGAATGGCATGAAAGCCATGTCGGCACCAACGGCGTGGGCGCCTGCCTCGCCACCGGGCGGGCGATCACCGTGCATCGCACCGACCATTTCGACCTGGCGCTGACGCCGCTGTCCTGCACCGCCGTGCCGGTGCATGACACGCGCGGCGGGCTGATCGGGGTGCTGGACCTGTCGCATCTGCAGGCGCCGCAGGACAAGATGAGCCAGGCGCTGACGCTGGAGGTGATGAAATCCTGCGCCCGCCGCATCGAGATGGCCAATCTGGTGCGCCGGCACCGCGCCGACTGGATCCTGCGGCTGAACCCCTCGCCCGAATTCCTGGACGTGGACCCGATGGCCGCGGTCGCCATCGACGCCGGGGGCCGCATCAGCGGCATGACCAACAACGCGCGCGAGCTTCTGGCCGGCGGGCCGGCCGAGGCGCTGATCGGCCGGCGCTTCGACGACATCTTCGCCTGCGACCTGGACGACCTGCCCAAGCTGTCGCGCGCCATGGCCCCGGTCGACGGCGCGCTGGAGATGCAGGCCGGCGGGCTGATCTTTGCCCGCGCCGTGCCGCCCACCGCGCCGCCGCGCCGGGCCGCGGAGACCAGCCTGCCCCAGCCGCTGCGCGCGATCCATGGCGGCGACCCGGCCATGCAGCGCCTGGCCGAGCGCGCCGCCAAGGTGGTGGACCGCCAGATCAGCGTCATTCTGCGCGGCGAGACCGGCACCGGCAAGGAATTCATCGCCCGCGCCATGCATGCCTCGTCCCGGCGGCGGGGTTCCTTCGTGGCGATCAACTGCGCCGCCCTGCCCGAGGCGCTGATCGAAAGCGAGCTGTTCGGCTATGCCCCGAACGCCTTCACCGGCGCCCATGCCCGCGGCAAGAAGGGCCTGATCCGCGAGGCGCATGGCGGCACGCTGTTCCTGGACGAGATCGGCGACATGCCGCTGGCCCTGCAGGCGCGGCTGCTGCGCGTGCTGTCCGAGCGCGAGGTGCTGCCGGTCGGCGCCACCCGCGCCGAGCCGGTGGACATCCGCGTCATCTCGGCCTCGCATCGCGACCTGGGCGGGCTGGTGGCCGAGGGGCGGTTCCGGCAGGACCTGTATTACCGGCTGAACGGGCTGGTGCTGGACATCCCGCCGGTGCGGGCGCGGGCAGACCTGGAATGGCTGATCGCCCGCATCGCCGCCGCGACCGAGGGCAGGCCGCGTTTCTCGCCGCAGGCCATGGTGCTGCTGCTGGCGCATGACTGGCCCGGCAATGTGCGCGAGATCGTCAATCTTTGCACGCTTTGCGCGGCGCTCTGCGACGGCGCCACGGTCGGCCCCGAGGATCTGCCCGATGAGATCGGCGCGGCGCAGGCGACCGCCCGACCCGGCCCCGACGGGACCGAGCGCGCCGGGCTGCGCCGGCTGATCGCGGAATGCGAGGGCAATATCTCGGCCGTGGCGCGGCAGGCGGGGGTGGACCGCAGCACGATCTATCGCCGCATGCGCAGGCTTGGCCTGAACGAGGATCCAAGAGGTGGCCCGGCCGCTGGCTGACCGCCCGGTTCCTGGCCCGGCCGCCGGAATATCCGAAAGGAACGGAGCGAAAAAATCGGCCCCGCATGTCGGTTCCCGCGCTGGCCGGCCATGCGTTGGCCCTTGCATCCGCTGCGATCGAAGAAAGAAGACGATCATGCGCGCCATGGCATTGGTCAGGGCCGACGAGGACAGCGAGGCCGGCGTGATGCCGACCGCCTGGGAGCTGGAGGAAGTGACCCGCTTCAACGAAAGGCTTGCCGAGGCGGGGGTGATGCCGGCGAGGGGCTGCACCGCAGCAGCCGCGGCCACCGCATCCGCTTCGCTGCCGCCGGGCCGGCGGTGCTCGACGGGCCTTTCGCCGGGACAGGGAGCCGGTGGCGGGCTTCTGGCTCTGGAAGGTCGGCTCACTGCAGGAGGCGCTGGACCGGGCGAGGCAGGCCCCCTTCCGCAGCGGCGAGCCGGAGTTGCGCACGGTCTTCGAAAGCGAGGAATGCGGCGAGGAGCCGACCCCGATCTGCGCGCCCGCGAGACGGACCTGCGCCGCAAGCTGGAATAACCGGCGGCGCGGACAACCCTCTGGCGCAGCGCCCCGAAGCGATGGGATAAAGGTCCGTGCCGGGCCAAAGGGGGATGGATGATGCGCTATTTCGATTTCAGCTCGTGGCAGGGGATTCTGACGACGCTGCTGGGCCTTGCGCTGTTCACGCTGATCGGCGTGGGCATCCGGGTGCTGATGCTGCTGACCATCCAGCAGCGCCAGCAGCGCATGAACCGCCAGATCAACGAACGCCTGCGCACGCTGATCGCGGCCTACAAGGTGCTCGGCGGCTCGTTCACCGGCGAGCTTCTGGTCGATCCGGCGCATCTGCGCGACCTGCGGCAGCAGGCCCAGACCGCCGGCGCGGAAGAGGCCGGCGGCTCGGACCGCGCCCGCCGCATCCGCGACGCGGTCGAGGCGGCGCTGTCCGACATCATCCTGCTGGGCACCGAGGAACAGGTCCGCCTGGCCAGCCATGCCGCGGCCGAAATGGCCGCCGGCCGGCCGATCCATACCGCCGAGCTGGTCGTCTCGCTGCGCGATTTCATCCGCAAGGCGCTGGACCTGGCGCCGGTGCCCGGGGACGTGACCATTCCGCTGCAGGGCCCGGCGCGCCAGCAGGGCGGTTCGTCCCGGGGCGGGCGCGGCGAAGGCGGCGGCAAGACCGGCGGCGGCGGCGGCGGTGCCGCGATGGGCGGCGGCATGGGCGTGGGCATGGGTCTTGGCGGGCTGGGGCGCCACGCCGACGACGCGCGATCCTGAACCGCCGCCAGCGCCAGGCTTGCGATGCGAGGGCGATCCTGCGATCCTGCGGCCATGACCGGGGACCTGAAGATCCTGCGCCAGCATGTCCTGCTGGCGGCGCGGCTGTTTCGGAACTACGGCGCGGTGCTGGCCGCCACCTGGCTGGCCGGCACCCTGCTCGGCGCGCTGCTGATGATGCTGGCGGTCGAGATCGGCTTCGCCGACCGGCTGGCCGGGCTGATCGCGCTGGTGCCGGTGATCCTGCTGCAACTGGTGCTGTTCGTCGCCATGTTCGTGATCCTGCGCGATGGGCTGCCGGTGCTGCGTTTTCGCGCAAGACGCCGCCGCGAGGCGCCGGCCGCCGGAACGGAGGCGGCCGACGGCCGGCCCGGCATCGGCATGCTGGCCGGGGCGCTTCTGGCGGTGCTGATCCCGTTCTACGGCTATTATGCCGGCTGGGGCCTGCTCGGGAACACGCTGCGCGACTATTCCAAGGCGTTCCTTTCGACCTCGATGGAGCGCATCGACTTCACGGAGGTCTCGCCCGAGCGGGCGCCCACCGCGCTTGAGGTGCAAAGCACGCTGTGGGTGGTGGCGGCGGTGCTGCTGATCTGGGCGATCCGGCGCGGCGCGAAAGCCATGCACAAGCGCAGCGAGGCCGGGATCTGGCCGCTGCTGGTCGTCGCCTGCGAGGCGAGCTGGGCGGTGCTGGGCCTTTACGTCATCGCGGGCTGGCAGGAGGGCTTCGTCGCATGGCTGGCTCAGCTGCCCTCGCCCGGCGCCTTGTGGCAGAGCCTGTTCCCGCCCGCCGCGGCCGAGGTCGTCGATGCCGCGCGCCGCCCGGTGGACTGGCCGCCCGCCTTCCAGCCCTGGCCCTGGCTGGTGCGGCTGTTCTGGTATGCGCTGCTGCCGCTGATCTGGTTCAACCTCGGTGCCATCGTCTACGGCCACGACCTGAACCTCATGGCCGAGGAGACGCGGCGCTCGGCCGGCAAGGTGCTGGACCGCTGGCAGGGGCTGCCGAAACCGCTGACCGACTTTCTCGGGCATTTCTGGGCCGGGCTGGTCAGGCGCTGGCATGCGGTGGCAAACGGCGTGCTGCTGGCCGGATCGGCGGGGTTTTCGCTGACCGTCTCGGTGCTGGTGCTGTGGCGGCTGGCCGACTGGGCGGGCCGCTGGGCCTGGATCGGGCTGGCCGAGCTGATCGGGCCGCAGGACCTGCGGGTCTGGCAGGTGGCGCAATATCCGCTGAACCTGCTGTTCGGTGCGCCGGGCCAGCAGCAGGACGGGGTGCTGGTCTGCGTCCTGCAGTTCTGCATCCTCGCCGCCGGGCTGGAGCTGGCCGGGCGGGCGCAGGCGGCCCGGGCCGCTAGCGCAGATCGCGCAGCACCGGCCTGACCGGGAATTCCAGCGCCTCGGGCCGCGTTCCCAAGGCCGAGACGCGCAGCCGCGCCCCCTTCAGCAACTCGGCAGGCACCAGGAAAAGCTGGTCCGACAGAATCTCTTGCCCCTCGGGCGGCGCGTCATGGGGCAAGGGGTTGCAACGGCCCATGTTCTCGCCGTCGGGTGCGATCACCCGGACCGCCCCTTCGGCATCGGCGCTTGTCAGCGGCAGCCATTGCCGGCCGGCGGCGTCGCGCAGGCCGACATCGCAGCCGGCCCAGCCATGCCGCGCCGCCTCGGGACCGCGCAGCGCCAGGCGGACCAGGACCAGCGCCCGCTCGGGCAGGTTGGGCGCGGTTCCCGCCCAGACCTGAACGACCCGGACATGCACGCCGCGCAGCTCGGCCTCCGCCTCGCCCGCCTGCGTCACCTGCCATTCGCGCGCGCGGCGCAGGTCGGCGATCTCGGTCCAGCCGGCGACCACCACATTGGCAAGCAGCAGCACCGCGGCAAGGATGATCCACAGCAGGTGTTTCATGGCGCGAACCGGATGATCGGCTGGCGCTCGGGCAAGGCCGGCGGGGCGAGGTGCAGGGCGCTGTCGAAGACCGCGCTGGCGCTGCCCGTCAGCACCAGCGCCCCGCCCGCGACCTCGTCCTCGGGCAGCTCGAAGACGGCGATGGCGCGGTCGGTCAGGCCGGGCTGGAACCAGCGGCTTTCAAGCCCGCGCGGAATGTCCTCGGCGCGGTGCGACAGCGCATAGCGCCGCCCGCTCGCCCCCTGCCAGACCGCGTCGAGGCGCTGCGAGGCCAGCCTGGGCTCGGCCTCGATCTCGGCGATCAGGAACAGGCCGTCGCTGTCGCGGACCAGATCGCGGCCATAGCGGCGAAAGGCGATGCGCTCGGCCAGCCGCATGCCGGTGAAGCGGGCCCGGAAGCTGCGCGCCTCGCCGGTTTCGCCGGCCGCGACAGGGCTGCGGAACGGCTGCACGGTGCTGTCATAATCCGGCGCGCTCTGCATCATGGCGCCCAGCAGCGCCGCCCCGGCCAGAACGATCAGGACGCGCCCCGCCCGGATCATGGCGCCCCCTCTGGCGTGGTCGCCATGCGGCCGGCGGGCTGGAACAGCAGCCAGCTCGACTTGCCATAGAGATTGTCCCTGAGCTTGAAGGTCTGCCGCTGGAAGGTCAGCGAGACCGGCCCGGGCTGCCAGCCCGGCGGCACCCGCCAGGCCAGCGTCACCCGCTCGGCCAGCCGCGGCTGCAGGTGCCAGAGCAGCTCGCCGTCGCGGTCGAGCGTGACCTCCGGCTCGGGCCAGGCCACGCCTGCGGCAGCCAGTTCGGGCGGGTGCGGCGGAAAGCCGAAGACGGCGGACTGGGTCTCTCCGGTCAGGTTCAGCAGCCGGGCGCGCAACAGCAGCCGCCGGGGCTCGCCCTCGCGTTCCGGCGGTGCCAGCGAAAGCGACAGCGGCGTGATCTCGGTCCGGCCCAGATCGACCGGCTGCCCCAGCGCCACCGCAGGCGGCTCCTGCGGCGCCCGCGCTTCCTCGACCTTCAGCCAAAGGCCGAGCAGCACCGCGGCCGCGACCCCGATCGAGGCGGCCATGCGCACCCTCAGACGCCGCAGCAGAGAGGCCCGTTGCTTACCCGTCATGCGGGAATTAAGGCGCAAGCCGCCGGGCAA
This sequence comes from Paracoccus sp. J39, assembly GCF_000518925.1. Taxonomy (NCBI): domain Bacteria; kingdom Pseudomonadati; phylum Pseudomonadota; class Alphaproteobacteria; order Rhodobacterales; family Paracoccaceae; genus Paracoccus; species Paracoccus sp. J39. Next base: position 98,022 of record NZ_JAEN01000009.1, on the reverse strand, counting down.
GCTCAAGACGCGGGCGGCCGGGTCGGCGGAATCCGGCCGGAAAACCGCCCCGGTTCAGCGCAGCCCGGCCATGCGCAGCGCATCGACATAAAGCTCAAGATCCTCGGGATGCTGCAGCGGCGGCACCTTGCGCCAATGCGCGATGGTGAAGTTCGGGTGCACGCGTATCACCTCGCGCGCATGGTGGCGGGCCTCGTCCATCTGGCCCAGCAGCGCGTGGCTGGCGGCCAGAAGCCGATGCGCCTCGGAACCGTCGCGCATGCGGGAAAGCGCCTCGATGGCCTCGGCATATTCGCCCATGTGGAAATGGGCGTCACCCAGGAACCACAGATAGGCGTCCGGGTGATAGGGATTCAGCCGCATCGCCCGCCGGATCAGCCGCACCGCCCTTTCGCCTTGCCGGACATAGGCCAGGCAATCCCCCGTATAGGCCAGCAGGTCGGCGTCGTTGGGGTTCAGCGCCAGCGCATGCTCATAGGCCGACGTCGCCTCGGCGTGCTGCTTCTTGTAAAGATGCGCCAGCCCCATCTCGGAAAAGCCGCGCGCGTCGAACCCGTCGCATTCCACCGCGCGCTTCGCCAGGTCCAGCGCCCGGTCCAGCGCCGCCTGCGGATCGCTGCTCCAGTTGTAGCGCCATTCCACGTTGAAGGTCCGCGACATCGCCGCATAGCTGCGGCCATAGAGCGGATCGAGCTCCTGCGCCTGCTCGAACAGGCGGCGCGCGTGCAGGTTCGCCTCGGGACGGAAGCGGAAGTCCAGTTCCAGCCCGCGCAGCACCAGCCCATAGGCGTAAAGCGCCGGGTGGGTCTGCTCGGCCAGCCGGCGCCGTTCGGCCGCCTCGATGCGCAGGGCGACGCGTGCGGCGGTCGTGGCGGCGATATCGTCCTGGATGTCGAGAATGCCCGCCATCGCCCCGTCGTAGCGTTCGGACCAGAGCGTGTTCTCGGTCTCGGCCTCGATCAGGTCCGCAGTGATCCTGATGCGGCTGTCCACGCGCCGGAAACTGCCGGCGAGCAGATAGCGCACCCCCAGCCGCCGGCCGATCTCGCGCAGCGACGCGACCTCGGCCGCCGCCAGGAAGGCGGAATGGCGGGCAATCACCATCAGGTGCCGGAACCGGCTGAGGCTGGTGATCAGATCGGCGGCAAGGCCCCGGCACAGATGCAGGTCGTTCGGGTCGCCCGAGAGGTTTTCCAGCGGCAAGACCGCCAGCGAGGCATCGGGCAAGGCCAGCGTCCCGGCGGCAGGCGGTGGCGCGGCAGGGATCGCGCGGGGCCCCGCCGCCGCCGAGGCGAGCCCGACCGCATAGATCTCGACCGGCGCCGTCATGTTCCTGAGCCGCTTGCGCCCCAGCGAGCGCAGGACCAGGTCGGGATGGCCGCGCACCAGCCGATAGACCGCTTCGGTGATGCAGACGCCGCCGGGCGCGGCGAAGCTCTGGATGCGCGCGGCCAGGTTGACGCTGTGGCCATAGACCCCGTCGCTGCCGGCAAAGACCTCGCCGATGGAGATGCCGATGCGATAGGCGATCGGCTCGGCCCCGCCGGTCCAGGCCGCGTCCTGCGACAGTTCCTGCTGCATCTCGAGCGCGAAATGCAGCGCCTGGTGGACGCTTTCGAAAACCGCCACCAGCCCGTCGCCGGCGGTATTCACCACCGAGCCGCCGTAATCGCCGGCCAGCCGGCGGATCAGGCGCAGCGAGCGCGCCAGCCGGGCGACGGTGCCGGCCTCGTCCCGCTCGACCAGCCCGGTATAGCCGTGCACATCGGCATAAAGCACGGTGAGCAGCCGGGGACCGGACAGATCGGACTGCGCGCTCATCACCCTGACATCGGCTCCCGGCTTTCCTGCATGGCGGCAATGCCTGCCGGAGACCGTGAAATCCGCCCTGAACTGAACTGTCAAGTGCGGAAACCCCGGAAGCGGGCGGCTCCCCGACAGGCGGAACCGGCCGGACGGGTGCCGCCGCGCGCGGAGCAGCCGGCCGGAACCGGGATCGCGCCGGCGGTGCGCGCCGGACCGGCCGGACCGAAAGCGACGCCGCCTTGCCGTTGTCGGATCGTCCCGTCAGGCCCGCGCCATCGGCGGGGGCGCAGGCGTCGGTCCGGGCTGCGATGGCGCTTCGGCGGCCGGCCCAAGCAGCGCCAGCGGTTCGGCAAGGGCGCGGGCCGCCTCGCGCCAGGCGGGCGCATCCAGGTCCAGCCGCCGCAGCACCGCCGCCCTGCCCTGCCCCCGCTGCGCCAGCTTGACCATGGCGCGGTAATCGGCGGCCAGTCCGCCCAGCAGCCGGTCCAGCTCTTGCAGGTCCTGCTCCAGCCGGGCGGCGACCGCGGATTGCGCGCTGGCCTGCGTGGCGATGGCCAGCGCCGCCGCCACCGGAACGCTGCCGGCCCGAAGCCCGCGATAGTCCAATTCCAGCCGGTCGAGCAGCGCGGCCGGCCGCGACAGCCGGCCGGCATGAGGCCCCGCCGCCCCCAGCAGCGCCTCGCCGCGCCAGTTCCCCGCCGCCGCCCGGGCCGCGGCGCCGGTCAGCGCCCGGCCCAGCCGGTGACGCTGCGCCAAGGGCATCTCGGTCCCGGCTTCCAGCAGCGCCTCGACCGCCGCCGCCAGCTTCTGGGCCAGTTCCTCGATGCGGGTGCAGGCCTGTATCATCGGCCCGTCGGCGCCCTCGGTCCGGTGCAGTTCGGCCGCCAGCGCGCCCCAGAGCCGCTGCGCGCTGAACCGGATCATCCCGGCGCCGCGCGGCGCGGTGCGGGTATGGCCGCGCAGGATGGAGCGGCAGCGATCCAGATCGCCCGCGGCGGCCTTCAGCAGCGCCGGCAGCTGCGCGGCCTCGCAGGGCGGCGCGGCCAGGCCGCGGGCCAGCGTCCCGGCCTGGACCAGCAGGCTGCGGGTGCGGGGCAGCAGATGGTCCAGGCAATAGCGCGACATGGCGCGCAGATCGGCCTCGGCCTTGGCGGCCGCGCCCTCCATGGCGCCGGTGCCGCGCCCGCAGACCGGGCCCGGCTGCCCGCCCTGCAAGCCGGCCCGGACCTGCAAAAGCAGCGCCGTCATCGCCAGCCGATGCAGGGCCGCCCCGGTCAGGGCCGGAAGATCGGGGGCATGGACGGCTGTGCATGGCGGCTTGGACATTGCGGCGGCTCTCGGGCTGTCATGGTTGCGCCTTGCTCCTGCCGTATCGATCGGCCACAATCAGTGCGCGAACGCACAGAGCCGGCATATTCGACCTGCAACCGGCCGGATCGAGGCCATGACACCGGAACAGGGCGCGGGTGATGACGGAAACGCTGGGGCTGGGCGATCTGGATTGGTTTGCCGGGCTGACGCCGCGGGATCTGGCCCCGATCGAGGCCGCCCTGAGGCGGCGGCAGTTCGACCAGGGACAGCTGATCCTGGAGCGCGGCGATCCGGGCGATACGGTGCTGTTCGTGCTGTCGGGCCGCGTGCTTGCCGTGCACTGGACGCAGGCCGGGCGCGAGATCGTCTATAGCGACATCGGGCCCGGCTGCGCCTGCGGCGAGCTGTCGGTGCTGTCGGGCAGCCCGCGCTCGCTGTCGCTTTACGCCCGCAGCGCCTGCACGCTGTTCGAGATGCCCGGCGCGCTGCTGCTGGAGCTGATCGGGACCCATCCCTCGGTGCGGCAAGCGATCATGGGCCATCTGGTGCGCCAGATCCACGGCCTGACCGACCGGGTGCATGCGCTGATCTCGCTCAGCGTCGAGGAGCGGCTGCGCGCCTATCTGCTGCGCATCGCGCTGGAGCGCGGCGGGCTTGAGCGCGGCCGCGTGCTGCGCGACCTGCCGACCCATGCCGAGATCGCCAATATCGTCGGCGCCAACCGCGAGGCGATCAGCCGAAACCTGGCCAAGCTTGGCCGCGAGGGCGTGATCGAGAGCGGCCGCCGCTTCCTGCGCATCCTGCGCCCCGAGGCGCTGTTCCCGCAGGCCGCCGAAACGGCCGCCCCGCCCGCGTTCAGCCCGCCAGAAGCTCGTCCGGAGTGACCGCCGCCAGCCCCAGCGCCTCGCCCACCGGCGGCGAGGTCAGCCGCCCCTCATGCGTGGCAAGCCCGGCGCGCAGATGCGGGTCCTGTTCCAGCGCGCGCCGCCAGCCCTTGTCGGCCAGCGCCAGCAGGAAGGGCAGCGTGGCATTGCCAAGCGCCTGGGTCGAGGTCCGCGCCACCGCGCCGGGCATGTTGGCGACGCAGTAATGGACGATGCCATCGACCTCGTAGATCGGGTCCTGATGGGTGGTCGGGCGCGAGGTCTCGAAGCAGCCGCCCTGATCGATGGCGACATCGACCAGCACCGCGCCGCGCGGCATGGTTTCCAGCTGGGCCCGCGACACCAGCTTGGGCGCCGCCGCGCCCGGCACCAGCACGGCGCCGATCACCATGTCGGCGGTCTGGATCAGCTCGGCGGTCGCCGCGGCGCTGGCGTGCTGGGTGGTCAGCTTGCCCATGAACAGGTCGTCCAGCCAGGACAGCCGGGGCAGCGAGCGGTCCATCACCGTCACGTTCGCGCCCATGCCGACCGCGACCCGCGCCGCCGCGGCGCCGACCACGCCGCCGCCGATGATCAGCACATTGGCCGGCCGGACCCCCGGCACCCCGCCCAGCAGCACGCCGCGCCCGCCATTGGCCTTTTGCAGCGCCCATGAGCCGACCTGCGGCGCCAAGCGCCCCGCCACCTCGGACATGGGGGCAAGCAGGGGCAGGCCGCCGCGCGCATCCGTCACCGTCTCATAGGCGATGGCCGTCACGCCCGAGTCGAGCAGGTCGCGGGTCTGCGCCGGATCGGGCGCCAGATGCAGATAGGTGAAGAGCACCTGCCCCTGCCGCAGCATGGCGCGTTCCTGGGCCTGCGGTTCCTTGACCTTGACGATCAGGTCGGCGGCGGCAAAGACCGAGGCCGCGTCCGGCGCGATCTGCGCCCCGGCGGCCAGATAGTCCTGATCCGCGAAACCGGCGCCCAGCCCGGCATCGGTCTCGACCAGGACCTGATGACCGTGGGCCACGGCTTCGGCGGCGGCGGCCGGCGTCAGGCCGACGCGGAATTCCTGCGGCTTGATTTCCCTGGGGCAGCCGATCTTCATGCTCATCTCCTCTCCTCGCGCTGGTTTCGGTGCGGGTGCGCGACCAGTCTGCCCTGCTTGGCCCGCAAGCTGTTGCGAAGATGGCCCCGGCTGGCGCGCCCGAACGGAACAGGACCCTCCGGATGGCGAGAAGAATCGAAGATCCTTCCATCGTCAAGCCGATTGGCGCAATGCCGCCCCCGTTTCCGGCCCCGCGGCGCGCGGAATGCCCGAATCGATGCGGAGGAAGAGCGGCGGCCTCGGCCGGCGATCAGCCGCCGGTGCAGAAACTGGCGTAAAGCACCGCCATCACCCGCCGCGCCGGCTCGCTTTCGATGCGATACCAGATCACCTGCCCGTCCCGGCGCCCGGCGATGATGCGGTCGCGGCGCAGCAGCGCCAGATGCTGCGAGACCGTCGAATCGCGGATGCCCAGAAAAGCGGCAAGCTGGCCCACCGACTTTTCTCCCGAACTCAGCGCGCAAAGGATCATCAGCCGGTGCTGGTTGCCCAGCGATTTCAGGAACTCGCTGGCCTCGGCCGCAGCCGCGCGCATCGCCTCCGGGTCGATCCCGGCAGCATCGGGTCGGGAGCAGTCTGGCTGGGTGTCGCTGGTCATTCTTGCATACCTACACGATTCCGAATATATGGTCAAGCTGCCCGCCCGGAACAACGAGGTTCGACCATGCCCGGCCCGGACAGCCAGATCGTCTGCATCGCCTGCGGCGCGGTGAACCGCCTGCCGCCCGCGCGCGATCCGGCCGCCGCGCGCTGCGGCAAATGCCGGAAGGCGCTGTTTTCCGGCCAGCCGGCCGAGGTGGACGGACGGATGTTCCAGCGCCAGATCGGCCGCAGTTCGATCCCGGTTCTGGTCGATGTCTGGGCGCCCTGGTGCGGCCCCTGCCGGATGATGGCGCCGGAATTCGCCCGCGCCGCCGCCCTTCTGGAACCGGCGATGCGGCTGATCAAGCTGAACTCCGAGGCCGAGCCGCAGGCCGCCGCCGCCCTTGGCATCCGCGGCATCCCGACGCTGCTTCTCTATCGCGGCGGGCGCGAGATCGCGCGGCAATCCGGCGCCATGGACGCGGCTTCGATCGCCGGCTGGGCCCAGGCGCGGCTGCGCGGCTGAGGGCGGCGCGGTTGCCCCGGCGGCACGCTCGGTTAAGCTGGAGGCCGGAGCAAGACGGGCGAGGACGACATGGGCCAACTGATCGACGGCATCTGGCATGACGAATGGTATGACACGGAAAGCAGCGGTGGACGTTTCCAGCGCAGCGTGACCGCCTATCGCAACTGGATCACCCCGGACGGGAGTCCCGGTCCCAGCGGCAAGGGCGGCTTTGGCCCCGAAAGCGGGCGCTACCATCTCTATGTCTCCTATGCCTGCCCCTGGGCGCATCGCACGCTGATCTTTCGCGCGATCAAGGGGCTGGCGCCGCATATCGACGTCTCGGCCGTGCATCCCGACATGCTGTCCGAAGGCTGGACCTTCGCCACCGACTTCCCCGGCGCGACCGGAGACCGGCTGTTCGGCCTGCCCTACCTGCGCGACATCTACCTGAAGGTGGATCCGAAGGCTTCGGGCCGGGTGACGGTGCCGGTGCTGTGGGACAAGGCGCAGGGCACCATCGTCAGCAACGAAAGCGCCGAGATCATCCGCATGTTCAATTCGGCCTTCGACGGGCTGACCGGCAATCGCGACGACTATTGCCCGGCCGACCTGCGGGAGCGCATCGACGCGATGAACGAGCGCATCTACGACCGGGTGAACAACGGCGTCTACAAGGCCGGATTCGCCACCTCGCAGGCAGCCTATGACGAGGCCGTGCAACCGCTGTTCGAAACGCTGGACTGGCTCGAGGGCCATCTGGGCGCCAACCGCTACCTGTGCGGCGACCGGATCACCGAGGCGGACTGGCGGCTTTTCACCACCGCGCTGCGCTTCGATCCGGTCTATCACACGCATTTCAAATGCAACCGCCGCTGGCTGCGCGAATATCCGAACCTCTGGGGCTGGACGCGCGAGCTTTACCAATGGCCCGGCGTCGCCGAGACGGTGCATTTCGACCATATCGTGCGGCATTACCATTACAGCCACGTCACGATAAACCCGCATCGCATCGTCCCGATCAATCCTCTGATCGACTGGGAGGAGCCGCACGGCCGGGGTTGAGACGAGGCGCCGCAGGGTTTTCCCCTGGACTGACAAGTCTGCCCGCACCAGCCAGGCGATAATCGCGCCGGTCGCCGTTCCTGGATCTGGAGATGTCGATCGGCGTCCGCGCGGAGGATGACGAGCAGGCCGAACAGGGCCCGGCCGGAATGGGAGGCCGGAGGGAGGTGATTTCCGGGGCGGAACCGGGGCTTTCAAAGGCGCTGCGCCGGCCCCGAGAAATTTTCCCGACGGCTGTATTTTTCCGCTTGCGCCCGCCGACGCGCCCTCCTATACGACGCCTCACACGGGCGCCGGAGACGCCGCCCGAGACCTCCGGTGGGGCCATAGCTCAGTTGGTAGAGCGCTTGAATGGCATTCAAGAGGTCAGGGGTTCGACTCCCCTTGGCTCCACCAGTTTAAATATATCATTGTATTTCAACAGGATAGGCGGAAATCTCTGCCTTGCTGCCTAGGCCATTCTGCCTAACTTGCCGAATAAAGCGCGGGCCGAAAAAAGCGGCCGCCCGAAGGTGACCGCCAAGTTTGCCATTAAGGCTCCTACTGCGAGTATTGCGGCAGGTCAGCCCCCATCATCGCGAGACCGTTGCGCACGATGAAGGCGTTCTGGAAGATGGCGAGGGAGGAGAGCGCCCGCCAGTCCTGCTGCGAAAGCTTATAGTCCGGACTGATGATGGATGCTGACGCGCCCGCCACCCCACGCTCCAGGTTCCTGAGAAGGTCCCCGGTTGGGTTGCTGGTGAGAGTTCCAATGATGCCGCCACCATTTGAAAGGCCGCTGGACCGGAAATCGAAGATCGGTTCAACCCCCGCAAAGCCGGCTACAAAATCAACACCAATCGGCAGGATGGAACTGAACCCGGCGCGCTGGAAGGACGCCCGAGCGATGGCATCAGGGGCCAGCCGCTTCTCCAAGTATTCGTCCCGGTCGGCCCTGCCCTGCGCGTTAACTGCCGTTTGGGCGGCATAGAACAGCCCCCCGAACAGCATGGATGACATGAAGGCCGAGAAGGTTTCCCAATCGCGGTGATGGATGCCGGCCAGAAGTTGCTTCGAGTAGGCCGCCAACATGAAGGACCGGAACTGGAAGACCGTCTTGCCAAGCTCCTTGGTCATAAAGGCCGGCATGTTGCCGGGGTCGTTCTCCTGCACGGACCTCTTGGCCCACCTATCGACCCCGTTAACGAAAGCGTTCCGGGCATCCAGATCGTCCCACTTCTCGATGTTGATGCGGGAGACCTTCCGGCCCAGCAGGCCCGTTGTCTGGTCCACATGCTTCTGCAACTGGGCTTGGATGCGTGGGTGAAGCTCGTCGGAAATTCCGAGGGCTCGCAGCCGCTTCTGGTTGATCGGGCGTCGACCCGTGGCGTCATCCATGAACCGCTGGACCAGAACCCTGCCGTTGAGGCGCTGAAGGACCATGTTGATGTGCGCCATCCCTGAGGAAACGGAGGTGACCATCTTGCCCCGCTGAAGGGTGTGATCCAGCAGTTGCATCTTGGTGGACCCGTGAGCTCGGAGGTCAGATATTGCTTCGAGGATGAAGAAGTCGAGCAAGTCCTGGAGAATATGGGAGACTTGCAGGTGCGGCGCCTGCCCGTTCTCAATCGTGACAAGCGGCTGGTCGGGATCATCTCTCTGGGCGACCTCGCGAGGAACGGCGAGGTGGCGGAAGCCGGCGAGGCTTTGAGCGACATCTCGGAGCCGGGCGGCGAGCATTCGCAAACGGCGCAATAGCACACATTCAGGGCGGACCCTTGCGGCCTTGGCCTCCTGTCGGTCAGCGACCCTCCCGCAAGCTCCCGGCGAGTGGCCCCGCAATGCAGGCGCAGGCTGGCCCCCTGCTTGCCTCCAAGGCCAAAGTCGGCCTTGCACCGGCCGGTCGCAGCCGGATGGCAATCAGCCGGTCGCTCACAGGTGCAAGCCAGGGGAACAGCCAAGGAGACCTCGCGGCCGGGGGCCAGCCGCTGTTCAGCCCCCGAAGCCGTAGAGGATCGCGACGCCGCCGAGAAAGACCGCAAGCATCGCGGCCGAATCGTAACCCATGCCGAGGACGGTCTTGTCTCTCCGTTCCAGCAGGCCGAGCAGCAGGATGCCTGTCATGACGATCGCCAGCAGGCTGGTGACGATCTCGAACCGCCCTACCTGATTCAACACCGGCCCGCCGACATAAAGGACATCGGTGAGAAAGACGAGAAGCAGGTTGAAGACATTGGAGCCCAGGATGTCGCCGACCGCCATTTCATGGCGCTTCATGCGCAGCGCGGCGGTGATGGTGCTCAGCTCCGGCAGCGAGGTCGAGATGCCGACCAGCAGGAATCCCACGAAGCTGGCGCCGAGGCCGGTCTGCTCGGCCAGCGCGTCCCCGGTCAGGGAAAGAAACAGGCCGGCGAGAAGGATGACCCCCGCCAGGGCCGTCAGCTTGAGACAGAGAGGCCCGAGGCTTTCCTGGCGATGCTTGTCGCGATCCGGCCCACCGTCGTCCCCGGATTCGTCGCCCGGTTTTTCGGTCTGGTCCTGGACGGTCCAGACCTTGCGATGCTCGTAGCGGGCGGACATCCACAACGCCCCCAGGCAGAGCAGGAAAAGCGCCGACGACCAAAGGCCGACCCCGAAGACCAGGACGTCGCCGACGGCCATGGCCAGGGCCGTGAAGGCCAGAAGAACGATGCCCATCGTTCCCTGGAACAGCATCGCGGGCTTGGCGATGAAGGAGGTCAGCGCCTCGCGGCCGGTCAGCGGATCGACGGCGGCAAGCAGAAAGAGATTGATCGACTCGCTGCCGAGAAGGTTGTTGAGCGCCAGCAGCGGGCTTCCGGTGAAGGCGGCAGTCGAGACGGTCGATATCTCTGTCAGCGAGACGATGCCGCCAAGCAGAAGCATTCCCGCAAAGCCCTTTCCCATTCCGGTCCGGTCGGCCAGGCGATCGACCAGCCGGACCATGCGGGTTCCGGCGATCCAGACGATCGCGGCCGCCGCGGCAAACAGCGTGACATTGAACCAGACGGAGCGGCCGCTGAAATCGAGCAGTTCAGACAATTGCCCGGTCCCAACCGCTGTAATGCTCGTCGCTGCGCGCGCCGCGCGGCAGGCTCAGCCCGATCAAGGCGATGCCCATCGCGATCTCGGCAGCGGTCGCGGCGCCCGACCCGCCGCCCAGCAGGAACGGCGAGGCGCAGATCCAGGCGCCGAGCGCAACATTGAGGAAACGCACCGCGCGCACCACTTCGGCCATGGCCGTGACAGCCACCATGACGACGAGGCAGCCGACGACATGGTCGCTGAAATAGAGCGGAGGCTGCGTTCCGAAGATCAGGGGCGTCGCCATCAGCACGACGCCGAGCGCCGCGCTGGCGGCGAGCGTCCAGGGGAAGGTCACGCCGCCGAACACGAAATCCTTCAGGAACGCGCCTGCGGAACGGTTCAGATCGGGCTCGGGCGTCTGGTTCTCGGACAGCGCCGGGCCCCCCTTCCAGAAAGTGCGCCAGAACGGCTCGCCCGCCCGCTTGGCACGCCAGAGATACTGGGCTGTCGCCAGCACCTCGTCGACCGAGTAGGGAATGAGGACGACCGTGACGGCCGCCTGGATGATGCAGAGCGTGCAAAGCGCGCCGATCAGCGGCGGCTGGATGATGATGAAGGACACGCTGACCACGCCGAGCGGGATGATCAGCAGGCCGAACAGGAAGACTATCCACGGCATGGTGCGCCAGCGGCGCCGGTCGCCGATGGCCCCGGCCAGGATGTCGACGGCGTAGGCGAAGGCGCCGAGCCCGGCGTCGGCGATGGGAAATCCTTTCGACACCCAGGAGGTCACGACCGCCTCGCTGCCGTTGCGGGCCGAGGTCTCTGCCGGGCCGAAGAACGGATCCCACAGCCCGTCTATATGGCCCATCTGGTAGGCGGCGAGATAGCGGGAGACGAAAAGCCCGACCAAGGCCAGCGCCACGATAGGAATGCGCTGCGTGAAGGATGAGGGCGAATAGCTCCAGCCCAGCGGCCGGTCATCATCGGCCGCCAGCGCCCGGCGGCTGATGCCGGGCGTCGGCGGAATCATCACCGCGAAGGCCACCACCAGCATGCCGACCAGCGTGTCGAGACCATAGGCGGCCGCGCTGGTGGTCCAGAACACCAGCGGCGCGAACATCACCCATAGCCCGACGGCGGCGGTGGCCCATTGCATCCAGCGGCGGCGGCGCGCCATGCCCGCCAGCGCCAGAACCGCGATGAGCAGGCCGGACAGGATTTCGCTGATGCCGAGCCGCATGTTCCGGACCTGCGGTTCGGCGATCTCGTGGCCGAGCGCGGGCGGCAACGTCGCCGAGACCGGATCGAAGAGCCCGAGCGTCATCGGCGCGGCCATCAGCCACAGGCCCAGCGCCGCATTCGCCATCGGCGCCCAGAGTGTCCAGAACCGATGCCGCTCGACGGCCTCCTCGACCTGATCAAGGCTGCGCTCGAGCGGCTGCCGAAGGCGTTCCTTGGCCTGATCCAGTTCCGGCTGCGACGCGGCGACCGCGGACGGGTCGAGCTTGTTCTTTTCATACCAGTCGGTGGGGTCCTGCTTGAGCCTGCGGATCATCTCGGGCAGCGTTCCGGTCAGGCTGTGCCTGGGCGCCCATCCAAGCAGCGAGCGGGCGCGCGAGATGTCGATCTCGTAGTGATCGTCGGAGTTTTCGATCATCCACGGCTTGATGTCGGTTTCCTCGTCCAGAACCTCGGTCTGGACCCAGGCGCCGGCCTTGGTCATGCCCTTGGGCAGGCTGAGCGTGCGCCACTCCTCGTTATGGATCAGCCGGCCTAGGCGCTTCTGCATCTCCTCGTAGGACGGCGTCTCCTCCTCGCCGATCAGCATGACCGTTTCTTCGGGAAGCGCGGCGCGACGATCCACGGTGCGCATGATCGCGTCGACCAGGTCGTCCTTGTGAAGATAGGGCTGGCCCGCAGTCAGATCGCCGGTGAAAAGATAGGCCGTCGGCAACCGCTCGAAGATGCGGGCGATCTGCTGGGCGACGAAAGCGGCCCGGCAGTCCTCGTCGTAGACGCCCGCGAGCCGCAGGATCACCGTCCTGACGTCGCCGCGCTCGCGGGCGATCAGCTCTTCGGTATCGGCCTTCGACTGGGGATAGGCCCAGGGCGGATCCAGCGGGGAATCCTCGTCGATGCGCACGCCCTTGCCGGGGCTCGGCGCATGCACCAGCAGGGTGCTGGAAAAGACGAACTGCTCGGCGCCCACCGCCTTCAGCGCCTGAAGCAGCCGGCGCGTGCCCTGCACCGTCACGGCGTCGTATTTGGGATTGTCCTCGCCGGTCGTGTCGTAATAGGCGGCCAGATGGATGACCGAGGCGATGGGCCCGCCGGCTTTGCTGGCCGCCTGCCGCACGGCGCCCTCGACGCTTTCGTCCGAGGTGAGGTCGATCTCGACCGTCTCCACGCCCTGGATCGGGTGCTTCGGTTGCGCGACGTCAAGGCCGATGATGCGATAGCGGTCGCGCAGGCCCCTGGCGATGGCCTCTCCCAGAAACCCCGAGCTTCCGGTGATCAGGACCGTCGGGCGGTTCGATTCGTCATTTGGCATCGTCATCCTCCCGAAAAGGACGCTCAGCGCAACGCATCCCCCGAGCTGGCTTGTTCCAGCGCCCATGTCAGCAGGCGCCTGCAGATCATCTCCCGAAAGCCGTTCGCCCTGCCAAGCTGCATCCGGGCGAGTTCTTCCCTGCGATCCGTGCGCCGTGCGCCTGCGGCCATCGCCGAGAGGGCGGCCGAGGCCGTCCCCCGCCGCGTGGCGGTCCTCTCCTTCAGGAACGAAAGCGCCGGGAGCAGTTTTCGTTCCCCGGGCGTGAAATCCGTTCCGAAGGGGAACGGCCCGCCGCCGCCGCGGTTGCGCGCCTCGCGCAGGCGGCCGGGACCCGCGTCCGGGCCGTTCGGGCAGCCGCCAGGCGCGTTCGATCTTTCCTGCATCGCGTGCCTGCCGCCTCGCCGCGCGTTCTGGCGGCTGCACAGCCATTATTCCGCGGCCTCGTGCAGCTTCTTGCCCCGACGATGCTGACTCGCCAGCGGCGAGATGTCCTCCATCGCAAAGCCATCGACGGCAATCACGCGCGCGGTCGCAGCCTCGGCGGCCCGGATATGGGCAAGCTCGTCGTCGCTGATCAGGCCGCGGCGGTGCGCCTGTTCGGGATCGCGGAGCTTTGCCTCGCGCATCTTCTTCTCGATCGGGGCGCTGGCGGCGACCAGGTGGAAGGCTTCCTCCAGATCCCGGACCGGATGACCGTCCCGGCCTTAGCCCAGATAGAGGTTCGGCGTCAGCCGCTCGCGTTGGGCCGTCGGCTCCAGCAGGATCGCGGCCACCTGATCGGCCAGCCTGTCGGGCGGATGGGCACGAGGAACGCCCAAGGGGAATGCGAGAAAGCGCACGAGCCACGCCGCCCAGCGTGCAGGCAGGTTGGCCAGCACGCCGTCGAAGGCGGCGGCGATGCGGTCGGTCCCCGTCAGCATGACGTAATCGACGATCGGCAGGTCCTCCTCCTGCCGGCCCTCGTCCTCGTATCGCTTCAGCACCGCGCCGAGCAGGTAAAGCTCGGCCAGGATGTCGCCCATGCGCGCCGACAGCATCTCCTTGCGCTTGAGCGCCCCGCCCAGCGTCAGCAGCGCCATGTCGGAAAGCAGCGCGAAAGCGGCGGACAGTCGGGACAGCCGGCGCCAATGATGCGGCAGCGCGGCACCGTCGGGCGCAGGTGCGATGCGGCCGCCGGTCCAGCCCCGCCCCCAGGTGCGGAAGACGGTGCGGAGGGCATGGCCCGCATGGGCCCAGAAGCTGCGGTCGAAGGCGTCGAGGCCGGCGGCCTTGTCGGCCTCCGACAGCGCCGTCATCTCGTCGAGCATGTAGGGATGCGACCGGATCGCGCCCTGGCCGAAGATCATCAGGTTGCGGGTCAGGATATTCGCCCCCTCGACGGTGATGCCGATCGGCACCGAGCGGTGCTGCCCGCCGAGATAGTTCCTCGGCCCGTCGATGATCGTCTTGCCGCCATGGATATCCATGGCCTTCTCGACCGATTGCCGCATGCGCTCGGTCGCGTGATATTTCATGATCGCCGAGATCACGGAGGGCCGATGGCCTTCATCAAGCGCCGCGACCGTCAGACGGCGCGCGGCGTCGATCAGGTAGGCATTGGCGGCAAGGTCGGCAAGATGTTCGCGCACGCCCTCGAAATCGCCGATGGGAAGGTTGAACTGCCGCCGGATGCGGGCATAGGCGCCGGTGACGCGCGCGCATATCGCCGCCGATCCCGCCGATTGCGACGGCAGCGAGATGCCGCGGCCGGCGGCAAGCGCCGTCATCAGCATCTTCCACCCCTGGCCGATCTGCTTCCTGCCGCCAAGGATCCAGTCCAGCGGAATGAAGACGTCCTTGCCGTGAAGCGGCCCGTTCTGGAAATGCGTGAACTGGGGCATATGGCGTTCGCCGTGGCTGACGCCCGGCGTCGCGGTCGGGATCAGCGCCACGGTAATGCCGCGCTCCACCCCCTCGCCCAGCAGGTTGTCGGGGTCCCGAAGCTTGAAGGCGAGACCCATCACCGTCGCCACCGGGCCGAGCGTGATATAGCGCTTGTGGAAGTCGAGCCTGATGCCCAGCGTCCGCTCGCCGTCGATATCCCCATGCTCGACGACGCCGGTATCCGTCATCGCCGCCGCGTCGGAGCCCGCATCCTCGGACGTAAGGCCGAAACAGGGGATTTCGCGGCCGTCGGCCAGCCGCGGGAGCCAGTAATCCTTCTGCTCCTCGGTGCCGAAATGCAAAAGCAACTCGCCGGGGCCGAGCGAGTTCGGCACCATGACGGTGACGCCGGCCACCACGCTTGCGGTGGACACCGTTCGAACCACCTCGGAATGCATCGCGTTCGAAAAGCCAAGCCCGCCATATTTCTCGGGGATGATCATCCCGAAGAATTTCTGCTCGCGCATGAAGCGCCAGACCTCGGGCGGCAAGTCGCGATCCTGCCAGGCGATCTTCCAGTCGTCGACCATCGCGCAGAGTTCGCGCACGGGCCCGTCCATGAAGGCCTGTTCGCGCTCTGTCAGCCTCGCCGGAGGCATCGCCAGAAGCGCCTTCCAGTCCGGATTGCCCGAAAACAGCGCGCCGTCCCACCAGACGGTGCCGGCATCGATCGCTTCGCGTTCCGTCTCCGAAATGGGCGGCATGGCGGCGCTGGCCCATCGGAAGACAGGCTTGGTCAGGTAATCCTTTCGAAGCTTGCGTAAACCCATGATGCGCTCGGATGCCTTTCCGGGTAATGCGCCTTCGTTCGGATTGGTTCCTTGAGCGTCGTCACAGCTTGGTGTGCCGTCCCGGATGTCAGGCCCAGGACCTGCGGGCCTGCGATGATCGGGGTCGAAGGGTCGGCGCCTGGCGCGGGCCGCCTGCGGATCCGGCTCGAATGCGGTTGCAACTGCCGCAAAGGCGAAATCTCGCCCCCTTTGTCCGGCCGCCTCTTGCGGCGACCTCGGGGGCTGGGCGCGGATCGCTCTTCCCTGCCTAGCCGCAGGTCGTCAGGCCCAGAACCGGAAACAGCGTTAGCAGGATGGCCAGGAAACCGATCCAGCCGCCCGCGCGGGCGATCCTGCCGCCTGCGTCCCCGGCTTTCGGCATCCGCCAGAGGATCAGCGCCCCGCCCATGAGCGATGCCAACCACAGCGAGATCAGGGCGAAGCGGTGCAGGTCGCCAACCGGGGCGGGACGGGCGGGCCAGTCCAGCGCACAGCCCAGCCCGTGAACGGCATAGATCGCCGAAAATGCCGCCGCCCAGAGCATCGGACCCAGCAAGGCGCGCAGGGGCCAGGTCATGACAGCACCTCCTGCGCGGCAACCAGGCCCGTCAGGACGGCGGTGGTCGCCAGGGTGTAGTCCTGCCAGATGCGCCAGACGGGCCAGGCGGAAACCCGGCCCGGCGCGATCCGGCCGTCCCGGCGCTGCACGAGGCACAGCAAGGCAAGCATCAGCGCGATCCCGACATGAAGCACGACATAGCCCAGCCCCGCCGCCCGCAGAGCATCCCGGGCATGGCGGGTCGGATCGTCCAGCCCGGCCGCAAGCAGCCCGGCGGCAGCCAGCGCCGCCCCCAGAGCCAACAGGGCAGCTGACGCCCCCCGCGCCAGCGACAGCCGCGCCAGGGCCGAGGCGGCGAGCAGCGACAGAAGCAGCAGCCCCGCCGGGATCGCCGCCCGCGCCGTGCCCGGGCCGCTTTCCGGCGCGGGCCAGTTCGGCGCGATCACCGACAGGAACCCCACCGCGAAAAGAAAGCAGGCAAACAGCGTGCCGTTGGCGATCAGAAGGCAGACCAGCCCGGTCCGGGCCAGACCGTCCTCTACCGCCCAGTTCGGCGGCAGGCGCAGTCCGGGAGAGACCTCGACCGGGCCGGCGTCGCGGCGGCAGCCCATGAACCCCTGCCACTGCCAGGCGGTCAGCGCGATGGCGGCCAGCGCGACCGCGGCGGGACGGTAGAAGCCAAACAGCATCAGCAGCACGAAGCCCCCGATCACCGCCGCCGTGACCACCGGCAGGAGGGTGTTCCCCGGCAGCACCGCCACATGTCGCGGCGCGCCGCCCAGGGCCTCGACCACCAGCGTTTCGCGGCGGTCCCGCGGCGCGCCGGGCAACATCCCTTCGCCGCGCGCCAGGTCCAGCGCGGTCTGCCCGGGCAAGGGCAGCGAGGCGATGTTGTAGCTGGGCGCCGGCATCGGCATGGCCCATTCCAGCGTGCCCGCTTCCCAGGGATCGCGGCGCGCGCGCGACCCGAAAACGACCTGAAGCAGCAGGTCCAGCAGGAACAGGGCAAAGCCCATTGCCATGACGAAGCCGAACAGCGAGCTGACGAGGTTGGGAAGGATCCATTCGGGATTGTCGGGATAGGCGTCGATCCGGCGCGGCATGCCCAGAAGGCCGGTCAGGTGCATGATCAGGAAGGTGCCGTGAAAGCCGATCAGGATCAGCCAGAAGGCGGCCTCGCCCACCCCCTTCACCCGCGCGCAGCCGCTGAACAGCGGCAGCCAGTAGACCGCGGCCGCCATCATCGGAAAGACGAAGCCGCCGATCAGCACGTAATGCAGATGCGCGGTGACGAAGGCCGTATCATGCGCCTGCCAGTTGAAGGGCACGATGGCCAGCATCACCCCGGTCAGCCCGCCCATGACGAAGGTCGAGAAGAAGCCCATCAGGTGCAGCATCGGCAGCCGCATCTGCGGCCGCCCCTGCCACATCGTCCCGATCCAGGCGAAGATCTGCACCGCGGTCGGCACCGCGACCAGCGCCGATGCGGCCGAGAAGAAGGCCAGCGCCATATGCGGGATGCCCACGGCGAACATGTGATGCACCCACAGGCCGAAGGACAGGAACACCAGCCCCAGGACGGCCGCGACGATGGCGCCGTAGCCCATGATCCGCGTGCGGCACATCACCGGCAGGATGGTGGAAATCGCCCCCGCCGCCGGCAGGAAGATGATATAGACCTCGGGATGGCCGAACAGCCAGAACAGGTGCTGCCACAGCAGCGGATCGCCGCCGCGCGCCACGTCGAAGAACGGCCAGCCGAAGGCGCGCTCGATCTCCAGCAGCACCGAGCCGAGGATCAGCGGCGGAAAGCCCACCAGCATCATCGCCGCCGTGCCCAGCATGTACCAGGCCATCAGCGGCATGTCGGTCAGCCGCATGCCCGGCGCGCGCATCCGCAGGACCGTCACGATGATCTCGACCGCCGCCGCCACCGCCGAGACTTCGACGAAGGTGATGCCCAGGAGCCAGACATCGGCATTGATGCCGGGGCTGTAGGTCTTCGACGACAGCGGCGTATACATGAACCAGCCGCCATCCGGCGCCACCCTGGCCAGCAGCGCCAGCAGGATGATCGCGCCCCCGAAGAGATAGCACCACCAGCCAAAGGCCGACAGGCGCGGAAAGGCCAGGTCGCGCGCGCCCAGCATCTTGGGCAGCAGATACATCCCCAGCCCCTCCAGCATGGGAATGGCAAAGAGGAACATCATGATGCTGCCATGCATGGTGAATATCTGGTTGTAATGCGCGGTATCGAGGAACGCGCCCCCCGGCGTCGCAAGCTGGGTGCGGATCAGCATCGCCAGCATCCCGGCGACGGCGAAGAACACGAAGGCGGCGATCATGAACCGCAACCCCAGCTCGCTGTGGTTCACCGAAGACAGGAAGCCCCGCAACCCCGGCGGCCGGCCCCAGACCCGGTCCAGCTCGCGATGAAGGCGCAGCGCGTTCTGCGGCGGATTGGGGCGCGGCGGGATCATTCGGACTCCTCCGCGGTCAGATCGGGCGGATCGTCCGGCGGCCAGACCAGCACCTCGAAGCGCATCCCGGCATAGCCGGTCCCGGAAAACTCGGCCGAAGTGCCGTGATAGAGGCCCGGCGCATCCGCCTGGATCCGCAGCAGGTTGTCCCGTCCGGGCAGCGCATCCATCTTGCCGGCAAGGCGCGGCACCCAGAAGCTGTGGATCACGTCCTCGGACCGGATCACCACATCGACCGGACGCCCGGCGGGGATATGCAGCTGGCCGCGCGTTTCGACCATGCGCCCGTCAGGCCCCGGCTGGCGGAAGCGCCAGTCCCATTGCCGGGCGATGGCCTCGACCCGGATCGCCTCGGGGTCCGGCCGGGCCTGCAGCCTTTCGCCCACCCAGATGCCGGCGCCCACCACCGCCGCCAGCACCGCCAGCGAAAAACCCAGCCCCATGCCGTGGATCCAGAAGCTTTCGCCGGGCCGAGGATGCGGCGGCGCGGCGAAACCGCGCCAGACAAGCGCCAGCACCATCAGCGTGATCAGCACCGCCCCGGCCAGCATCGCCCACCACAGAACCGCGATCTGCGCCGCCGCCGGCCCGGCGGGCGCAAGGCTGGACAAGGGGCCCTCGCAACCCGCCAGAAAAGGAACCATCAGCGCCGCCGCCGGTTGCGGCACAGGGGATGCGGGCGCCGCCCGGTCCCGGCAGGCAGCAGGGAAGGTCCGGGCATGGCGAGACGCAGGCGGCCCCGCCGCAGGTTCAGGGATCCGATTCACGAACACCGCAGCTTCCACCTGACGGAATCCCGCATCGCCATCGCCGGGCATCCGATCCATGCCATGCTGGTGACCTTTCCGATCGCGCTGTGCATCTGCACGCTGGGCGCCGATGCGCTCTATTGGTGGACGGGCGACCCGTTCTGGCCCCGGACCGCGCTCTGGGCGTCGGGCGTGGGTTTCCTCATGGGGCTGCTTGCCGGGCTCGCGGGCACGGCCGAGCTGCTGCTGGTGCCCGGCATCCGCATCCGCGCGGCAAGCTGGACCCATTTCGTCCTGGCGGTCATGCTGCTCTCGGTTCTGGGCGCCAACTGGGCGATCCGGCTGGACGATCCGGTCGCGGCGGTCCTGCCCTGGGGCGTGCTGACCTCGCTTCTCGCTGCGGGCATGACCGGCATGACCGGCTGGCACGGGGGCAAGCTGGTCTTCGATTACGGGCTGGGCACGCAGGGAGGACCGGAACAGGATCATGGGGCCGCTCCGCGGGGAACGAGGAACTGATCCGGGATCAGGGCCGTCAGCGCCGAAAGGTCGGGCTTGGTCAGAACCAGCGCCAGCACCACGCCGATCAGCGGCAGCGCCAGCGCCAGCCCGACCAGCGGATGGGCCGGCCGCGCGCGGCCCGGCTGCTCGCCCGAGCGCTGGATCAGATGGCCAAGCCAGACATGGACCAGCACCATGGCCGCGACGAAGGCCAGCTTCGCCAGAAGCCAGGGCTCGAAGACCCGGGCAAGGAAGACCAGCGCGGTTCCCGCCGCGATGGCGATCAGCGCGGCGGGCGTGGCGAAGGCGATGTAGCTGACATGGGTCACCAGGCGGAACCGCGCGAACTGCCGCTGGTCGCGCATCCCGCCATGGGCATGCATCAGCAGGGGAAGCGCGATCAGCGCCGCGCACCAGCAGGCAAGCCCGACGAAATGGATGAATTTCACCGCCGCGATCATGCCGCCGCGCCCAGCCGCCAGACCCGCCGCAGCATCAGCGCCGCGACCAGCGCCAGCGGCACCAGACCCGGCACCCACATGACCAGCCCCGCCGCCTGCTGATCGGCAAGGGCCTCCACCCCCCAAGCCCAGCTGCCGGCGAGATGCTGGGGATAGAGAACGCGGTCCGAAAAGGCCAGCACCGCGCCGATCAGCCCCATCGTCCCGGCCAGCGCCCCCACCAGCAAGGCATGGACAAGCAGAGCCTCGGCGCTTCGGTCTCCGGGAAGGAACACCGCGGACCAGAAGGCCCAGGCCGGAACGAACAGCGCGGCCTGCATCAGCCAGTAGAGGGCCGCGCTGTTCCACGCCGCCGAATAGGCGGCCGGCACATGCCAGATGACCAGGGCGAGGCCCGTGACGGCAAAACCTGCCGCGGCCGGAACCCGGCGAAACGGCAGGCCGGCGGCAAGCGCAGGCGCGGCCAGCCCGACCAGCAGCAGGTGATGAACCGCCCGCGCGGAGAAAAGCGCCGTGGTCAGGGCGCAGAGCGGCGAAACGAAGGCGAGAACCAGACCCGTCCAGCCGGCTAGGAAAAGAGTCCTTGCCTCCGCGTGCCGCAGCCCCCAGACCAGCGACAACAACAATGCCGCGATCAGGACCGGATCGAGGTTCCAGCTGCTCCAGAGCCCTCCGGGTTCGGGCGTGGGCCCGCAATAGGAGGTGCCGATTTGCGCCTGCTCGCTGTCCATGGGCGCCCTCCTCGCGGCGATCTCTGTCCGGTTGCGGTGAAGCATCTGTCCAGTGACAACCGGCAAAGGGGGCTGCGGTTTCATCCGCCCCGCATGCGCATCAGCCGGATCGGCCCTCGGCCTCCTCGCGCTTCCGCGGCCGTCAGCTCCGGTCGCGGCGGCGCATGAGGTATACATCAGGCCGGCGGCCCGATCGCACCGGCCCTTGCCCGACAGCTTCCCGGCCCGGCCGCAGCGGGCGTCACGCCGCGATCACTCCCGCGATCAGCGTGACCGAGACTGCCGCCAGCCAGGCCGAGGCCAGGCGCTGCACCACGCGCAGCCGGCCGAGACCGCGATCCCCGATCCGGGTCAGCGTCCCCGCCGAACCCCAGAGCAGCGCCGCCGCGACCACCATGGCGCAGAACAGTGCCAGCCTTGGCGCAAAGCCCGGATCCGCGGGCGCCGGCAGCAGCACCAGGCCGAAGATCAGCGCCTTGGGGTTCAGCACCGTGGTCAGCCAGACCCGCCGCGCCGTCACCTCGTCGCCCGCGCCATCCTCGCCGCCTCGCCCCCACAGGCGGACGGCCAGCAGCATGACCCAGAGCGCCGCCACGAGCTTCAGCCCCACCGCCGCCGCCGGCCAGCGTTCCAGCAGCCCGGCGCCGAGCCAGGCCAGCGGCAGGATGGCGGCCAGATAGCCCAGCAGCTCTGCCGGCATCAGGCGCAGCACGGCGCGCAGCCCCTTCTGCGCCCCGGCAAGGCCCATCAGCGTATTCGTCGGCCCGGGCGCGATCAGCAGCGCCAGGACGGCGGAAAGGAAGGCCATGACGCTCATCGCGCGAATCCCCGGCAGGTCTGTCCAGCCCCGGCGGTTTACGCCGGATCGGCCGGCCCTGAAATTGACATGGATCATCGGCGCGCGGCTTTTCCGGCGGGGCGGGGGTGCTGGACAGCCGGTCCGCCGGCAAGCTAGACACGGGATCGGGGGAACGCATCCCGGGCAGGCGCAGGACGGGAACCGCAACCGATGTCGAACCAGGGCCGGAAACTGGAACAGGCAGCCAAGGCGGCATGGCTTTCCTATGTCGCGGGCAAGACCCAGGACGAGATCGCCGGCATCATGGGCGTCTCGCGCCAGACCGCGCAGCGCCTGGTCGCGCAGGCCATGGCCGAGGGCATCGTCAAGATCCGCATCGACCATCCCTTCGCCCATTGCATGGACCTTGCCGTCGAATTGCAGCGGAAATACGGGCTGGAATTCTGCCAGATCGCGCCCTCGGACGCGCCCGAGGTCGGGGTGGCGCTGATGCTGGCCGATGTGATCGAGCAATGGCTGCGGCGGCCCGATCCGATGACCATGGCGATCGGCACCGGCCGCACGCTGCGCAGCGCCATCGCGCAATTGCCGCATATCGACTGCCCGCAGCACCGCATCGTCTCGCTGACCGGCAATATCGCGCCGGACGGCTCGACCGCCTATTACAACGTGCTGTTCACGCTCTCCGACCTGGTCAGCGCCCGCAGCTTTCCCCTGCCCCTGCCCGTCATCGCCCCCAGCATGCGCGAGCGGCAGGCGGTCAACAGCCAGCCCAGCATCGAGCGGCTGATCCGCATGTCGGCCGAGGCGGCGGTGGCCTTCGTCGGCATCGGCACGCTGGGCGAAGGCGCGCCGCTGATGCTGGACGGGTTCCTGTCCCAGCCCGATCTGGACGCGCTGGTCGCGGCCGGCGCGGTGGGCGAGATCACCGGCTGGGCCTATGACGCCCGGGGCGCGCTGGTGGCGGGGCTCAGCAACGACCGGGTGGCCTCGGCCCCGATCCCGCCGCGCGAGACGACGCTGGTAATCGGCGCCGCCCATGGCGCGGAAAAGGTGCCGGCGATCCGCGGCGCGCTGCAGGGCGGGCTGATCAGCGGGCTGATCACCGATGCCGCGACCGGCGCGGCGCTGCTAGAGGGCTGACATCGCGGCGATTTCGGCGCGCTGCTCTTGCATGCGCAGGAAGATGCGCCAGTCCCGCTCGCGCCGCGCCCGGGCCTGCGGATCGGGGCGGGTGATCTCGACCGGTCTTGCGAAACGGGCGCGCGCCGCGCGGATCCCGCCCATGAGCGGCGCGGCGGCGGCGATGGCGGTGCCGCGCAGCACCGCGTCCTCGGGCTGCCAGTGGATCTCGGCCCCGGTCGCATCGGCATAAAGCTGGCGCAGCAGGGCCGAGCGCGCCTGCCCGCCGGCCATGGCCAGCGCCGCGGGCGCCAACCCCATATGCGCGATGACCTGCCGCGTTCCCAGCGCGATGCCCACCGCCGCGCGCCAGTAAAGCGCATCCAGCGCCTGCGCGCTGCGTTCCAGCGTCAGGCCGTGGATCGCGCCGCGCATCAGCGGATCGGCGAAGGGCGTGCGGCTGCCCTTGATGTCGGGCAGGACATGCAGGCCGGGCTCCGGCTCGGGATCGGCGGCGATGCGGGCCAGGATCGCGTCGTGGCTGACCGGCTGCGGATAGAGCCCGCGCACCCGCTCCAGCAGCGCGCCGGTCGCGGACTGGCCGCCTTCGCTGACGCTTTCGCCGGGCAGGATGGCGCCGGGATAGGGCCCCCAAAGCGCGGGGCGCGGCGCCAGCCCGGTCGCCATCACGCAGTTCGAGGTGCCGGCGATCAGCGCCGGCATGTCCGGCGCCGCGCCGAGCGCCCCGGCAAAGGCGTCGATCAGCCCGGCAGCGACCAGCGTCTGGGGCTCCAGCCCCAGCTCGGCCGCGCCCTGCAAGGAAAGCGGGCCGATGCGCGCGCCGGGCGGCAGGACCGGCCCCGGGCGCGGGAAATCGGCGATCCCGGCCTGTTCCAGCAGGTCCGCCTGCCAGCCGCCGCGATCCGGCAGCCAGGGCCATTTCGCCGCCGTCGCGCAAAGCGAGCGCGCCTCGATGCCGGTGGCGCGAAAGGCCAGCTGGTCGCAAAGGTCGCGCACCCCGGCCAGAACCGCCCAGACCTCGGGCCGATGGCGCTTGAGCCACATCAGCTTCGGCGTCTGCATCTCGGGCGAGACCGAGCCGCCGGCCCGCGCGACGATCTCATGCGGGATGCGGCTGAGTTCGCCCGCCTCGGCCACGGCGCGATGGTCGTGCCAGGCGATCACGTCCGGGGCAAAGCCCGGCGCCTCGACCGCCAGCGAGCAGGTGGCATCGAAGGCCAGCGCCCCGACCTGCGCGGGGCTGGCGCCGGCCTGACGCCGCGCCTCGGCCAGGGCCTCGGCCACGGCCCGCCAGATCTCGGCGAAATCGTGCATGGCCTGCCGGTCGGGCCCCGCGATGGTGGCGAAACCCCGGCTCGCGCGGGCGATCAGCCGGCCGTCGAGGGTGAAAAGCCCCGCTCGCGCCCGGGCCGAGCCCACATCCACGGCCCCGATCAGCACGCCGATTCCCCTTCCCTAGCCCAGCTCGGCCAAAGTCTTGGGCAAATCCCGGGCGTGGTCAATCAGCGCGTCGGGGGCCAGCGCCGCCAGCTTTTCGGCCAGCCGGGCGGGTGCGGCATGGCTGCCGCCCAGAAAGCCGATCACCCGCATGCCTGCCGCGCGGGCGGCGCGCAGGCCGGCCGGGCTGTCCTCGATCACCACGCAATCGGCCGGTGCGATGCCCAGATGCCGGGCGGCGAACAGGAACAGGTCGGGCTCGGGCTTGCCGCGCGCCACCTGTGTCGCGGAATAGACATGCGGCCCGAAGAGCGGCGCCAGCCCGGTCAGCGACAGGGACAGCCGCAGCCGGTCCGGCGCGCTGGATGAGGCCACGGCGCGCGGCCCGGAAAGCCCCGCGACCGCCTCGGCCATGCCCGGCACCGGGCGCAGCTCGCGGCGAAAGCGCAGGGCCAGCGCCTCGGCATAGCCGGGCAGCGCCGGGCCCAGATCGACGCCCTGCCCCCGCGCCGCCTCGACGATGGTCGAGAAGGAGCGGCCCAGGAATTCGTCATAGATGCGGGCGCGGGTGATCGGCGCGCCCAGCCTTTGCAGCAGCGCCTCGATCTCGACTGCGGCGAGGGGCTCGGAATCGACCAGCACCCCGTCGCAATCGAAGATCAGCCCGCGCACCACCGCCTAGCCCTTGAGATAGGCGTCGAGCGTCGCGCGCGTGCCCCTGTCCCACAGCATGGCCAGCCAGCGCGCGAAGGGTTCGGCAAAGCGCGGATCGCGGCCGGTCGCGCCATAGATCTCGGCCATGTCCAGCCAGGCCGAGGGATCGGACTTCGCCGCCTGCGCCACCTGCGTCAGGTGGTCCCAGTTCGGATCGTTCGGCTCGATGGCCGCGCCGCTGTCCGTAGTTCCGGCGCAATAGCGGCACCACAGCGCCGATTCCAGCGCCAGCCCGTCCACGGGCAGGTCGCGCTCCAGCCGGTGGGCGATGGTCGGCACGATGAACTTCGGCTGCCGGTTCGAACCGTCGAGGCAAAGCCTGCGCACCGTATCGCCGATCTTGGGATTGGCGCAGCGTTCGGCCACCTTGGCGAAATAGGCGCCAAGGTCGGTGCCGGGCACCGGCGGCACGGCGGGGATGATCTCGTCCGCCTCGACCTTTTCCAGGAAGGCGCGGACCTGAGCGTCGGCCATCGCCTCATGCACGAAATGGATGTCCAGCATCCCGGCCGGATAGGCGATCACCGCATGGCCGCCGTTGAGGATGCGGATCTTCATCAGTTCCCAGGGCGTCACGTCGGCGACGAATTCGACGCCGGCCTTCTCAAGCGGCGGGCGGCCGGCGGGGAAGTTATCTTCGAGCACCCATTGGATGAAATCCTCGCAGAAGACCGGGGCGTCGTCGGCGATGCCGAAATCCTCGCGCACCATGCGGCGTTCGCGGTCGCTGGTGGCGGGGGTGATGCGGTCCACCATGGCGTTCGGGAAGGCGACATGCGCCGTGATCCACCGGGCCAGTTCCGGGTCCGAGAGCCGCGCGGTTTCGGCCACCGCCTCGCAGGTGATCTTGCCGTTATGCGGGATGTTGTCGCAGCACATGACGGTGAAGGGCGCATGGCCCGCCGCCCGCCGCGCCTTCAGCCCCGCGACGATCAGCCCGAACACGGTCCGCGGCGCGTCGGGATTTTGCGCATCCGCCGCGATGGCGGGATGGGCCGGGTCGAAATGCCCGGTGGCGGCATCGATGAAATAGCCGCCCTCGGTGATGGTCAGCGCCACGATGCGGATCGCCGGATCGGCCAGCGCGGCGATGACCCGCGCGGGATCGCCCGGCGCGATATAGTCCACGATCGGCCCCAGAACCCGGGCATCCGAGCGTTCGGCCGATTGCTCGACCAGCGTGTAAAGATAGTCCTGCGCCGCCAGCGTGTCGCGCATCCGCACGTCCCCCGGCATGACGCCGGCGCCGATGATGGCGAAGTCCTGCGCCAGCCCCATGTTCATCAGCCGGTCCAGATAGGCGGCCTGATGGGCGCGGAAGAAATTCCCGACGCCGAAATGCAGGATGCCGGGGCGCAGGGCGGCGCGGTCATAGCCCGGCACCGGCTGGCCGAGGCGGTCTAGGGTCTGGTTGGAAAGCCTGTCCATCCGAATTCATCCCGGTTCTGTCATGCAGGAACGAAGCCGCGGGCGCGGCCCCGATAGGGGCGGCGCGCTTACAGCGCCAGCCCCTGCTGGTCGAAGCGATAGACCCGGCCGTCCTGCGGGGTCAGCCAGATGCGGTCGCCGTGATCCACCGGGAACTCGCCCGCCGCCCGCGCGACGATGGGGGTGCCGCCGTCCAGCTCGATATGCAGGAAGGTGTCCGAGCCCAGATGCTCGGCCACGCCCACGGTGCCGGCGAACTGGCCGCCGGTGGTGGACATGGTGAAATGCTCGGGGCGCACGCCGATGGCATGGGCCCCCATGGCGGCGGCGGCCTCGCCCTCGATGAAATTCATGTTCGGGCTGCCGATGAAGCCCGCCACGAAGCGGTTCGCGGGCTGGCGGTAAAGTTCGAGCGGCGAACCCACCTGCTCGACCCGGCCGGCGCGCAGCACGACGATCTTGTCGGCCATGGTCATCGCCTCGACCTGGTCATGGGTGACATAGATCATCGTCGTCGCCAGCTTCTTGTGCAGCTCGGAAATCTCGACCCGCATGTTCACCCGCAAGGCCGCGTCGAGGTTCGACAAGGGCTCGTCGAACAGAAAGGCCGAGGGCTCGCGCACGATGGCGCGGCCGATGGCAACGCGCTGGCGCTGGCCACCGGACAGCTGGCCCGGACGGCGGTCCAGATAGTCGGTCAGGTTCAGGATTCCGGCCGCGTGCTGGACGCGCCGCTCCTGCTCGTCCGCCGCCATGCCCGCCATCTTCAGCGGAAAGGCGATGTTCTTCCTGACCGACATATGCGGGTAAAGCGCATAGGACTGGAACACCATGGCCAGCTTGCGCTTGGCCGGCGCCGCCTGGGTCACGTCCTGCCCGTCGATGACGATCCGGCCCGAGGTCACATCCTCAAGCCCGGCGATCAGCCGCAGAAGCGTGGACTTGCCGCAGCCCGAAGGGCCGACGAAGACCACGAATTCGCCGTCGCTGATCTCCAGATCGACGCCCGGAATGACCTCGACCTCGCCGAAGGTCTTGCGGACCTGTTGAAGCGTGATGCTACCCATCATTCCCCCCTTTTCATTTCACCGCGCCGAAGGTCAGGCCGCGCACGAGTTGCTTCTGGCTGAACCAGCCCAGGATCAGGATCGGGGCGATGGCCATGGTGCTCGCCGCCGAGAGTTTCGCGTAGAAGAGCCCCTCGGGGCTGGAATAGCTGGCGATGAAGGTCGTCAGCGGCGCCGCCTTGGAGGTGGTCAGGTTCAGCGTCCAGAACGCCTCGTTCCAGGCCAGGATCACGTTCAGAAGCAGCGTCGAGGCGATGCCGGGCACCGCCATCGGCGTCAGCACGTGCAGGATCTCGTTCCTGAGGCTGGCGCCGTCCATCCGCGCGGCTTCCAGGATTTCCGAAGGAATCTCGCGGAAATAGGTGTAGAGCATCCAGGTGATGATCGGCAGGTTGATCAGCATCAGGACGACGGTGATCCCTGCGCGGGTGTCCAGAAGCCCCCAGCCGCGGAACAGCAGATACATCGGGATCAGCACCCCGGCCGCCGGCATCATCTTGGTGGACAGCATCCACATCAGCAGGTCCTTGGTGCGCTTGGCCGGCTGGAAGGCCATCGACCAGGCGGCCGGAATGGCGATCAGCAGGCCAAGAAGCGTCGAGCCGACCGAGATGATGACCGAGTTCATGAAATGCCGGAAATAGGGCGAGCGCGACTGCACCTCGGCATAGTTCTGGGTCGTCCAGTCGAAGAACAGGAACTTCGGCGGGCTGGCGATGGCGTCGGCCTCGGACTTGAAGCTGGTCAGGATCGTCCACAGGATCGGGAAGAAGATCAGGAACGCCACGCCCCAGGCCAGGATGGTGAAGCCCCAGCGGCGGGTATCGGAAGTCTTGCGGGCCATGGTTCTTACTCCAGCGTCTTGCCGATCATCCGCATCAGGAAGATCGCGACGATGTTGGCAAGGATGACGGCGATGATGCCCCCGGCGGATGCGCCGCCCACGTCGAACTGCAGCAGCGCCTGCGAAAAGACCAGATAGGTCAGGTTGGTGGACTGGTAGCCCGGCCCGCCATTGGTGGTGACCAGGATCTCGGCAAAGACCGAAAGCAGGAAGATGGTCTCGATCAGGATCACCACGGTGATGGCGCGCGACAGGTGCGGCAGGATCAGGTGGGTGAACTTGGCCCAGGTCCCGGCGCCGTCCATCTCGGCCGCCTCCATCTGCTCGCTGTCGAGCGATTGCAGCGCGGTCAGCAGGATCAGCGTGGCGAAGGGCAGCCATTGCCAGGCGACGATCAGGATGATCGACATCAGCGGATATTGCGCCAGGAAATCGATGGGCTGCGCGCCCACCGCCTTGGCGAGCCAGGCGAAAAGCCCGTTCACCGGGTTCATGAACATGTTCTTCCACACCAGCGCCGAGACGGTCGGCATGATGAAGAAGGGCGCGATCACCAGGATGCGCACGATGCCCTGCCCGAACATCGGCTGGTCCAGCAGCAAGGCCAGCAGGATGCCGCCGCCCACGGTGATGACCAGTACGCCCCCGACCAGCAGCAGCGTGTTCTGCATCGCGGTCCAGAAGGCGGGATCGGACAGGAAATACTGGTAATTGGCCCAGCCGATGAAGCGTTCCATGCCGGGCGAGAGCAGGTTGTAGCTCTGGAAGCTGAACCACAGCGTCATGGCCAGCGGCACGATCATCCAGCCCAGAAGCAGCAGGACCGAGGGCGCGACCATCAGGCGCGCGAGTGTTTTCTGATGTCTGGTAGCCATCGGCGCGCCTCCCACGCGAGCGATGAAGGTTCGGGTTGGGTGGCAGGGGCCGGGCTTGCCGCCCCCTGCCCCGGCTCAGGTCCGGGTTGACTCAGCAACGCCTGTCACTTGGGATAGCCGGCCCGGGCCATTTCGCGCTCGGCGATCTGCTGGGCCATCTGCAGGGCCTGATCGACGCTGGCCTGCCCCGCCAGAGCGGCCGAGAATTGCTGGCCGACCGCGGTGCCAAGCGCCTGGAACTCGGGGATGCCCACCCATTGCGTGCCGATATAGGGCACTTCCACGGTGGTCGGGTTCGCGAGATCGGCCGACATGATGCTGTCGAGCGTCGGCTTGGCGAAGGGCGCGGCCTGCTGGTATTCCGGATTCTCGTAAAGCGAGGTCCGGGTGCCCGGCGGCACGTTCGCCCAGCCCTCTTCCGCCGCGACCTGCTCGGTATAGGCTTTCGAGGTCGCCCAGGCGACGAACTTCTTGGCCGCATCCGGCGCATCGGTCGAGGACGGGATCGCCAGCGTCCAGGCCCAGAGCCACATCTGCGGCTTCTCGCCCTCGGGCGCCAGCGCATAGCCGACCTTGTCGGCCACGGTCGAATCCTTGGGGTTCGACACGAAGCTTGCCGCCACGGTGGCGTCGATCCACATGCCGCATTTGCCGGTCTGGAACAGCGCCAGGTTCTCGTTGAAGCCGTTCGACGAGGCGCCGGGCGGGCCGGCCTCGTTCATGATGGTGACGTAATCGGTCAGCGCCTTCTTCCAGGCCTCGCCCGAGAATTGCGGCTTCCAGTCCATGTCGAACCAGGGCGCGCCGTAGCTTGCGCCCATCGAGGTCAGGAAGGCCATGTTCTCGCCCCAGCCGGCCTTGCCGCGCAGGCAGATGCCATAGACCTCGGCGGATTTGTCGGTCATCTTGCGCGCCGCGTCATAGACGAAATCCCAGGTCGGGCGCTCGGGCATTTCCAGCCCGGCCTTTTCCATCAGGTCGGTGCGATACATGATCATCGCGGATTCGCCGT
Source organism: Paracoccus sp. J39 (assembly GCF_000518925.1). Taxonomy (NCBI): domain Bacteria; kingdom Pseudomonadati; phylum Pseudomonadota; class Alphaproteobacteria; order Rhodobacterales; family Paracoccaceae; genus Paracoccus; species Paracoccus sp. J39. Next base: position 67,708 of record NZ_JAEN01000009.1, on the reverse strand, counting down.
AGAAGGGCGCGGCATAAAGCTTGCCGTCCAGCGACAGCCCCTCGGCGATGGGCGGCAGGATGTCGGCGGCGTCGTAATCCTCGCCCATGTCCTCGAGCGGCGTCAGCCAGCCCTGCTTGGCCCAGATCGGCACCTCGTAATTGCCGACCGTCACGATGTCGTATTGCCCGCCCTTGGTGGCGATGTCGGTGGTGACGCGCTGGCGCAGCACGTTCTCCTCCAGCGTGACCCATTCCAGCTGAATGTCCGGGTTCGCATCGGTGAACGGCTTGGTCATCTTCTGCATGCGGATCATGTCGCCGTTGTTCACGGTGGCGATGGTCAGCGTCTCGGCCAAGGCGGGCGCCGCCAGCGCCGTCATGGCGCAAGCCCCCATCAGGCCGCGCAGCATCATGCTCATTCGATTGTCCTCCCCTACGGATCGGCATTTGCTAATGCGATGGGCAAATGCTCACATACTCGCGAGGGGACTGTCAAGAAAAATCGGCGCGGCCCGATACTCGGGACCGCGCCGACTGATAGGTTCTTGCCGGGGCAGGTTCAGCCGCGGCCGCGATAGGGCGGAACGCCTTGGTCGGGGATCCAGACCCCCTCGGGCATGGGTCCGGTCTGCCAGAAGACATCGATGGGCATGCCGCCGCGCGGATACCAATAGCCGCCGATGCGCAGCCAGCGCGGCGCAAGGAACCCGGCCAGCCGCCGGCCGATCGAGACGGTGCAATCCTCATGGAAAGCACCATGATTGCGGAAGCTTCCGAGATATAGCTTCAGCGATTTCGACTCGACCAGCCAGTCTCCGGGCACATAGTCGATGACCAGATGCGCGAAATCCGGCTGCCCGGTCATCGGGCAGAGCGAGGTGAACTCGGGCGCGGTGAAGCGCACGTTATAGGACAGGTCGGCCTGCGGGTTCTGCACCCGCTCCAGCTCGGCCTTGTCGGGGCTTTCGGGCAGCACGGTGGCGCCGCCCAGCTGCTTGAGGCCGCTGTAGATCGTCTCGGTCATGGTTCTCTCCGAATGTCAGACGCCGCGCCGGTTGCCCCAGATCAGGACATGCAGCTGCGGCAGGATGCGCGGTTTCAGCCAGCCGCGGCCGACCGTGTTCTCGACCAGCCACAGCAGCCGGTCGGCCAGGGCCTGCGGATCGACCGGCAGGGCGGGATCGGTCTCGGGGTTGCCGGGTTGCAGGTAAAGCGGCAGCTGGGGATGGCGAGCCGCCACCCCGCGCGCCCAGTCCAGGTCGCGCTGGTCGAAGATCACGATCTTCAGCACCCGCTGGCCCGCGCCCTCGCCCGCCCGCAAGCAGCGGTCGAAGGCGTCCCAATCGACCAGCTGCCCGCTCGACGGCGGTTTCGGAGACAGCACCAGCATGGACAGGTCCGCGAACCAGGGCTGCGCGACCGAGCCCTGCGTCTCGCAGGCGAAACGATAGCCCGCGGCGCGTCCCAGCGCGATCAGCGGGGCGAAATCCTGGATCGCCGGATTGCCGCCGGACAGCGAGACGGTCAGCGGCTGGCCCCCGGACAGGCGCCGCACCTCGGCCCAGATCGCCTCGGCGCTCATCGGCCGCCATTCGTGGCGATGGCTGCTGTCCACGGCGTGCAGGCTGTCGCACCAGAAGCAGCGATAATCGCAGCCGCCGGCACGGACAAAGACCGTGGGCTCGCCGATCAGCGCGCCCTCGCCCTGGATGGTCGGGCCGAAGATTTCCGCGATGCGCAGCGTCATGGCCGATACTCGGCCCAGGTCTTGGGCGTCTCGGACACCCGGACCGCCACCGTCTCGGGCCAGCGCGCCTTGCACCAGTCATGGAAATGCCGCGCCATGTTCTCGGCGGTCGAAGGACCGTCCAGCACGTCGTTCAGGTGGCGATGGTCGAAATGCGTGTCGATATAATGCTTCAGCGCCGCAAGCTCGTGATAGTCGCGCACGAAGCCGTCGGCATTCAGCTCGGCCGCCGCCAGCTCGACCACGACGATGTAATTGTGCCCGTGCAGCCGGGCGCATTGGTGATCCGGCGGCAGATGCGCCAGCTGGTGCGAGGCCGAGAAATGGAACTCTTTGGCGATGCGGAACATCAGGCCCGCCCCCGTTCCGCGATGGCCTGCCGCCAGAAATCGGCATCCTCATAGGCGGTCGGGTCGGGGATGCCGGCCAGGTGGAAGGCCTCGCGCCGTTCGACGCAGGTGCCGCAGCGCCCGCAATGCAGGGCGCCGCCCTTGTAGCAGGACCAGGTCTCGGCAAAGGGCGTGCCGTGGCGGGCGCCCTCGGTGACGATGTCGGCCTTGGTGCGATGCACGAAGGGGGTCAGCAGCCGCAGTCGCGCATAGCCGTCCAGCGCCGCGTCCTGCATCTGCTGGAACGCTTCGGTGAAGGCGGGGCGGCAATCGGGATAGATGAAATGATCGCCGCCATGCACGGCGGCCGCCACCGCCTGATCGCCCACCGCCGCCGCCATGCCGAAGGCGATGGTCAGCATGATGGCGTTGCGGTTCGGGACCACGGTGATGCGCATGGTCTCCTCGGCATAATGCCCGTCCGGCACCTCGGCCCCGCCGGTCAGGGCCGAGCCGGTCAGCACCGCCCCCACCCCGCGCATGTCGATGACGTGATGCGGCACGTCCAGCCGCCGGGCGGCGCTGGCCGCGAAATCCAGCTCCTTGCGGTGGCGCTGGCCGTAGTCGAAGGAGATCAGGCGCGAAAGCCCGCCCTGCGCGGCGATCATATGCGCCAGCGACACGGAATCGAGTCCGCCCGAGCAGACAACTGTCGTCTTCATGATGTGACCCTTGTTTTGATGACCGGGTAGGCTGCGACCGGTATGGGCGCCCGACATAGCGGGCTTTGGCCGGCGGCGCAACCACCCCGGCCCGCCGGGGCGCCGCGGGCGGGGGCGAACCCAAACCGCCCGCCCGGCGTTGCCCCGCAGGCAGAAGAGGAGCCATCCATGCCCGAACGGATCGAAGGCGTCGCGATCTCGCATCCCGAGCGGGTGATCTTTGCCGATGCCGGCCCGGGCAAGGCCGGGCTGACCAAGGCCGGGCTTGCCCGCTATTACCAGCAGGTCGCGCCGCTGATGCTGCAGGAGGCCGCCGACCGCCCGCTGTCGATGCTGCGCCTGCCCGAGGGCATGGCGGGCGAGCGGTTCTTCCAGAAGCATCCGGGCAAGGGGTTTCCCAAGCCGGTGAAGCAGATGCAGATCACCGAAAGCGATGGCGAGGCGGCGCCCTATGCCTATGTCACCGATGCGGCCGGGCTGGTGGCGGCGGTGCAGATGGGCACGGTCGAATTCCACATCTGGGCCGCGCGCCGCGACCGGCTGGAGCGGCCGGACCGGCTGGTCTTCGACCTCGACCCCGACGAGGGGCTGGGTTTCGCCGCCGTGCGCGCCGCCGCCCTGGCGCTGCGCGGCCGGCTGCGGGACCTGGACCTGGACCCCTGGGCGATGCTGACCGGCGGCAAGGGGGTGCATCTGGTGGTGAACCTGCGCCGCAACCTGGGCTGGGACGAGCTCAAGCATTTCGCCCGCGGCTTCGCCACGCTCTGCGCCCGGGACGAGCCGGACCGCTATACGGTGGCGCTGTCCAAGGCCAGCCGCAAGGGGCGGATCTTCATCGACTGGCTCCGGAACGAACGCGGCGCCACGGCGGTCGCACCCTTCTCGGTCCGCGCGCGGCCCGGCGCTCCGGTGGCGGCACCGCTCGGCTGGGACGAGCTGACCGAAACCGAGACCGCCCGCGCCATCGACATCGACGCGGCGCTTGAGCGCGGCTGGGCCGGCATCGACCGCAGGCCGCAGACCCTGACCCGGCCGATGGTCGAGGCGCTGGACAAGGCGCTGGCCGAATAGGCGGCCGGCTATGCTGCCTTGCTTGCCACGGGACAGGCAGGCCCGTCATGTCGCAGGCCTCTCTCTTGGCACCCTGCCCGGCCATATCGGTCGGGGCGCGGCAATGGCAGGGCCGGCCCGACGCTGCCGGATGCCGCGCAGTCCCTGCCGGCGAAGCCCGGGAACGGTGCCCGCAGCATCCCCTCCGGGCGGCCGGCTTGCGGCCGCCGCGGCCCGCCTTTCGCGCTGGCTGATCGACCCCTCAACCCTCGACGCGGCGGCCGCTGCCGGGGTCGAAGAAATGCAGATGCGCCGGATCGGGCACCGCTGCGATGCGGTCGCCGCGCTCGGCCCGGCTGGTGCCGGGCAGGCGCAGCACCATCGGCACCTCCGAGCCCTCGATCATGCCATAGCCGAAGGCGTCCGCGCCCAGCCGCTCGACCGAGCGCAGCAGGACCGGGATCGCCGCCTCGCCCGGCTGCGCCAGCCGCAGATGTTCGGGGCGCAGCCCAAGGCGCAGGTCGCCGCCGCGCGGCACGCCGGGCAGCGGCAGGACCGCGCCGCCCGGCAGGGTGACGCCGCCCTCGGCCGTCCCGACGGTGAAGATGTTCATCGCCGGCGAGCCGATGAAGCCCGCCACGAATTCGCTGGCCGGGCGCTCATAGACCTCCAGCGGCGTGGCGATCTGCTCGGCCACGCCCTTGTTCATCACGATCAGCCGGTCGGCGAGCGTCATCGCCTCGACCTGGTCATGGGTGACATAAAGCGTGGTCTGGCCGGTGCGCAGGTGCATCTCCTTGATCTGCAGGCGCATCTGCACCCGCAGCTTGGCGTCCAGATTCGACAGCGGCTCGTCCAGCAGCAGCGCCGCCGGCTCGCGCACCAGCGCCCGGCCCATGGCGACGCGCTGGCGCTGGCCGCCCGACAGCGCGCGCGGCTTGCGGTCCAGATAGGGCTCCAGCTCCAGCATGGTCGCGGCCTTGGCGACGCGGGCCTCGATCTCGGCCTTCGGCATCCGGGCGATCTTGAGCCCGTAGGCCATGTTCTCGCGCACCGACATATGCGGATAAAGCGCATAGTTCTGGAACACCATGGCGATGTCGCGCTGGCGCGGTTCCAGGTCGTTGACCACCTTGCCGCCGATCTCGATGGTGCCGGCGCTGATCGCCTCCAGCCCGGCCACCATGCGCAGAAGCGTGGACTTGCCGCAGCCCGAAGGTCCGACGATCACCACGAATTCGCCGTCGGCGATCTCGATGCTGATGCCATGGATCACCTGATTTCCCGCATAGCTCTTGCGGACGTCGTTGAGCAGGATGCGGGCCATCTATTTCTCCGTCTCGACCAGGCCCTTGACGAACCAGCGCTGCATCAGCACCACCACCAGGATCGGCGGCAGGATGGCCAGCACGCTTGTGACCATCACGAGGTTCCAGGGCGTATCGGCATCGGCGAAGGAGATCATCTTCTTCAGCGCGATGACGATGGTGTTCATTTCGTTGGAATTGGTGACCAGCAGCGGCCACAGGTATTGCGTCCAGCCATAGATGAACTGGATCACGAAGATCGCCGCCACATTGGTCAGCGACAGCGGCCACAGGATGTCCCTGAAGAACCGCCAGGGCCCGGCGCCGTCGACCCGCGCCGCCTCCAGCAATTCATCGGGAATGGTCATGAAGAACTGCCGGAACAGAAGCGTCGCGGTGGCCGAGGCGATCAGCGGCAGGATCAGCCCCGGATAGGTGTCGATCAGCCCCAGGTCGACCATGACCTTGTAGGTGGGCTGGATGCGCACCTCGACCGGCAGCATCAAGGTGATGAAGATCAGCCAGAAACAGGCCATCCGCAGCGGAAAGCGGAAAAAGACGATGGCATAGGCCGAGGCCATCGAGATCGCGATCTTCCCCAGCGCGATGCCCATGGCGACGATGGTGGTATTGGCCAGAAGCCGCCACAGGCTGACCCCGCCGATGCGGCTGATCCCGCCCGAGAAGGCATCGGAATAGTTCCGCGCCGCCTCGGGTCCGGGCAGCAGGGGCAGCGGCGGGCGCAGGATGGTCTGCACCGAATGGGTCGAGGCGACGAAGACGTAATAGACCGGAAAGGCCACCACGATCACGCCCAGCACCATCCAGAAATGCGCCAGTAATCGCCCGGCGCCGCGCGCGGCCAGCGGAGAGGATTCAGCCATAATGCACCCTCCGCTCGATGAAGCGGAACTGGAAGGCGGTCAGCGCGATCACGATGATCATCAGGATCACCGATTGCGCGGCGGAATCGCCCATGATCAGGTTCACGAAACCGTCGTTATAGACCTTGTAGACCAGCGTCTCGGTCGCCTTGCCGGGGCCGCCGCCGGTCACGGCATGGATGATCCCGAAGGTGTCGAACAGCGCATAGACGGTGTTCACCACCAGCAGGAAGAAGGTCGTCGGCGCGAGCAGCGGAAAGGCGATGGTCCAGAAGGCATGCCGGCGCGAGGCGCCGTCGATGGCCGCAGCCTCCAGCAGCGAGCGGGGAATCGCCTGCAGGCCCGCGACGAAGAACAGGAAGTTGTAGCTGATCTGCTTCCATGTCGCGGCGGCGACCACCAGCGCCATCGCCTGCTCGCCGTCCAGCAGCGGGTTCCAGTAGATGCCCATCCGCCGCAGCGGCCAGGCCAGCGTGCCGAAGCTGGGATTGAACATGAACAGCCACAGCATGCCGGCGATGGCGGGCGCCACCGCATAGGGCCAGATCATCAGCGTGCGATAGAAGCCCTTGCCGCGGATGATCTTTTCCGCCTGCACCGCCAGGAACAGCGCGATCGCCATGGCGCAGAAGGCGACCAGCACCGAGAACACCACCGTCACCCGGACCGAGTTCAGATAGTTCGGATCGCTCAGCACCTTGCGGAAATTCGCCAGCCCCACGAAGGTCGTCTTCAGGCCGAAGGCGTCCTCGCGCAGCACGGACTGGCGAAAGGCCTGCGCCGCCGGCCAGTAGAAGAAGATCAGCGTGATCGCCAGTTGCGGCGCCAGCAGCAGCCAGGGCAGCAGCTTGTGCGGAAAGACCGTGCGTCTCATCCGTCCCCCTTGTCGGATCGGGCGGGCGCCGCAACGCCCGCCCCTGGTTTCAGCCGCCCGCGGCCTCGCGGATCGCGGCATTGCCGCGCTCGACGGCGTTCTTCAGCGCCGTGGCCGCGTCCTGCTGGCCGGCCAGCATCTTTTCGTATTCCTCGTTCTGGATGTCGCGCAGCTGCGGCAGGTTCGGCGCCCGCACGCCCTTGGAGTTCTCGGTCGGCTCCTTGCCCATCATCTGCAGGATCGGCGTCTCGCGGCCCGGGTTCTGCTGGTAGAAGTCCGAGCCCTTGGTCGCCTCGTAAGCCGCCATGGTCACCGGCAGATAGCCCGATTGTTCGTGCAGGTATTGCTGCACCTCGGTCTGCGACAGGTAGTTGAAGAAGGCGGCGACGCCCTTGTAGGTCTCGTCCGACTTGCCGCCCATCACCCAAAGCGAGGCACCGCCCGGCGTGGTGTTCTGCGGCGCGCCCTCGGCGGTCTCGTCATAGGGCAGCTGGCCGATGCCGTAGTTCATGCCCGATTTCACGATGTCGCCCAGCCCGCCCGAGCTTTCGGTCAGGATGCCGCATTCGCCCGAGGTAAAGTTCTGCTTGGCCTCGCTGGTGCGGCCGCCATAGACGAAGACGCCCTCTTTCGCCTGGTCCGCAAGTTCCTGGAAATGCTTGACGAACAGCGGGCCGTCGATCTTCAGCTCGGGCGTGCCGGCCAGGCCGTTCTCGTTCGTGCCCCAGCTGACATTGTTCCAAGCGGCGAAATTCTCGGTATGGATCCAGGTCAGCCAGGTCGAGGTATAGCCGCAGGTCGCGGCCCCCGATTCCTTGATCTGGCGCGCGGCGGCCCAGACCTCGGCCCAGGTCTTGGGCGGGTTGTCCACGTCCAGCCCCGCCTTCTCGAAGATGTCCTTGTTGTAATACAGGATCGGCGAGGAGGAGTTGTAGGGGAAGGACAGCATGTCCCCCTCGGGCGTCGAGTAATAGCCGACGATGCCGGGCAGATACTGGCTCTTGTCGAAGTCGTAGCCGCCTTCCTGCAGCACCTCGGCCACCGGCTTGATGGCGCCCTGCGCGCCCATCATCACCCCGGTGCCGACGTCGAAGACCTGGATGATGTCCGGGGCCTGGCCGGCGCGGAAGGCGGCAATGCCGGCGTTCAGCGTTTCGGGATAGGTGCCCTTGAAGACGGGCTTGACCTCATAATTCTCCTGGCTGGCGTTGAAATCATTGGCGATCTTGGTCACCACCTCGGCATTGGCGCCGGTCATCGCGTGCCACCAGGAAATTTCGGTCCTGGCCTCGGCCGCGACGGGCAGCACCATCAGCCCGGCAAGCCAGAATACGGTTCGTTGCATGTTTCCCTCCGAGTCGTGCCTTGCGGCGTCATCGTTCCCGAACGGCCTTGCCAGGGCCTCGGCCCTTGGGGGCCGCCCGCCTCCCTGTCCGGATTTGTCACCTGCCAGGGGCCGGGGTGTCAATTCGCAACTGGACTGTCTGGTATGGCAGGCGGCAGGCAGAGGCCGCGCCGGTCACGCCCCTCCAGTCGCACCGATTTGTAAATTTCCCATGACTGCAAGGGGTAAAAGGCGATTCCTGCAGCCGCTCCCTGCGCCGTGCGGGGGATGGCGGCCGGTCGTTCCGTCACGTCCGGACTTGGCTGTGTCAGTCGCGCGTGACGGATCGGGCCAGCCGCGCGCCGCCCGACCGTCCCCCGGCGTCGGACGAAACCGCATGACCGGGGTCGAGAACGCGGGCGGGCGGGGAAAATTCACGCCGCGATCACAGGCTTGCGCTAGGAACAGGGAAACCTGCTGCCAAGGACCCCTGCGCCGATGGAGAAACCCGGCCGAAGCGCCCATGACCTGACCGCAAGCTGGCAACGGCACGACTGGCGCGAAAGCTTCTTCGCGCCGGGGCTTGTCATCCTGCAGGCGCTGACCGCCGACGGCCGCACCGCCAGCGGCGCCGGCCAGAGCCGCGACGAGGCCTTCGACCGCTGCATCGGCGAGACGGCCGAGATCCTGGCGCTGGCCGCCTTCCGGGCGGGCGGCGGCGGTTTCGAGCCCTGGCGCGACGGGCTGGCCGCGCATCCCGATGCCGGGCAGGCACGCTTGGCCGCCATGGACGAAGCCTGCGAGCGACGGGCGGTCGCGGATTGGTGGCTGGGCCGGCGCCCCGCCCTGCCGGTGGCCGCGGACTGGATCCGGCTGGCCGGGCTGGCCGGGCGGCTGGATCGGGCCCGGGGCGGCGCGGCGCTGCGGCGGCGCACCGACTGGTGGCAGATCCAGACCCCGCGCGGCCCCTGCGCCATGATCTGCCGCAGCATGAGCCTGGAGGGTCAGGACCCGGTGCTGGGCTATGGCGTGCATCGCGACCCGGCACTGGCCGCGGACAAGGCCCTGCGCGAGCTTCTGCTGATGGAGCTGAACCTGATGGAGTTGCTGGCCGCCCGCTCTCTGGGCGGCGCGGACGCGCTGCAGCCGGTGCGCAACCGCATCCGCGGCTATGCCCGCCGCGCCGCCCTGCTGTTTCCCGAAGCCGCCGCCATCCACCCCGCCCCGCCCGGCGACCCGGATGCCGCGGGCTGCTTCGACACCCCGCCCGCCTGCCGCGAGATCTCGGTGCCCGAAGGGCCGCTCAGCGTCTGGGTCTGCCGGCCCGACGCCCCCCCTCCGCCTTTCACCGAAGAGACCGGCCTGCCCTATTTGTGAGGACCACATGCGTGATGACGGCCTGGCCATGACGGCGCCACGAGAGGAACCCCGACCGGGCGCCTGTCCCATGGGATGCGCGCCGATGCGCGGGGCGCTGCGCGACATGGGGGCGCTGGCCTCGCCCCTTTCCGCGCCGGACGACCGCGCCGGGATCGGCCAGCGCCTGCCCGAGATCCTGATGCGCACCACCCCGGACTGGCGCATCGCCTGCCTCGAACGGACGGCGCATATTCCCTCGGGCTATACCTATCTGGCCCAGCTCATGGGCCATGACATGGGCAGCAGCGTGCCGGCCGACAGCGTGCCCTATGCCCGCAGCGGCGGCGACGGGGACGCCAAGCCCGTGCGGCGCTACAACCTGATCGACAATCCGCTGACGCTGGAAACCGTCTACGGACCCGGCCCGGCCATGCTGACCCATGTCTATGATCCCGAGACCTGCCTGTTCCGCCTGACCCCGGGCGCAAGGCTGGCGCGGCTTTATGCGCGGGCGGCCGGCGCCATCTCGGACCCCGACCCGCGGCCGATCCGCGCGCTTTATGACGAGCGCAACCGCGACTCGCTGATGCTGCACGAGTTGACCGTGGCCTGGATGCAGTTCCACAACCGGCTGGCCCGCAGGCTGATGGCAAGGGGGGAGGAGCCGTTCCGCGCCTATGCGCTGTCCCGCGTCCACGCCGTGCGCTGCTGGCACGCCATCCTGACCGGCGACCTGCTGCCGCGCTTCCTGCATCCCGAGATCGCCGGGCTGGACGGCGACGCCCTGCCCGGCTGCTGGGCGCTGGACGAAACCACGCTGCTGCACGGGCTGTGCCGGGCCTTCCACGCCCTGCCGCTGGCGGCCTATCATCTGGGCCGCTCGGGATTGCACAATCTGGGCACGCTGCTCAAGCGCGGCTATGCCCCCAGCGAGGCCGAGACCGACTGGCGCATTGACTGGCCGCTGTTCTTCGGCGCAAGCCCCGGCGCGCCGCTGACCGGCATCTCGGCCAGCGTGGCGCCGGAATTGCGCGCCCCGGTGACGGCGGCGGCGGTCATCGCGATGGACAATGCCTCGGCCGCCATCGCCCTGCCGCTGCGGCCCGGCAACAAGGCGCTTCGCGCCGCCGTCGCCGCCCTGCCCGGCGACTGGCCCGCCCGCATCGCCCCCGCCCGCCTGGCCGCGGATTTCGCCGCCGCCCATCCCGAGGCGCCGATCCGCATCGACGCCGAAATGCTGGAATGGGGCCCGCTCTACCAGTTCCTGATGGTCGAGGCGCAGCTGCACGGCCAGCGGGGCGGCTTCGGTCCCTTGGGCAGCGCGCTGCTGCGCGGCTCGGTGCTGGGCTCGATCCGCCGGGTGGTGCTGGCCGGCGAGGACGAGGCGGCGGCCGGGCTGCCCAGGCCCGCGACCATGCTGGAACTGATCGCCCTCGCCAGAGAATGACGGAGACAAGACCATGACCGGGACGAAACGCAAATACATCATCGTCGGGGCCGAGGTGGACCAGCCCGAGGCCTGGCTGCACAAGGACGGCAGCATCAGCCCCCGCAAGGGCAGCGACGGCGAGCCGCTGAACGTCGAATATATCGGCCGGCTGATGGTCGAGCTGTCGCAGCGCGGCAAGGCCGGCGTGCCCAAGGCCGAGCTCGACGCGCTGGAGGAACGCGTCAAGCGCGCGCTGGTGGTGCAGGATTTCTCGGTGCATGACGGCGGCGCGGCGCTCAGCGACGCCGAACGCGAGGCGATCCTGAACAGCACCACCGTCCGCATCGAGTTCGAAAGCCGCCGCCGCGGCAGCAAGAAGCCGGACCGCAACACCCGTATCCTGGTGGTGCCATCGGACGAGACGCTGGGCATCGCCGATGCCATGCTGCGCGCCCAGGGCGAGGCCGAGGGCTTTCGCCCGCCCCTGTCCTACGAGCTGGACCGGGCGCTGATGCTGGCCGGCATGCAGACCGAGATCCTTGAAATGGTGCGCGAATTCGCCGGCAAGGCCACGCCGGGCTGGACCCCCGCGCTGCAGGCCGCGCTGGAGGCGCATATGGAAGAGGCGATCCGCGAGCGCAGCCGGTTCAAGGACGGCAACGGCCGCCCGGCCAAGGACGTCAAGAACGAGATCATGTCGAGCCCGCTGCGCGCCTTCCACCGCTCGGTCGGGATCTACGCCACCAACATGTGCCGCTAGACATGGAAGCGGCTGCGGGCCGCGGCGGCCTGTTCCAGCGTCTCGCGCAGCTCCTGCCGCCAGGCTTCGTCGCGCAGCGGAAAGACCGACAGGAACCAGTCCAGCAGCTGCGCATCCGTCGGCGCCGGCGGGCCGCGCCATTGTCCGCGCAGCTCGGCCAGATAGGCGTCGAGGCGGCGCGCCGCCGCCTCGGCCTCGCCCAGCCGCCACAGGGCGGCGCTGTGCCAGCCGCCCACCGTCGGCATCAGCCCGGCGCCGCTTTCGCATTGCCGCGCCGCCGCCGCGAAATCGCCGCAGAGGTAATCCGCCGCCGCCAGATAGATCTGGTGAAACGGCTCCATCACCGCGGCATGGCGCTTGGTCTCGGCGACCAGCCCGGCGGCCTTTCGCAGATCGCCCGAGAAGGCGAAGCCGAGCGCGCAGGAGGCCAGGGTCAGCGGGTTGTTGCGGTTCAAGACCAGCGCCTGGTCGAAATGGAACTCGGCCAGGTCGAAATAGCCCAGATGGCAGAAGCACCAGGCCAGCACGCGATGCGCGCGGGTGTCCAGCGGGTCCGCAGTCACCGCGACGATGGCGTGATGCATGGCGTCGCGCTTGAGCTCCTCGGTCTGGTAGGTGCCGGGCAGAAGCACATGGCGCACGTTCAGCGCGCCCGCCAGCTCGGCATGGGCGGGGCCGAAGGGCGGCGAGCGCGCGGCGATCTCGCGCAGGATGGCCAGCGCCTCGGCCTCGGTTTCGGGCGACCAGCTGTCCAGGAGCGCCTGCGCCCGAAGCCAATCGTCATAGATGCCCGAGCCGGAATCCGACAGCGAGCGGTCCGAGACCACCACGGAAAGCGCATTGGCGATGTTGGACAGCAGCAGGCGGACCTTGGCTTCCCAATCGGTCTGCGGCTCCTCGATCCATTCCGACCAGACCAGATGACCGCCGGCGCCGCGCTGCACCTCGGCGAACAGCCGCAAGCCGCCCTGCAGATAGAACGGCTTCAGCGTGATGCGCACCTGCGCCGGTTCGGGCGTGCCCTCCTCGACGATCCACCATTCGCGGAATCGGCCCATGCGCATGCGCAGGTCGGCGAAAAGCACGTTGGTCAGGCTTTCCAACTCGTGCCCGTCGCCCTCGGCGCGCCGCAGCGAGACCGACAGGCTGACCTGGGGCAGCCGGTCGCGCTGCGGACCGTGGCGCCCGCCGCCGCCGGGGTCCAGCTTGATCGCCGCCAGCAGCTCGACGGTCTCGGCCTCGGGTTCCTGGTCGAAAAGCTCGTCGAGATGGGCGTAAAGCGTGTTGTAGCGCTCGATGGCGCGGGTCGGCCGGCCCGCCTGCCAGTCGAGCCGCATCAGGAGCCGCGTGGCATTCTCGTTCGAAGGCTCCAGCGCGATGGCGAACTCGGCCAGCGCGCGCTGGGTGTCGGGGTCGGAACCGGCCAGCCCGGCCAGCCGGCGGTCCAGCACCTGCCGCAGCCCGGCCAGCAGGCTGGCGCGGGTGATCGCGAGCCAGCTGTCGAACGAGGCGCTGATCCCTTCAAGCTGCACGGTCTGGTCGATCAGCAGGCGCAGGCGACCCGCCTCTTCGGGGTCCCAGCCCGGCCCGGCCAGCCGCGCGGCCAGTTCCTGCTGCAGCACGAATCCGTCCGGCAGGCGCAACGCGATCTCGCCGGCATTGGTCTCCAGCGCCCAGCCGGGGGTGCCCGCCATGGCGCGGCGGATATGCTTGACCGCCTGCCGATACGAGGCCGAGGCCTTGTGTTCGTCCGAATTCTGCCAGAACAGGTCGGTGACCTTTTCCGTGCGATGCACCGGGGCCCGGTCGGCCAGCAGGAAATACAACAGCGCCCGCGCCTTGCGCAGGCGCAACGCATCGAGAACCTGCAAGACGGCGTCCAGCTGCATCCGAATCCCTTGCCGCGAGTCGCCCCAGCCCAACGACAGCCCGCAATCCATGAGGTTCCTTAGGATTCGCCATAACGCGGCCGTGATCAACGGTCCATCGCCGCCGCCCGGGGGTTTTTGCCGCCGGCGGATCAGGAACGGGCCATGCCGGGGGCGCGCGCCCGCGCCGCAGGCAGGCGCTTGACCATCGCCGCCGCATTGCCCGGAAGCGCCGGCGTTACTCCTCGACCACCTCCAGCACCCCCGGCAGCACGCGCAGCGCCTGGCGGGCGGGGGTGGTCAGGGGCGCGTCCTCGGCGATCTCGATATCGACCAGATCGCCGCCATCCTTCAGCCGCAGCGCGATGGGACCACGGGCGCGGGCGGGCGCGTTGAGCTCGGCCTGAATGCGGGCCAGCGCCTCGGCGATGCCCGGCACGGCATCCAGCCCGGCGATCTCGACCGCCAGGCGGTTCGCCCCGGCATCCGCCACCGCCTGATCCAGCGGCGTGACCGAGCGCGCCAGCAGCTTGACCTGATCCCCCGACGGCTCGACCTGCACCTGCAGGACGACGTTCTCGCCCGGCTCCAGATGCTGGCGATGCGCGTCGAGCGTGTCGGAAAACACCGTGACTTCGTAAAGCCCGGTCGGATCGGACAGGCCGACAAAGGCGAAGCGGGTGCCGCGCGCGGATTTCTTTTCCTGCCGATGCGCGACGGTGCCGGCCAGCTGCGCCACCAGCGCCCCGTCGGCCGCCGCCTGCGTCACCTCGGCCAGCGTCTGCACCCCCTTGCGGCGCAGCGCCGGCTGATAGTCGTCCAGCGGATGGCCGGACAGATAGAAGCCCACCGCCGCATGTTCCTCGGCCAGCTTCTCGGCCGGCATCCAGACCGGAGCGGCGACCGGGCGCGGCGGCGGCAGATCCTCGCCCCCGCCGAACAGCGAGGACTGGCTGGAGGCCGCCGCCTCCTGCACCGCCGCCGACCAGGCGACCAGCCCGTCCAGCGATTTCAGCACCCGCGCCCGGTTCGGCTCCAGCGCGTCGAAGGCGCCGGCGCGGGCCAGCATCTCCAGCGGCCGCTTGCCGACCCGGCGCATGTCCACCCGACGGGCGAAGTCGTGCAGGTCGGCAAAGGGCCGGTCGCCGCGCGCCTGCACGATCAGGTTCATCGCCTCGACGCCGACGCCCTTCAGTGCTCCGAGCGCATAGAGGATCTTGCCGTCCCGGACGCTGAACATGGCCTCCGAACGGTTCACGCAGGGCGGCATGGTCTCGATCCCCATCCGGTCGGCCTCGCGCTTGTAGACGGCGAGCTTGTCAGTCAGGTGGATATCGCAGTTCATCACCGCGGCCATGAACTCCACCGGGTGGTTCGCCTTCAGCCAGGCGGTCTGGTAGCTGACCACGGCATAGGCGGCGGCGTGGGACTTGTTGAAGCCGTAATTCGCGAATTTCTCAAGCAGGTCAAAGACCTCTCCGGCCTTCTTCTTGTCGATTCCCTGTGCCGCGCAACCATCGACGAATTTCGGCCGTTCCTTGGCCATTTCCTCGGCGATCTTCTTGCCCATGGCGCGGCGCAACAGGTCAGCGCCGCCGAGGCTGTAGCCGGCCATGACCTGGGCGATCTGCATCACCTGTTCCTGATAGACGATGATGCCCTGGGTCTCGGCCAGGATATGATCGATGGAAGGATGAATGGATTCAAGCGGCCGCAGGCCGTTCTTGACCTCGCAATAGGTCGGGATGTTCTCCATCGGGCCGGGGCGGTAGAGGGCGACCAGCGCCACGATATCCTCGATGCAGGTCGGCTTCATGCGCCGCAGCGCGTCCATCATGCCCGAGCTTTCGACCTGGAACACCGCCACGGTGCGGGCGCTGGCAAAGAGGTCATAGCTGGGCTTGTCGTCCAGCGGGATGGCGTTGATCTGGTTCTCGGCCCCACTGGCGGGCTCGTAGAGCACCCGGCCGTCGGCCGCGACATGCAGCGGCCGCCCGCCGGCATTGATCAGGTCCACCGCGTTCTGGATCACCGTCAGGGTCTTGAGGCCGAGGAAGTCGAACTTGACCAGCCCGGCCTGCTCGACCCATTTCATGTTGAACTGCGTCGCCGGCATGTCCGAGGCCGGGTCGCGATAAAGCGGCACCAGCCGGTGCAGCGGCCGGTCGCCGATCACCACGCCCGCGGCATGGGTCGAGGCGTTGCGCAGCAGCCCCTCGATCTTGGCGGCATAGTCCAGCAGGCGGGCGACGACCTCCTCCTTGGCGGCCTCGCGCAGGCGCGGCTCGTCGGCCAGCGCCTTGGTGACGCTGACGGGCTTGACGCCCTCGACCGGGATCATCTTGGACAGCCGGTCCACCTGGCCGAAGGGCAGTTGCAGCACCCGGCCGACGTCGCGGACTGCCGCCTTGGAGAGAAGCGCGCCGAAGGTGATAATCTGGCCGACCTTGTCGCGGCCGTATTTCTCCTGCACGTATTGGATCACCTCCTCGCGGCGATCCATGCAGAAGTCGATGTCGAAGTCGGGCATCGAGACCCGCTCGGGATTCAGGAACCGCTCGAAGAGCAGGCTGTAACGGATTGGATCAAGGTCGGTAATCGTCAGCGCATAGGCGACCAGAGACCCCGCACCCGAGCCGCGGCCGGGGCCCACAGGGATGCCGTGTTCCTTCGCCCATTTGATGAAGTCGGCAACGATCAGGAAATAGCCGGGAAAGCCCATCTGCTCGATGATGCCCAGCTCGAAGCGCAGGCGTTCCTCGTATTCCTCGACCGTGGCGGAATGCGGGATCACCGCCAGCCGGGCGCGCAGGCCGTCCCAGGCCTGGCGGCGCAGCTCCTCGACCTCGTCATCGGCGAAGCGCGGCAGGATCGGCTTGTGCTTCTTGACCGCGAAGGCGCAGCGGCGGGCGATCTCGACGGTGTTCTGGATCGCCTCGGGCAGGTCGGCGAACAGCGTCGCCATCTCGGCGGCGGTCTTGAAGTAATGCTGCGGGGTCAGCCGGCGGCGCGGCGCGGTCTGGTCGACATAGGCGCGGTCCGAGATGCAGATCAGCGCGTCATGGGCGTCGAAAAGCTCGGCTTTCGGGAAATACACGTCGTTGGTGGCGACAAGCGGCAGGTCGAGCGCATAGGCGAGGTCGATCATGCCGCCTTCCGAGCCCGCCTCCTCGGGGACCGGCTGGCCCTCGGCATCGTGGTGGCGCTGCAACTCGACATAAAGCCGGGTCGGGAAGGCGGCGGCCAGCCGCTCGGCCAGGGCGCGGGCCTCGGGCACGCGACCCTGCAGCACCAGCTGGCCCAGCGGCCCACCGGCGCCACCGGTCAGGCAGATCAGACCCTCGGCATGGGCTTCCAGTTCGGCCAGCGTCACATGCGGCAGCGCATTGTCGTCGCGCAGGTAAAGGCAGGTCGACAGCTCCATCAGGTTCAGCCAGCCGGCCTCGTTCTGCGCCAGCAGCACGACGGGGCCGGTCACTTCGGCCTGCAGCGTCACCTGGCAGCCGATGATCGGCTGCACGCCGGCATCCTGCGCCTTGACCGAGAATTCCAGCGCCGCAAACAGCGCATTGGTATCGGTCAGCGCCACGGCGGGCATGCCGTTCTGCGCCGCAAGATCGGCAAGCTTCTTGACCGGCACCGCGCCTTCCAGCAGCGAATGTTCGGAATGGGTGCGCAGGTGGATGAATCGGGGTGAATTTTCCGGCATGGCGCAATCTAGGTCCGACCTGACGGATTGTGCAATTGCCCCTCGGCGGAAAACCGCTAATCTTGTCGCAAAAAGCAGCGAGGCGCGCAACAGTGACCGATGTTTTCCGGGCCGAGGGCCTGGGCAAGAGCTATCCCGGCGTGCGCGCCAATGACGACGTGTCCTTCGCGGTCGCGGGGGGCGAGATCCATGCCCTGCTGGGCGAGAACGGCGCCGGCAAGTCCACGCTGGTCAAGATGATCTACGGCCTGGTGCGGCCGGACGAGGGGCGGATGGCGCTGCTGGGCGCGCCCTACGCGCCGCACGACCCGCGCGCCGCCCGCGCCGCCGGCGTCGCCATGGTGTTCCAGCATTTCAGCCTGTTCGATGCGATGACGGTCGCGGAAAACA
Source organism: Paracoccus sp. J39 (assembly GCF_000518925.1). Lineage (NCBI taxonomy): Bacteria > Pseudomonadati > Pseudomonadota > Alphaproteobacteria > Rhodobacterales > Paracoccaceae > Paracoccus > Paracoccus sp. J39. Next base: position 49,975 of record NZ_JAEN01000009.1, on the reverse strand, counting down.
TCGCGCTGGGGATGGAGAACCCGCCGCCGCGCCCCGAACTCGCGCGCCGCATCGCGGAACTGTCGCAGGGCTACGGGCTGCCGCTGAACCCCGCCCGCCGCATCGCCAGCCTGTCGGCGGGCGAGCGGCAGCGGGTCGAGATCCTGCGCTGCCTGCTGCAAGGCCCGCGGCTGCTGATCATGGACGAGCCGACCTCGGTCCTGACCCCGCAGGAGGCCGAGATCCTGTTCGCCACCCTGCGCCAACTGGCCGAGGCCGGGACGGCGATCCTGTATATCAGCCACAAGCTGGAGGAAATCCGCAGCCATTGCGACCGCGCGACCATCCTGCGCCAGGGCAGGCTGGTCGGCACGGTCGATCCGCGCGCCCATTCCGCCCGCGAACTGGCGGCGATGATGGTCGGGGCCGAGATGCGGCTGGTGGACCGTTCCGGCCGCAAGCCCGGCGCCTCCGTGCTGGAAGTGCGCGGCCTGTCCACCCAGGGCGGCGAGGGCGTGGCGCTGCAGGAGATCGCGCTGAGCCTGCGCGCGGGCGAGATCCTGGGCATCGGCGGCGTCGCCGGCAACGGGCAGGAGGAACTGCTTTCGGCCCTGTCGGGCGAGACCGCGACCGCCCCGGGCACCGTGGTGCTGGAGGGGCGCGACCTCTCCGACGCCGGCCCCGAGGCGCGGCGCCGCGCCGGGCTGCTCGCCGCGCCCGAGGACCGGCTGGGCCATGCCGCCGTGCCCGAATTCAGCCTGGCGGAAAACACGCTGCTGACCGCCGGGGCGCGGCAGAACCTGATCCGGCGCGGCCTGATCCACCGCAAGGTGGCCACGGCTTTCGCGCAACAGGTGATCCGCGCCTTCGATGTGCGCACCCCCGGCCCCGGCACGGCGGCGGGCGCGCTGTCGGGTGGCAACCTGCAGAAATTCGTCATCGGCCGCGAGGTGCTGGGCCGGCCGCGGGTGCTGGTCGTCAACCAGCCGACCTGGGGCGTCGATGCCGGCGCCGCCGCCGCCATCCGCCAGGCGCTGCTGGACCTGGCTGCGCAGGGCGCCGGGCTGATCGTCATCAGCCAGGACCTCGACGAGCTCTTGGAACTGTCGGACCGCTTCTGCGCCCTGAACCAGGGCCGGCTGTCCGCCCCCCGGCCCACCGAGGGGCTGACGGTCGAGGAGATCGGGCTGATGCTGGGCGGCGCGCATGGCATGGAGGTGGCGCATGTTCCGGCTTGAACCGCGCGCCAGCGCCCCGCTGCTCTGGCAGGTCGCGACTCCGGTGCTTGCCGTCCTGGCCACCATGATCGTCGGCGGCGCGCTGTTCGCCGCCATGGGCTTCGACCCGCTGGCGGCGATCCGCACCATCTTCTGGGACCCGCTCTTCGGTCCCGCCGCCAGCTATTCGCGGCCGCAGCTTCTGATCAAGGCCGGGCCGCTGATCCTGATCGCCTGCGGCCTGGCGCTGGGGTTTCGCGCCGGGATCTGGAACATCGGCGCCGAGGGGCAATACATCATCGGCGCGATCTGCGGCGCCGCGGTGGCGCTGGCCGCCTATCCGCTGGATGCGTTCTGGATCTTCCCGGCGATGATCCTGGCCGGCGCGGCGGGCGGCTGGGCCTGGGGCATGGTCCCGGCGCTGCTGAGGAACTGGTTCGGCGCGTCCGAGATCCTCGTCTCGCTGATGCTGGTCTATGTCGCGCAGAAGGTCGCCGCCTGGATGGCCTTCGGGCCGATGAAGAACCCCGAGGGCTTCAACTTTCCCGGCTCGCGCAACCTGCAGCAATATGATGCCGCCGCGAATCCCGAGCTGATCGCGGGCTCCGGCCTGCACTGGGGCGGCGTGGCGGCGGTGCTGGCGCTGGCGGCGACCTGGTTCGTCATGTCGCGCCACGTGCTCGGTTTCCACATCCGCACCGCCGGGGCCGCGCCCTGCGCCGCGCGCTTCGCCGGCGTGCGCCCCGAGCGGCTGGTGGCGCTGTGCCTGGGCGTCTCGGGGGCGCTGGCGGGGCTGGCGGGGCTTTTCGAGGTCGCGGGGCCGGCCGGGCAGATCACCGAAAGCTTCGGCTCGGGCTACGGCTTCACCGCGATCATCGTGGCCTTCCTGGGCCGGCTGCACCCCTTGGGCATCCTGCTGGCCGGGCTGCTCATGGCGCTGACCTATATCGGCGGCGAGCTGGCGCAGATGATGCTGAACCTGCCCGCGGCGTCGGTCCAGGTCTTCCAGGGAATGCTGCTGTTCTTCCTGCTCGGCTTCGACATCCTGACCCGCTATCGCATCCGGAGGCGCGCATGATGATCGACCCGCTTTCCGTCTTCATCCTGCTGCTGGGCGCCGCCACGCCGATCCTGTTCGCGGCCTTGGGCGAGTTGGTCGTCGAACGCGCCGGCGTGCTGAACCTGGGCGTCGAGGGCATGATGATCGGCGGCGCGCTGGCGGGCTTTGCCGCAGCCCATGCCAGCGGCAGCCCGGCGCTGGGTTTCGTCGCCGCCGCCGTCGCCGGGGCTGCGCTGTCGATGATCTTCGCGGTGCTGACGCAATTCCTGCTGTCGAACCAGGTTGCCACGGGCCTTGCGCTGACGCTGTTCGGCCTGGGCCTGACCGCGATGTTCGGCAAGCCTTACGAAGGCGTCAAGGCGCCGCCGATGCTGGCCGGGCCGTTGCGGCTGAACCTGATGATCTGGCTGGGCCTCGCCCTTGTGCCAGCGGTCTGGTGGTTCCTGATGCGCTCGCGCCCCGGCCTCATCCTGCGCGCGGTGGGCGAGAACCACGACGCCGCCCATGCCCTCGGCTATCCGGTGCGCGCCCTGCGCATGGCCGCCATCGGCTTCGGCGGCGCGCTGGCCGGGATGGGCGGCGCCTATATCTCGATCGCCACGGTGCTGCAATGGACCGAGGGCATGACCGCCGGCGCCGGCTGGATTGCGCTGGCCATCGTGGTCTTTGCGCAATGGAACCCCTGGGGCGTGCTGGCCGGCGCCTGGCTCTTCGGCGGCGTCACCGTGCTGCAGCTGCGCCTGCAGGCGGCGGGGGTCGCGGTGCCGGTGCAGCTGCTCAGCATGGCGCCCTATCTGGCCACCATCGCCGTGCTGGTGCTGATCTCGGCCCGGCAGAAATTCGGCCGCTCGGGCGGGGCTGCTGCCCCCGGATCGCTGGGCAGGCCCTTCCACGCGCTGCGCTAGCGCAACCAACAGGAGACCATGATGAACCGCAGAACCCTTCTCGGCAGCGCCGCCGCCCTTGTGGCCGCCTCGGCCCTGCCCGCCTTTGCGCAGGATGAAAAGCTCAAGGTGGGCTTCATCTATGTCGGGCCGGTGGGCGACGGCGGCTGGACCTATCAGCACGACCTGGCCCGTCAGGCGGTCGAAAAGGAATATGGCGACCGGGTCGAGACCACCTATATCGAATCCGTGCCCGAGGGCGCCGATGCCGAACGCGCCATCACCCAGCTGGCGCTCTCCGGCCACAAGCTGATCTTCACCACCAGCTTCGGCTTCATGGACGCCACGATCAACGTCGCCAAGAAATTCCCCGACGTGAAGTTCGAGCACGCCACCGGCTACAAGACCGCCGAGAACGTCGCCACCTACGACGCCCGCTTCTACGAGGGCCGCGCCGTCATGGGCTCCATCGCCGGGCGCATGACCAAGTCGAACAAGATCGGCTATATCGGCTCTTTCCCGATTCCCGAGGTGGTCCAGGGCATCAACAGCTCGTATATCCACGCCAAGAAGGTGAACCCGGATGTCGAGATGAAGGTGGTCTGGGCCTATAGCTGGTTCGACCCCGCGAAAGAGGCCGACGCCGCCGCCGCGCTGATCGCCGAGGGCGTGGACGTGATTCTGCAGCACACCGACTCGACCGCGCCGCTGGCCAAGGCGCAGGAGGCCGGCGCCTTCGGCTTCGGCCAGGCCAGCGACATGGCGGCCTTCAAGCCCACGCCGCGGGTCTCGTCGATCATCGACAATTGGGCGCCCTACTACGTCAAGCGCGTGGGCGAGGTGCTGGACGGCAGCTGGACCTCACATTCGGTCTGGCTGGGCATCGGCGACGGCGAGGTCGAGATCGGCGAGATCACCGAGGCCGTGCCGCCCGAGGTCAAGGAGGAGGCGCTGGCGCTGAAGGACAGGATCGCCTCGGGCGAATACCACCCCTTCACCGGGCCGCTGAAGAAGCAGGATGGCAGCGACTGGCTGGCCGAGGGGCAAGTGGCCAGCGACCAGGACCTGTCCTCGATGAATTTCTATGTCGAGGGCATCACCGCGCCGATGCCGAAATAAGCGGCGCAGAAAGCAAGACCGGGGCCAAGGCCCCGGTTCGTCACTCTGGCAGGCCCCTCACTCCAGATGGCTTTCCAGGAACCACAGATCCTTGTCGGCGGCGCGCGAGGCGGCGGTGAACAGGTCGGCGGTATCGGCATCGCCCGCCTCGTCGGCGGCGTCGATGGCGGCGCGCACCTTCTCGCCGTAATCGCGCATCCGCTCGCAAACCGCCTTGATATGGTCCTCGGCCTTGGTCAGGTCGGTCGGGTATTCCTTCAGCGTGCTGGCCTTGGCCACCTTCTCGACCGTGCCGACAGCCACCCCGTCCAGCACCTGCACGCGCTCGGCCATCATGTCCACATGCTCGTCCAGCCGCGCCTTGACCGTGTCGAACAGCTCGTGCACCGCGATGAAGTTGCGGCCCTTGACGTTCCAATGCGCCTGCTTGATCGCCGCCGACAGCGCCAGGGCGTCGGCCAGGCGGGCATTCAGCTCGGCGATCGCGGTCTTGCGGGCATTGTCGCTGAGCCCTTTGACATTTACGGCCATGAAACTCTCCTTCGTCAGGTTCGCCCTGAAAACGAAGGCCGGGACGCGGCGGTTCCGCGCGACGTCGGGTCAAACCGCCGCAGGCAAAGAAAAAGGGCGGCGCTTCCCCGGGAAAGCACCGCCCTTCACGTCTCTCAGAGCAGGATCAGACCGCGCCCTGGATGAACTTCACCGCATCGCCGAAGGTCTGGATCGTCTCGGCGGCGTCGTCCGGGATCTCGATGCCGAACTCTTCCTCGAACGCCATGACCAGTTCCACGGTATCCAGCGAATCGGCGCCGAGATCGTCGATGAACGAGGCGGTTTCCGTCACCTTGTCCTCATCGACACCCAGGTGCTCGACGACAATTTTCTTCACGCGATCAGCGATATCGCTCATGTCTCTTCCTCGTTTTCGCGGGCAATCCGCCCAGATGTTCCAGCGATTGCCGGTCACAGCCCAGGGCGGTTCCCCTGCAGCCTTGCTTGCGGGATATAGCACGGAGACGTGATCTTGCAACCCGCATAAACCATCATCAGATCATCGCCATGCCGCCGTTGACATGCAGCGTGGCGCCGGTGACATAACCCGCCTCGGGGCTGGTCAGATACAGCACCGCAGCGGCGATTTCCTGCGCCGAACCCATGCGGCCGGCGGGGATCTGCGTCAGGATCCGGCCCTTCTGCTCGTCGTTCAGCTTGTCGGTCATCGCGGTCTCGATGAAGCCGGGGGCGACACAGTTCACCGTGATCCCGCGCGAGGCCACCTCATAGGCCAGGCTCTTCGACATGCCGACCAGACCCGCCTTGGCTGCGGCATAGTTGCCCTGCCCCGGGTTGCCGGTGGCGCCGACGACCGAGCCGATGTTCACGATCCGCCCCCAGCGCGCCTTCATCATGCCGCGCAAGACCCCCCGGCACAGCCGGAAGCTCGAGGTCAGGTTGACCTCGATCACCTGCGCCCATTCCTCGTCCGACATGCGCATGAACAGGTTGTCGCGGGTGATCCCTGCATTGTTGACCAGAATATCGACCGATCCCATGGCCTCGGCCGCCGCCTTGGGCAGCGCCTCGACCGCGGCCGCATCGGCCAGGTTGGCGGTCACGACATGCGCCCGCGCCCCCAGCTTCTCGGCCAGTTCCCGCAGCGGCGCCTCGCGCGTGCCCGACAGCGCCACCGTGGCCCCGGCGGCATGCAGCGCCTCGGCCACCGCGCCGCCGATCCCGCCCGAGGCCCCGGTCACCAGCGCATTCCTGCCCGTCAGATCAAACATCAAGCTCTTCTCCGTTTTCCAAATACCCCGGGGGAATCCCGCAGGGATGGGGGCGGAGCCCCCTTTACCCCTTCAGCGCCGCGATATCCGCCGGAGCGCCGATATTCTTCACCGCCGCCTCCCTGGCGATGCGCTTGATCATGCCCGACAGCGCCTTGCCGGCGCCGATCTCCCAGAACTCCGTCACGCCCGCGCCGGCCAGGAACTCGACCGACTCGCGCCAGCGCACGGCACCGGTCACCTGCTCGACCAGAAGCCGGCGGATGGCGCCCGGCTCGCTCACCGGCTCGGCGCGGACATTGGCGACCAGCGGCACGGCCGGGGCCGCGATCTCGACCGCGGCCAGCGCCTCGGCCATCACCGCCGCCGCCGGCTGCATCAGCGCCGAATGGAACGGTGCCGAGACCGGCAGCATCAGCGCCCGCTTGGCGCCGCGCTCCTTGGCCAGCGCCGCCGCGCGCTCCACCGCCGCCTTGTGGCCCGAGATCACCACCTGCGCCGGGTCGTTGTCATTGGCGGCCTGGCAGACCTCGCCCTCGGCCGCGTCGCGCGCGATCTGGTCGACGGCGGCGAAGTCCAGCCCGAGGATCGCCGCCATGGCGCCCTGCCCGACCGGCACCGCCTCCTGCATGGCCTGGCCGCGCAGGCGCAGAAGCCGCGCGGTATCGGCCAGGCTCAGCGCGCCGGCCGCGCAAAGCGCCGAATATTCGCCCAGGGAATGGCCGGCGACGAAATCCGCGTCCGCGATGCCGAAACCCTCGGCCTCCAGCGCCCGGAAGGCGGCCAGCGAGGTGGCCATCAGCGCCGGCTGGGCGTTCTGGGTCAGGGTCAGCGTCTCGATATCGCCGTTCCAGATCAGGTCGGAGAGGCTCTCTCCCAGCGCCTCGTCCACTTCGGCAAAGACTGCGCGCGCCGCCGGATAGGCCTCGGCCAGCTCGCGCCCCATGCCCACGACCTGGGCGCCCTGTCCCGGAAATACGAATGCCCGCATCGCGGAATCCCTTCTGTCTTATGTCCTTGTGACAGCCTTAGCCCGCCGGGGGGCGTCCCGCAACCGCGCCGCTCAGCGCGGAATCACGATCTCGGCCCGCAAGCCGCCCAGGCGTTCGCCCTCGCCCAGCCGCAGCTGACCGCCATGGGCGCGGGCGATGTCGGCGGCGATGGACAGGCCCAGCCCCACCCCCTGCCCGCGGTTCTGGTTGCGCGAGGGATCGAGCCGGGTGAAGGGCTTCAGCGCCTCCTCGCGCTTCTCTGGCGGGATGCCGGGCCCGTCATCCTCGACCGAGATGCGGAAATAGCTCGGCCCCAGCGCCGCATCGACCTCGGCGCGGTCGCCATAGCGCACGGCATTGCCGATCAGGTTCTCGACGGCGCGGCGCAGGCTGTCGCGGCTGAAGGTGGCGCGGCCCGCCTCTTCGCCCGCGACCGAATGCAGCACCACCCGCTGCCCGCCGCGCTCCGCGTCGGCGACGATGCCGCGCAGGAAATCCAGCGCCGGCACCGGCTCGGGCGGGCCGTCCTGGGCCGCGTCGCGGGCATGGTCCAGGAAGGCGTCGACCATCCGGCCCATCGCCGCCACGTCGCCTTCCAGCGTCGCGATCTCGTCCGGGTCGGGCGGATAGTCCGGGCTCAGCATCGACAGGCCCAGCCGCAGCCGGGTCAAGGGTGTCCTCAGATCGTGGCTCACGCCGGACAGCATCTGCTTGCGCTGCTCGTTCTGGCGCTCGATGCGGGCGCGCATCTCCAGGAAGGCGGTGCCGGCGCTGCGGATCTCGCTGGCGCCGCCGGGGCGATAGGGGATGATCCGGCCCTTGCCGTATTCCTCGGCGGCGCGCGCCAGGCGCTTGATCGGCCGCAGCTGGTTGCGCAGGAAGATCGTGGCGATGGCGGTCATCAACAGCGAGGTGCCGATCATCAGCACCAGCAGCTGATGCGGATTCGAGGCACTGACCCGGCCGCGCGGAAACACCAGCCGATAGTCGCCCCAGCGCCCCTGCAGCGTCACCCGCACCTCTCGGCGCTGGCTCAGATCGACGGCGCGCACCGCCGGGACGCGCTCGTGCAGCTCGGCGATGACGATGCGGCCGGAAAGATCGTAAAAGCCACGCCAGTCCGCGCCGGGCTCGGCCGGCAGGACCAGCTCCAGCCCCAGCGGGTCAGCCACCTCGCCGGCCGAGATGCGCGCCGACTCGATATCCGGCGCCGCCTCGATCCGCGCGGCGACCAGTGCGACCTCATGGGCCATGCCCGAGGTCATCTGCCGGGTCACGTCCTCGAAATGCCGCTGCAGGAACATGACGGTGACCACGATGGTCACCACCACGACCGGCAGGAACAGGATCAGCGCCGCCCGCCCGTAGAGGCCGCGCGGCATGACCCGTTTCAGCCAGTCGAAATTCATCGCCCTTCGCCTCATTGCGGCCTTGGAAAACCGGCCCGTCCCTGGCTAGGTTAGCCGCATGACAAGCGCCGAGAAAGCCCTGCGGATCATCACCGCCGACAATCCCTCGCCTCTGACCGGGCCGGGCACCAACACCTTCCTTTTGGGGCGCGAGCGGGTCGCCGTGATCGATCCCGGCCCCGACCTTGCCGCGCATCGCCAGGCGATCCTGGCCGCCGGGGCAGGCCGCATCAGCCATATCTTCGTCACCCATGCGCATCTGGACCATTCCGGCGGCGCCCGCGCGCTCACGCAGGCCACCGGCGCGCCGATCCTGGGCTTCGGCCCCGCCGAGGCGGGTCGCTCGGCGGTGATGGAGCGGCTGGCACGCGAAGGGGCCATCGAAGGCGGCGAAGGTCTTGACCGCGATTTCGCCCCCGACATCGCCCTGGGCGACGGCGCGGTGGTCGAGACCGACGAATGGCGGCTGACCGCGCTGCACACGCCCGGCCATTTCGCCGGCCACCTCGCCTTTCGCCAGGACGAGACGATCTTTTGCGGCGATGTGGTGATGGGCTGGTCCTCGACGATCATCTCGCCGCCGGACGGGGATCTGGCGGATTATTTCCGTTCGCTGGAGCGGCTCGATTCGGCGGGCGCGCGGCTGCTGCTGCCGGCGCATGGCGCGGCGGTGCACGATCCTTCGGCGCGTCTGGCCGAGCTTGCGGCGCACCGGCGCGCGCGCACGGTGCAGATCCTTTCGGCGCTGCGCGCCGGCCCCGCCACGGCCGAGTCGCTTGCGCGGCAAATCTACCAGGTGCCGCCCATGCTGATTCCCGCGGCGACGCGCAATGTGCTGGCGCATCTGATTGCCCTGTCCGAGCTGGGCGCGGTCTCGACCAGCGGTCCGATCACCTCGGGATCGGTGTTTTCCGCCCATTGAACACCCGGCTGAATACCCGGCAGCGGGAATTTCCGAGATCGAGGAAAAAAATCCGCAAACCCCTCTGGACGCCCCCAAAGAGCGAAGCTATACACCGCCCCGTGTTCCGGCGTAGCTCAGCGGTAGAGCAGTTGACTGTTAATCAATTGGTCGTAGGTTCGATCCCTACCGCCGGAGCCATTGAACTTCTCATAATCGCTTGAAGTCATTGGCAAACACAAATCCTCAACCGGATATGTCCCAAGTTGTGCCCCCTTTCTGCTACGGGGTTTGATTTCCCTCGTTTCCTGCGCGAATCGCCCGGCCCCTAACCACCACTGGACGATCAGAAACGAGGTTGTGATAGGCTACACAGAGCTTGAGAGAGGATACGGTCAGCATCGCTGGCGGTGGCATCCTCTACGACCAGCCCAAAGACGCTTCGTCTGACAAATGGTTATACGGATCGACACTTGAGGAAGCCTTGAACATGGCCGCGACCACATCGAGTCTAAGCCGACAGGACCGGTCAGCATGGCCTGGTCACCTGGAACTGTAGTTTCATATCCTTGACCCTGACGATTTTGGAGGGACGGTATGGTTGGTCGAGTGGCGGACGAGGTGGTTCTGAGTACCGATGAGCGCGACTTTCTCGAGGCGCATGTCCGGCATCGCAAGGCCGCGCGGTCGCTGTCGGACCGGTGCCGGACGATACTGCTCTGTGCGGAAGGGCTGCAAAGCAAGGAGGTCGGCGCGGCTCGGAGTGCATGAGCATACGGTCGGCAAATGGCGCAGGCGGTTCGTCAGGGACCGGATCGAGGAGCTGACCGACGAATATCGTCTTGGTCGGCCCCGCAGGGCGTCGGACGATCAGGGAGCCGAGGTGATCGGGCGGACACTGAACACCACGCCGAGAGATGCCACCCATTGGTCGATCCGCTCGATCGCTGCCGCGACGGGCCTGTCGCACACCACCATCCGCCGGATCTGGACTGCGTTCGGCCTGCAGCCGCATCGCAGTGAGACCTTCAAACTTTCCACCGATCCGCTGTTCGTCGACAAGGTGCGGGATATCGTCGACCTTTACATGGCCCCGCCGAACCGGGCCATCGTGCTGTGTGTGGACGAAAAATCCCAGATCCAGGCGCTGGATCGGGAACAGCCGGTGCTGCCGATGGCGCCGGGTGTCGCCGAGCTTCGAGTCCACAGCTATAATCCTGTTGACCATCAAGCCAACGATCCGGGCGGGCAGGAAGAGGACGAACCGGAAAGCTATGAGGCGCTTTTGGCTGGCCTAAGGCTGCCCTCGCCTTCGGCAATCCCCCGGGCATCTGACGATATTCCGGCGAGAATGAGGAGAAGGCCGCCGCCTCCGCAGAACTGACTCGCTTCAGGCACTCTTCCGGGCTACCAGCCACGCACCATATCAAGCGCTTCGCGCGTGGCGGGCACAATGGCGGGCGCGCTCCAAAAATTCATATTTATCAATTAAATCAACGGAATATGGCGGACGGTGAGGGATTCGAACCCTCGAGACGGTTCCCCGCCTACACACTTTCCAGGCGTGCGCCTTCGACCACTCGGCCAACCGTCCGTGGCGGCTCGTCTAGCGCGACGGGCCGGGCTGCGCAAGTCGCAGTTCTCTCAAAGCTTCGAAATCCGCTTCTGAAGCTCGGCCAGCTGCCGGCGGATCTCGGCCATGTCCTCGCCGCCCGAGCCCTTCTTGCCGCCGGAAGACGCCTCGCCCTCCATCTCGTCCATGTCGGGGCCGCTGCTGCCCGCGCCCCAGCCCGCTGCCATCGCCTTCAGGAACAGCTGCTGCTGGCGCTGCAGCGCCTCGAACCCCGGCATCGAGGACATCGGGTTGGGAAAGGTCGAAAGGTTCTCCATCATCTTGGACTGGCCCTCGCGCAGCATCTCGAAACTCGCGGCCAGGAATTGCGGCACCACCGATTGCGCCTGCGTGGTATAGCTGCGCACCAGGTCGATCAGCACGTCGATGGGCAGCACGTTCTCGCCCCGCCCCTCGTGCTCGGCGATGATCTGCAACAGATATTGCCGGGTCAGGTCGTCGCCGGTCTTGAGATCGACGATGCGCACCTGGCGCCCGGCACGGATGAAACCCGCGATGTCCTCCAGCGTGACGTAATCGCTCGTCTCGGTGTTGTAGAGGCGGCGACTTGCATAGCGCTTGATCAGAAGCGGGGTCGTGTTCTCGGCCTCAGCCATGGCTCCTCCGGCAATGCATTTGCAGCATGATGGGAAATGACCCGGAGAAATGCAAAGAAAATCGCCATGCTGGGCAAAGTGGGACGCCCCGGCGGGCATGAGAAAAGGGGGCAGAAACCTGCCCCCTTGTCCCGAAACGTCCGAGGCCGGATCAGGCCTTGGTCACCGTGCTGGCCGTGGTCGCGGCGGCAGCGGCTTTCTTGACCGCGGCCTGGGTCTCGCGCGTGGCCTTCTCGGCGGCCTTCTGGGCGTCCGAGGCCAGGTCCTTGCCGGCGGTCAGCATCAGATCGACGGTGTCCATCTGCACTTTCTTGGCGACTTCGGCGAAGGCGGCCATGTGCTCGGCGGCCATTTCGGCGGCGGCGGTGGCGAAGTCGCTCAGCGCCTTGGCGTATTCGGCCGGCTCTTCCTTGGACGAGGTCAGCTCACCCATGCGGGCGATGGTGTCCTTGGCCCACTGGGCCGAGATCTCGGTCGAACGCTCGGCAGCGGCCAGGGCAACCTTGGCCATCTTTTCGCCCAGGGCGGTCTGCGACTTGAAGGCGTCCTGGAACGACGAGGTATCGACCGGGAATTTCGCCATCACTTCTTGCATGGTCTTGGTAAAGTCAGGGGTCTTGGCCATTTGCTCTCTCCTAGGTCGGCGCGAAGCTTCGGCACCGGTTGAACTCTTCTGTCCCCCATATACTTTCTGCACTGCAGCATTGCAAGATTTTCTTGCTGCAGCGCAGAAAAAATTTACGCCCGCTCGTGGACGTAAAGCCCGGGCGCGGGGCCGAAACCATCGCCGGGGTCGCGCGCCTCGACCATCTCTCCTGCCCGCCGGGCCAGCCATTCGCCCCAGCGGCCCCACCAGCTGCCCTCATGGTGCTGCGCCCGGTCCAACCAGTGCTGCTCGTCCCGATCGAAGCCGGCATCCGAGGTGTAGTGACCGTATTTCTTCTTGCTGGGCGGGTTGACGATGCCGGCGATATGGCCCGATTCGGACAGGATGAAAGTCTTGTCCTTCGAACCCATCTGCGCGATGCCGCGCCAGCTGTCCTTCCAGGGCGCGATATGGTCGGTCTCGCAGGCGATGGCGCAGAGCGGCACGGTGACATCGCCGACATGCAGGCGATGGCCCATCAGCTCGAACCCGTCGCGGACGAAGCGGTTCTGCTGGCACAGGCTGCGCAGATACTCCACCGCCATGCGCCCGGGCAGGTTGGTGCCGTCGCCATTCCAGAACAGCAGGTCGAAGGCGGGCGGCATCTCGCCCAGCATGTAGCTGCGAATCGCCGGGCCCCAGACCAGATCGTTGGCGCGCAGGAAGCTGAAGGTGCGGGTCATCAGCTGTGCGCCCAGCACGCCGGTCCGCGCCGCCTCCTCCTCGATGCCCGAGACGAAATCCTCCTGCAGATAGGCGGTGAATTCGCCCTGGTCGGCGAAATCGGTCAGCGCGGTGAAGAAGGTGGCCGCGTTCACCCTGTCGTCGCCGCGCTGCTTCAGAAGCGACAGCGTCAGCGCCAGCGTGGTGCCGGCGATGCAATAGCCGACCACGTTCAGCTTCTTCTGGTCGGTCAGGTCCAGCACCCGGTCCATGACCTCGAGATAGGCCGAGACATAGTCGTCCATGCCGGTGTCGGCATAGCTGGGATCGGGGTTCTTCCAGGCCACCACGAACAGCGTATGCCCCTGATCGACGATCCATTTGATCAGGCTGTTCTGCGGCTTGAGGTCGAGGATGTAGAACTTGTTGATCCAGGGCGGAAAGATCACCAGCGGGATCTCGTGCACCTGCGGGGTGGTGGGCTTGTACTGGATCAGTTCGTAAAGCCTGGTGCGCGCGACCACCGTCCCCTCGCTGGTGCCGATGTTCTCGCCCACGCGGAAGGCGTCGCGGTCGGCCAGCGAGACGATCAGCTCGCCGCTGTTCTGCTCGACGTCGCGCACCAGGTTCTCTAGCCCCTTGACCAGGCTCTCGCCCTCGGTCTCCAGCGCCTTTTCCAGCGCGTCGGGATTGGTCGCCAGGAAGTTCGTCGGCGCCATCATGTCGATCATCTGGCGGGTGAACCACTCGATGCGGCGCCGGTCGCTCATCTCGGGCAGGTCGAGGGCGCTGGCCGCCTCCTGCAGCGCCTGGGCGTTGATGTGGTATTGCCGCTTGATGAAGTTGAAGAAGGGATGCGCCTCCCAGAGCGGGTTCGAGAAGCGCCGGTCCCGCGGCCCCTCGCTGGGCGGCGGGGTCAGCGTGCCGCGGGCCAGCGCGGCCTGGGCCTCGGCGAAATGGCGCAGAGTCTCGCCCCAATAGCTGACCTGCTGGCCGATCACCCGCTCGGGCTGCTCGGCCAGCAGCTTGATCCAGGCCGAGGTCGCGGTGGCGAAAAGGTCGGGGCCGGGCATCTCGACCCCGGGGCTGTGGGGGCGGCGCTGTGCCAGGGCGCTGATCAGGCGCTGCGTCAGCGATTCGATGCGCTCGATGTTCTGGGCCAGTTTCTCGGGCAGGCGGCTGCCGACGCCGAAGGCGGCCTCGGCAAAGGCGGCGGCGGAACCGGGTGCGGGCGACGCGTCGGCGGCGGGCTTTTCAGCCGCGGCGGGCGCCGGGGTCGTGGCGACGGGCGCGCCCATGGGCGGCAGGCCGCCCGGGCCGACGGCGCCCAGCGGACGCAGCGCCTCGTCCACGGCGCCCAGCGTCGCCGGCTCGGCCTTGGCCTTGGCCGCCGATTTGGCGGCCGGCTTGCGGCGCGTGCCGGTGCGGGGATCGCTGCGGCTGGCCGCCCGGGCCCGCGACGCGGCATTGCGCGCCCCCGACTTGGTCGCGGCTTTCGCGCCGCCGGGCTTTGCGGCGGCAGGCTTCGCTGCGGCGGGTTTGGGAGCGGCGGCCTTCGGCGCGGCCGGCTTCACCGGCTGCTCGGCGGCGGGCTTTGCGGTGGCAGGCTTTGCGGCGGCGGGTTTGGGAGCGGTGGCCTTCGGCGCGGCCGGCTGCTCGGCGACGGACGCGGATTTTGCCCGGCGGGTCCGTTTCGGCTTGTCCGATTCGGCCGGGGCGGCCTCGGCCTGCGCGGCTGCCCGGCCCTTCGCCCCCGCCTTGCGGCCCCTGCCCGGGCTGGCCGCAGTCTGGGCCCCGGTTTCGCTTTCCGGCTTTTCGTCTTTGCCCGCCATAATTGACAATCCTCCCTGAACCGTAAAATCATTATGCCCAGCACAATACGCAGGTAAAGCCGTGTCATTCCCCGGCAAGGCCGAATCCGGCGGGTTCACGGGAGAAGGTTGGGAATGACGACGTATAAAGGTTTGAGAGGTATCATCTCCTACGACGCGATGGAGACGATCCGGAACACCAACGAATGGATGGGCGCCAGCGCGCGCGCCCTGGCCTCCTATCCGGCCTTCGCGCTGATGCCGAATCCGCTGTTCAAGCTCATGTCGGCCTGGGGCCGGGTGACCGAGCGCAGCTTCGCCCGCATGGTCATCAAGCCCGACTGGGAGATTCCGCCCATCGTCTCCGAGGACGGCCAGGACCATGTCGTCTATGTCGAGCCGGTGATCGAGCGCCCCTTCGGCGACCTGGTGCATTTCCGCGTCGCGCGGCGCACGCCGCTGGCCCGCAAGGTTCTTCTGGTCGCGCCGATGTCGGGTCACTATGCCACTCTCCTCCGCACCACGGTCACATCATTGCTTCCGGACTGCGAAGTCTATGTGACGGATTGGCACAATGCCCGCGACATTCCGGTCAGCTGCGGCAAGTTCGACATCGACGACTACACCCAGTATCTGGTCGATTTCATCCGCCATCTCGGCCCCGACACCAATGTGATCGCGGTCTGCCAGCCGGCGCCGCTGGCCCTGGCCGCGACCGCGCTCCTGGCCGAGGAGGACCCCAAGGCCCAGCCCCGCTCGCTGATCCTGATCGGCGGTCCCATCGATCCCGACGCGGCGGCGACCGAGGTGACCGATTTCGGCAACCGCATCACCATGGGCGAACTCGACTACCTGATGATCCAGCAGGTCGGCTTCAAGTATCGCGGCGCCGGGCGCATGGTCTATCCCGGCCTCGCGCAGCTTTCCTCCTTCATCGCCATGAATGCCGAGACCCATGCCAAGGCCTTCCTCGACAAGATCTTCGCCGAGGCCCGCGGCCAGGCCTCCGAGGGCGACAAGCACAACACGTTCTACGACGAATATCTCGCCGTGATGGACATGACCGCCGAATTCTACCTCTCCACCGTCGAGCGCATCTTCAAGGAGCGCGAAATCGCGCTGAACCGCTTCACCGTGAACGGCAAGCCGGTCGATCTGGGCAAGATCACCGATGTCGCGGTGATGACGGTCGAGGGCGCCAATGACGACATCTCGGCCCCGGGCCAATGCGTCGCGGCGCTGGCGCTCTGCACCGGGGTGCCGGAAAGCCGCAAGACCCAGCACCTGGAGCCCGGCGCCGGCCATTACGGCATCTTCGCCGGCAAGAGCTGGCGGCTGAACATCCGCCCGCTGGTGCTGGACTTCATCGACGAACAGGTCCAGCCCGCCGGCCAGCGCAAGCGCCGCCGCAGCGGCCCGGTCCCGGTCGATTGCGGCGTCAGCAACCTCACCGAACACGATTCCAAGATCGCGGTCTGACGACCCGCGGGAACGGGGCGCGGCCCGCTCTGCCGGCCGCGCCCCTCTCATCCCCGCGCCAGGACCTCCTCGATCGCCGCGCCGATCTGCGCCAGGCAGTCGGGCGTCGAAAAACGGTGATCCGCCCCCTTCACCAGCGTCAGCCGCATGTCCTCGCCGCGCGCATGGTCCAGCAGGTCCAGCGCCCAGGACATCGGCACATCGGCATCCGCGGTGCCCTGCAGGAAGCGCACCGGGAAGGGCAGCGGCAGGGGCTGGTCCAGCACCAGATGGTCGCGCCCGTCCTCGATCAGCCGGCGGGTGATGACATAGGGCTCGCCATAGTCGCTGGGCTGCTCGACCCGGCCCCGCTCCTGCAGCGCCGCGCGCTCGGCGGGCGAAAACCCGGCCCAATAGCCGCGCTCGGTGAAATCCGGCGCCGCCGCCACCGTGACCAGCCCGGCCAGCCGTTCGGGCATGGTCCTTGCCAGCAGCAGGCTGATCCAGCCGCCCATCGAGGAACCGACCAGCACCTGCCGCCCCTCGGTCAGCCCGCGGATCGCGACCATGGCATCGGCGAACCAGTCGCCGATGCTGCCCTCCTCGAAGGCACCCGAGGATTCGCCGTGCCCCGAATAGTCGAAGCGCAGGAAGGCCCGGCCCCGCGCCCGCGCCCAATCCTCCAGCCACAGCGCCTTGGTGCCCTGCATGTCCGAGCGGAACCCGCCCAGGAACACCACGCCCGGCCCCCGCCCCTCGACCCGTTCATAAGCGATGCGCCGCCCCTGCGGCCCTTCCAGAAACTGCGTCATTTCTCTGTTTCCCAAATACCCTGCGGGGAGTCGCGCCTCGCGCGACGGGGGCGCAAAGCCCCCCGCGACCCTAGCCGCATTGACAACGCCCGGCAATCGGGCCACACCCGCCCGACATACCCGCAACCGGGCGTTCCGTGGGCGCCAAACCGACGAGGAGGACTCCATGTCCCAGATCTCCCTGACCTTTCCCGATGGCAATGCGCGCGACTACCCCGCCGGCGTGACGGCGGCCGAGGTCGCGGCCTCCATCGCCCCCAGCCTCGCCAAGAACGCCATCTCGGCCAGCCTCGACGGCCGCCATATCGACCTGCAATGGCCGATCACGACCGGCGGCAAGATCGCCATCAACACCATGAAGGACAGCGAGCCGGCGCTGGAGCTGATCCGCCACGACCTCGCCCATATCATGGCCCGCGCCGTGCAGGAGCTCTGGCCGGACGTGAAGGTCACCATCGGCCCGGTGCGCGATTACGGCTGGTTCTACGACTTCGACCGCGCCGAGCCCTTCACCCCCGAGGACCTGGGCGCCATCGAGGCGCGGATGAAGCAGATCATCGCCGCCCGCGATCCGGTGCGCACCGAGGTCTGGGACCGCGCCCGGGCGCTGGCCTATTACGAGGACCGCGGCGAACCCTTCAAGGTCGAGCTGGTGAACCGCATCCCCGAGGGCGAGGATCTGCGGATGTATTGGCACGGCGACTGGCAGGATCTCTGCCGCGGCCCGCATCTGCAGCATACCGGCCAGGTGCCAGCCGACGCCTTCAAGCTGACGCATGTCGCCGGCGCCTATTGGCTGGGCGACGCCTCGCGGCCGATGCTGCAGCGCATCTACGGCGTGGCCTTCAAGAACCGCGACGACCTCAAGGCGCATCTGACCATGCTGGAGGAGGCCGCCAAGCGCGACCACCGCAAGCTGGGCCGCGAAATGGAACTCTTCCATTTCCAGGAGGAAGCGCCGGGCATGGTGTTCTGGCACCCCAACGGCTGGTCGATCTATCGCGAGCTGGAAGCCTATATGCGCCGCCGGCTGATCCGCGCCGATTACAAGGAGATCAAGACCCCGCAGGTCGTCGACCGCATCCTGTGGGAGAAGTCGGGCCATTGGGAAGCCTATCGCGAGAACATGTTCATCGTCGAGGTGGACGAGGAAGGCGCCAAGGAAAAGCGCATCAACGCGCTCAAGCCGATGAACTGCCCCTGCCATGTCCAGGTCTACAACCAGGGCCTGAAATCCTATCGCGACCTGCCGCTGCGGCTGGCCGAATTCGGCTCCTGCCACCGCTACGAGCCCTCGGGCTCCATGCACGGGCTGATGCGGGTGCGCGGCTTCGTCCAGGACGATGCGCATATCTTCTGCACCGAGGACCAGATCGAGGCGGAATGCGCCGGCTTCATCGGGCTCCTGTCCTCGGTCTACAAGGATCTCGGCTTCGAGAAATTCGACATCAAGCTCTCGACCCGGCCGGATGTGCGCGTCGGTTCCGACGAGATCTGGGACAAGGCCGAGGCGGCGCTGAAAGGCGCCATCGAGCACCTGGGCCTGCCCTATGAGGTCAATCCCGGCGACGGCGCCTTCTACGGGCCGAAGCTCGACTTCAAGCTGACCGACGCCATCGGCCGGGAATGGCAATGCGGCACCTTCCAATGCGACTTCAACCTGCCGCAGCGGCTTGAGGCGGAATATGTCGGCGAGGACGGGCAGAAACACATGCCGGTCATGCTGCACCGCGCCGTGCTGGGCAGCTTCGAGCGATTCATCGGCATCCTGATCGAGAACTATTCCGGCAAGCTGCCGCTTTGGCTGGCGCCGCGCCAGGTCGTGGTCGCCTCGATCGTCTCGGGCGCCGACGATTACGTGCATCAGGTGGTGGCCGCGCTGCGCAAGGCCGGACTGCGGGCCGAGGCCGACACCCGCAACGAAAAGATCAACTACAAGGTCCGCGAGCATTCGGTCGGCAAGGTGCCGGTCATCATGGCCGTCGGCCTGAAGGAGGTCGAGGAGCGCAGCGTTTCCGTGCGCCGCCTCGACCGGCAGGGCAGCGAAAGCCTGGGGCTGGATCAGGCGATCCAGGCCCTCGCCGCCGAGGCCACGCCGCCCGATCTGCGCTGACCGGCGCAGATCAGCAAGAATCTGCCCATGGCACCGCGCAAGCTGACCTCGCGTCAACTTGCGCGACGCATTATTGCTTGCGTTTTTCCGCGAATCGTTCATCCTCTCGTCCGCGTGAGCACGACTTTCTACCGCCTCCCTTCACGGGGCAGCCGGACTTGACGGGAAAGGGCTGCACGGCCCGGGCGCAATCTCGCCCCGGGAGGACTTGAAGGAGAGACGGTATAATGGCTACCGGCACCGTGAAATGGTTCAACGCCACCAAAGGCTATGGCTTCATCGCGCCCGATGACGGCGGCAAGGACGTGTTCGTCCACATCTCGGCGGTCGAGCGCGCCGGCCTGACCGGCCTGAACGACAACCAGAAGATCGCCTACGAACTGCAATCCGGCCGCGACGGCCGCAGCTCGGCCTCGGATCTGAAGCTGCTCTGATTCGACAGCACCCGGAATTTCGGAACCGGCCGGCCCCGCAAGGCGCCGGCCGCTTTCATGCCGGCCCCCGGCTTCTTTCTTGCACAAGTATCCCGGGGGACGCGAGGCAGGCCCCGGAAGGGGCCGGCCTCGCGGGGGACAGAGCCCCCTTTCCAGCCGCGCTGCAAGCCTCTATCCCGAAGCCCTGGACCGGGCGGAGGTGACGGGATGAATCTGGCCGAACATGTGCTGCAAGCCGGGCTGGCGGTGCCGGACAAGCTAGCCATGTCGGTCCTCGGCCTCAGCCGCGCCGACCGCTGGTCGCACGCCCGGCTGCGCCGGGCGGTGCTGGGCACCGCCACGGGCCTGCTGCAAGCCGGCCTTGCACCCGGCGACCGGCTGCTGATGCGGCTGGGCAACAATCCCGGCTTCCCGGTGACCTATCTCGGCGCCATCGCCGCCGGCATCGTGCCGGTCCCGACCTCGCCGATGCTGACCGCGCCCGAGATCGGCAGGATCGCCGCCGCCATCCGCCCGGCGATGATCGTCGCCGACCAGGGCATCGCGCTCCCGGACCACCCGGCCCCGGTTCTGCCCGCCGCCCGGCTCGCCGATTTCGCCGCCCTGCCGCCGGCCGGCTTCGCGCAACGCGATCCCGACGACCTGGCCTATATCGTCTTCACCTCGGGCACCTCCGGCCAGCCGCGCGCCGTCTGCCACGCGCATCGCGCCATCCTCGCCCGCCGGATGATGTTCGACGGCTGGTATGGGCTGACGGCGCAGGACCGGCTCTTGCATGCCGGCGCCTTCAACTGGACCTTCACGCTCGGCACCGGGCTCATGGACCCCTGGACCGTCGGCGCCACGGCGCTGATCCCGGTCGAAGGCGTCGCGCCCGAGCAGATCCCGCTGATCGCCAGCCGCCACGGCGCCACCATCCTCGCCGCCGCGCCCGGCGTCTTCCGCCGCATTCTGCGCGCCGAGTGGAAGCCTTGGGCCGGGCTGCGCCATGGCCTCACCGCCGGCGAGCGGCTCGACCCCGGGTTGCGCCGCGACTGGCAGGCGCGCACCGGCACCGACCTGCACGAGGCCATGGGCATGTCGGAATGCTCGACCTTCCTGTCCGGCAGCCCGGCCCGGCCGGCGCCCGAGGGCACGGCCGGCTTCCCCCAGCCCGGCCGCCGCATCGCCATCCTCGACGATAGCGGCGCACCGGGCCCGGGCCCCGGCATCCTGGCCGTGCACCGCTCGGACCCCGGCCTGTTCCTGGGCTATCTCGACCAGCCCGAGGAGACCGCCGCCCGCTTCCGGGGCGACTGGTTCCTGACCGGCGATCTGGCCGAGGCCACGCCCGAGGGGGCAATCCGCACCCTGGGCCGCGCCGACGACATGATGAATGCCGGCGGCTTCCGCGTCGCACCGGGCGAGGTCGAGGACGCGCTTTCCGCCCTGCCCGATGCCGGCGACGTCGCCGCCGCCGAACTGCCTGTCGGCCCCGGCACGAGCATCATCGCCGCCTTCTGGACCGGCCCCGCCACGGCCGAGGCGATGCGGCGGCAGGCCGAGGCGGCGCTGGCGCGCTACAAGCAGCCGCGCGAATACATCCGCCTGCCCGCCCTGCCCCGGACGCCCACGGGCAAGATCAACCGCCGCGCCCTGCGCGACATCCATCGCAAGGATCGCTGAATGACCGACCCCCTTCCCGGCCAAGTGCGCCTCGACATCTTCGCCGACCCGGTCTGCCCCTGGTGCCTGATCGGCAAGGCCGAGCTGGACCGGGCGCTGGAAAGCCGCCCCGGCCACCCTTTCGCCATCACCTGGCAGCCCTTTCGCCTCGACCCGCAGATGCCGCAGGCCGGGATGGATTACGTCGCCTACATGAAGATGAAATTCACCGACGAGAAGGGCATCATCGCCGCCATGAAGCCGGTGATGGAGGCCAGCGAGCGGCTGGGCCTGTGGATCAACCCCTCGCTGATCGAGCGGGTGCCGAACACGCTCGACGCCCATCGCCTGCTCTACTGGGCCGGGCTGGAGGGTGTGCAGAGCCCGGTCATGTCCGGCCTGATGCGGGCGCATTGGCGCGAGGGCCGGAACATCTCGAACCCGGACGTTCTGGTCGAGATCGGCGAGAAGGCCGGGATGGACGGCCGGATGATCCGCCGCCTGCTCGCCACGGCCGAGGACCGCGACCAGATCGCCAGCCGCGAACTGCATGCCCGGCAACGCGGCATCAACTCGGTGCCGACCTTCATCGTCGCCGACACCCATGTCGTCACCGGCGCGCAGCCGGCCAGCCTGTGGCAGAACGTCATCGACGAGCTGGGCGGCGGGCAGCAATAGCCTGCCCCCACAGGTTGTGCGGGCCGTGCGCGCGCCCGCAAGATCTGGAAATCGGCGCCGGTTTCGCCTATATTCATACCTCTCATGTTTTTCCGACTCCAACCGGGCGGGCGCGGCTGTATAAGACCCGCTCGCCCCGATTCCGACCCTAGCCAAGGACGCCTGCCATGAGCCGATTCTCCGCCCCTATCGCCGAGCAGATCTGGGACATGAAGTATCGGCTCAAGGACGCCGAGGGCCAGCCGATCGACCTGTCGGTCGAGGACAGCTGGCGCCGCGTCGCCCGCGACCTCGCACGCGTCGAGAAGGAGCCGGCGCTGTGGGAGGACCGCTTCTATGCCGCGCTGGAGGATTTCAAGTTCCTGCCCGCCGGCCGCATCCTGGCCGGCGCCGGCACCGGGCGCGAGGTGACGCTGTTCAACTGCTTCGTCATGGGCACGATCCCCGACAGCATGGCCGGCATCTTCGACATGCTCAAGGAGGCCGCGCTGACCATGCAGCAGGGCGGCGGCATCGGCTATGACTTCAGCACCATCCGCCCGCGCGGCGCCGAGGTGAAGGGCGTGGCCGCCGACGCCTCGGGGCCGCTGTCCTTCATGGATGTCTGGGACGCCATGTGCCGCACCATCATGTCGGCGGGCTCGCGCCGCGGCGCGATGATGGCGACGATGCGCTGCGACCATCCCGACATCGAGGCCTTCATCGAGGCCAAGCAGGACAGCGCCCGGCTGCGCATGTTCAACCTGTCGGTGCTGGTGACGGATGCCTTCATGCAGGCGGTCAAGGCGGATGCCTCCTGGGACCTGCAATTCGACGGCAAGGTCTATCACACCGTGCGGGCGCGCGACCTGTGGAACCGCATCATGCGCGCGACCTATGACTATGCCGAGCCGGGCGTGATCTTCATCGACCGCATCAACCAGCAGAACAATCTGAACTATGCCGAGACCATCGCGGCGACCAATCCCTGCGGCGAACAGCCCCTGCCGCCCTATGGCGCCTGCCTCCTGGGCTCGGTCAACCTGGCCCGGCTGGTCGAGGCGCCCTTTACCGCCGATGCGCGCCTGAACCCCGAGGCGCTGGACGAACTGGTCCGCACCGCGGTGCGGATGATGGATAACGTGGTCGATGCCTCGAAATTCCCGCTGCCGCAACAGGCGGCCGAGGCGCAGGCCAAGCGCCGCATCGGGCTGGGCGTCACCGGGCTGGCCGATGCCCTGCTGATGCTGGGCCTGCGCTATGGCGCGGCGGATGCGGTCGAGCAGACGCGGGCCTGGATGAAGGCCATCGCGCGTTCCGCCTATCTCGCCTCGGTCGATCTGGCCCGCGAAAAGGGCGCCTTCCCGCTGTTCGACGCGAAGAAATACCTGGCTTCGGGCTTCATGCAGCGCATGGATGCGGATCTGCGCGAGGCGGTGGCGCAGCACGGCATCCGCAACGCGCTGCTGACCTCCATCGCGCCGACCGGGACGATCAGCCTCTATGCCGGCAATGTCAGTTCCGGGATCGAGCCGGTCTTTGCCTATGCCTATACCCGCAAGGTGCTGCAAAAGGACGGCTCGCGCACCGAGGAGGAGGTCGTGGACTACGCCGTGCAGATGTGGCGCGACCTGAAGGGCGACGCGCCCCTGCCGGATTACTTCGTCAACGCCCAGACCCTGGCGCCGCTGGACCATGTCGCCATGCAGGCGGCGGCGCAGGACTGGGTGGACAGCTCGATTTCCAAGACCATCAACTGCCCCGAGGATATTTCCTTCGAGGATTTCAAGGACGTCTACCTGGCCGCCTGGGACAAGGGCTGCAAGGGCTGCACCACCTATCGCCCGAACGACGTCACCGGCTCGGTCCTGTCGGTCAGCGAAAAGACCGAGGAGGCGCCGCAGGCCGACAAGGGCGCCGACGTGGTCTATCTGACCGAGCCGCTGGACCGCCCGGCGGCGCTGGAGGGCGCGACCTACAAGCTGAAATTCCCCGGCAGCGAGCATGCGATCTACATCACCATCAACGACATCGTGCAGGGCGGCCACCGCCGGCCGTTCGAGGTGTTCATCAACTCGAAGAACATGGAGCATTTCGCCTGGACCGTGGCGCTGACGCGGATGATCTCGGCGGTGTTCCGGCGCGGCGGCGACGTGAGCTTCGTGGTCGAGGAGTTGAAGGCGGTCTTCGACCCGCGCGGCGGTGCCTGGATCGAGGGGCGCTACGTGCCCTCGATCCTCGCCGCCATCGGCGGGGTGATCGAACGGCACATGATCGCCACCGGCTTCCTGGCCGGCGAGGGCATGGGGCTGAAATCCGACCCCCAGGCCGAGGTCATGGCGGTGGGCGAACGCCCGCGCGGCCCGGCCTGCCCGGCCTGCGGCCAATACGGCATGCGCATGATCGAGGGCTGCATGACCTGCCCGTCCTGCGGCCATTCGAAATGCGGGTGAGAGGGCGGCCGGCTGTTGTTTGCCGGCCAGCCATGACCCAGGCATTCCCGCCCTCGTTCCCGCCCGGACGGGGCCGTAACTGACGACCGCCTGAGCCCGGCGGCGGCCCCCGCCGCCGGAGAGGGTGGCGGCAGGGTGCGCCACGCGCGGCTGGCCGATCAGCCCCCCGGGCGGTTTTGGGCGATGCAGCGCACGGAAAACCACTTCTGCAGGGCGGCAAGGCGCGACGCCCAAGAAACGGCACGCGCCCGGCGGCGCGGGCCAGTGCCGTTCAGGCGGCCAGCACGCCCGCCAGCGAATTCGGCGCGCTGTGGGTGATGCGCACCCGCACCAGGTCGCCGACCCTGGCCTGGGGCGCCTCGACGAAGACCGCGTGCAGATAGTCCGACTTGCCGACCATCTGCCCCGGGTTGCGGCCGGGCTTCTCGAACAGCACGCCCAGCTCGCGGCCGACCATGCCTTCCTGCGCGGCCTTCTGCTGGCTGGTCAGCAGCGCCTGCAGCTCCTGCAGGCGGGCATCGGCCACGGCGCCCTCGACCTCCGGCCGCTCATAGGCTGGGGTGCCGGGACGCGGCGAATACTTGAAGCTGAAGGCGGTGCCGAAGTTCACCGCGCGCACCAGCGCCAGCGTGTCCTGATGGTCCTGGTCCGTCTCGCCGGGGAAGCCGACGATGAAGTCGCTGGTCAGCATGATGTCGGGACGCGCCTCGCGGATGCGCTCGATCAGCCGCAGATACTGGTCCACCGTATGCTTGCGGTTCATCGCCTTGAGGATGCGGTTCGAGCCCGACTGCACCGGCAGGTGCAGATAGGGCATCAGCTTCGGCTCGTCGCGATGCGCGGCGATCAGGTCCTCGGCCATGTCGTTGGGGTGGCTGGTGGTATAGCGGATGCGGTCCAGCCCGTCGATTTCCGCAATCGCCCGGATCAGCCGGCCGAAGCCCCATTCGGCCCCTTCGGGCCCCTCGCCGTGCCAGCCGTTGACGTTCTGGCCCAGAAGCGTGATCTCGCGCACGCCGCGGGCGACAAGGTCGCGCGCCTCGGCCAGGATGCGCGAGACGGGGCGCGAGACCTCGGCCCCGCGCGTATAGGGCACGACGCAGAAGGCGCAGAACTTGTCGCAGCCCTCCTGCACGGTCAGGAAAGCGGCGGGGGCGCGGCGGGTGGCGGCGGCGGGCTTCGGCAGGTGCTCGAACTTGTCCTCGGCCGGGAATTCGGTATCGACGCCGCCTCCGGCCCGCGCCATGGCCGGCAGGCGATGATAGGCCTGCGGTCCCACCACCAGATCGACGATCGGCATGCGGCGCTGGATCTCCTGCCCCTCGGCCTGGGCGACGCAGCCGGCCACGCCGATCTTCAGGTCCGGCTTTTCCGCCTTGAGCGGCTTCAGCCGGCCGAGGTCGGAATAAAGCTTCTCGGCCGCCTTTTCGCGGATGTGGCAGGTGTTCAGCAGCACCATGTCCGCCTCGGCCTGGTTCTCGGTCAGGACATAGCCCTCGGCGCCCATGGCCTCGGCCATGCGCTGGCTGTCATAGACGTTCATCTGGCAGCCATAGGTCTTGATGAAGAGTTTCTTCACCGCCGGGGCGGATTTCGGGGCTTGGTCGCTCATGCCGTGCTGTCCTTGGGGTTCGCGCGCTGATACAGGAAATCGGCTGCCTTGGAAAGTCTGGGCGAAGATGAGCGACCTGACCACGATCCCGAATATCGGCCCCGCGACCGCCCGCGCCCTGGTCGCGGCCGGCATTCCCGATGCGGCCGCCCTGCGCCGCTGCGGCGCGCACGAGGCCTATCGCGCGCTGCTGGCCGCCGGCGAGCGGCCGCATTTCATCGGCTATTACGTGCTGCACATGGGCTTGCAGGGCCGGCCCTGGAACGATTGCCGGGACGAGGAGAAAGCCGCGCTGCGCCGCCGCTTCGACGCGCTGGTGGCCGAGACGCGCGCCGCGCCGCTTTCCGCCATCGAGGCGGCACTGGACCGGATCGGCCTGCCCCGCCCGCGCTAGGCGGCGTTTTCGCCGCACCGTCGGGCAATTCGCCGGGCGGGCCGCGCCGCGGCCGGCACTTGGCCCGAACCGCGACGGCGCCCCATTGAACCGCCCCCGGCGCCCGGCTAGCCTGCCCGCAAAGCAGATGGAGGCTGACGACATGAACCAACCGCAAAGCTGGGAAGCCCGGGCCGAGACCTATTCGCTCTATGGTTTCACCGACATGCCCTCGGTCCATCAGCGGGGCACCGTCGTCGTGACCCATGGCGAGGGTCCCTATATCGTCGATGTGCATGGCCGCCGCTATCTGGATGCGAATTCCGGCCTGTGGAACATGGTCGCCGGCTTCGACCACAAGGGCCTGATCGAGGCCGCCAAGGCGCAATACGACCGCTTTCCCGGCTATCACGCCTTTTTCGGCCGCATGTCCGACCAGACGGTGATGCTGTCGGAAAAGCTGGTCGAGGTCTCGCCCTTCGACAGCGGCCGGGTCTTCTATACCAATTCCGGCTCCGAGGCGAACGACACCATGGTCAAGATGCTGTGGTTCCTGCACGCCGCCGAAGGCAAGCCGCAGAAGCGCAAGATCCTGACGCGCTGGAACGCCTATCACGGCGTGACCGCGGTTTCGGCCTCGATGACCGGCAAGCCCTACAATTCGGTCTTCGGCCTGCCGCTGCCCGGCTTCATCCACCTGACCTGCCCGCATTACTGGCGCTATGGCGAGGAAGGCGAGACCGAGGCGCAATTCGTCGCCCGCCTGGCCCGCGAGCTGGAGGATACCATCACCCGCGAGGGCGCCGACACCATCGCCGGCTTCTTCGCCGAGCCGGTGATGGGCGCGGGGGGCGTGATCCCGCCGGCCCAGGGCTATTTCCAGGCCATCCTGCCGATCCTGAAAAAGCACGACATCCCGATGATCTCGGACGAGGTGATCTGCGGCTTCGGGCGGACCGGCAGCACCTGGGGCTGCCTGACCTACGACTTCATGCCCGATGCCATCATCTCGTCCAAGAACCTGACGGCGGGCTTTTTCCCCATGGGCGCGGTGATCCTTGGCCCCGACCTCGCGAAACGGGTCGAGGCCGCCGTCGAGGCGATCGAGGAGTTTCCGCACGGCTTCACCGCCTCGGGCCATCCGGTCGGCTGCGCCATCGCGCTGAAGGCCATCGACGTGGTGATGAACGAGGGGCTGGCCGAGAATGTCCGCCGCCTCGCCCCCCGCTTCGAAGAGGGGCTGAAGCGCATCGCCGACCGGCCGAACATCGGCGAATATCGCGGCATCGGCTTCATGTGGGCGCTGGAGGCGGTCAAGGACAAGCCGAGCAAGACCCCCTTCGACGGCAAGCTTTCGGTCAGCGAGCGCATCGCCAATACCTGCACCGATCTGGGGCTGATCTGCCGGCCGCTGGGCCAGTCCATCGTGCTGTGCCCGCCCTTCATCCTGACCGAGGCGCAGATGGACGAGATGTTCGAGAAGCTGGAAAAGGCGCTCGACAAGGTCTTCGCCGAGGTCGCCTGAGGCGGCGGGCGGCCCTACCAGGGGTCGCCCCCGCCCAGCACGGCGCGCGCCATCTGCACCCGCTGCGGCGCGATCTGCGCGACCTGTGCGAAGTCCAGCACGCGCTGGTCCTGCTCCAGCAGGAAATCCAGCACGAAGACCGCGAATTCCGGCCGCGCCGCCATGGCGCGCAGGCCCGCCACGTCGCTGCCCGATTGCGCCAGCAGCGCCCCCGCCAGATCGGCGTCCCCGGCGATATGGGCGAAGCCCGCCTCCGCGATGTCGCGCGCCTCGTTCGGTGTCATGCGTCTCTCGCCTTCTTCGAGGCCGCGGCGAAATCGTCGCGGCCGGAAAGGATTTGTTAACCATTGTCGCGCAAGATGCGGGCCAGGGCAGCGGGTGTAAAGCGGGCATGACCATGGCGGGACGTATTCTTGTCGTTGACGGCGTGCCGACGAATCGCATCACCATGAAGGTGCGGCTGGTCTCGGCCTGCTACGAGGTCTCGACCGCCGCCTCGGGGGCCGAGGCGCTGCGCATGGCGCGGCTGATCCACCCGCAGATCGTGCTGATCGGCGCCAGCCTGCCCGATATGGCCGGGCCGGCGCTTTGCGCGGCACTGCGCGCCCTGCCCTGCGGCGCCGAGCTGCCGGTGCTGCTCCAGGCCAGCGGCCCGGATCGCGTGGCGGCGCTGCGCGCCGGCGCCGCGGCGCTGGTCGAACCGGGCGACGAACTGACGCTGCTGGCCCGGATCCGCGGGCTGATCCGGCACGAGGCGGGCGCGTTGCCAGACCCCCTTCCCGGCCTGGCCGAGGCGGCGGCGGGCTTTGCCCATGACGCCCATGACGCCCATGACGCCCGGCCGCGCGCGGTCTTCGTCGCCGACCAGCCGGCCACCGCCCTGGGCTGGCGCCACGCCCTGCAGGGCCGGGTCGATTTCGCGATCTCGGTCAGCGATCCCGAGCGCGCCCTGGCCGAGGCGGCGGCGGGCCGGGTGGCCGACCTTTACCTGATCGCGGCGGATATCCAGCAGCCGGGCGACGGGCTGCGCTTGCTGTCCGAGCTGCGCTCGCGCCCGCATTCGCGCGAGGCGGGCTTCGTCGTCGCACTGCGCGCCGGGCGGGCCGAGATGATGCCGGTGGCGCTGGACCTCGGCGCCGGGGACGTGCTGGCCTGGGATCTCGCCGGTCCCGACGCAGCGCCCGAATCGGCCATGCGCCTGCAAGCCCAGCTTGCCCGCAAGCACGAGGCCGACCGCCGCCGGCATGAAACCCGGCGCAACATGCGCTGGGCGATGACCGACCCGCTGACCGGGCTGCACAATCGCCGCTATGCCCTGCCCCGCCTGGCCGAACTCGCGGCCGAGGCGCAGGAGGGCCGGGGCGATCTGGCGGTCATGCTGCTGGACCTGGACCGTTTCAAGCAGGTGAACGACGTCCACGGCCATCCCGCCGGCGACGCGGTGCTGGCCGAGATCGCCGCCCGCCTCGCCGCCGCGCTGCCCGAGGGCGCGCTGCTGGCCCGGATCGGCGGCGAGGAATTCCTGGCCGTGCTGCCCGATTGCCCGGCCCGCAGCGCCCGCCGGATCGCCGAGGCGCTGCGCCATGCGGTGATGGCCGCGCCGGTCGCCCTGCCGCATGGCTGCGCGCTGCCCGAGCTGGACGTCACCATCTCGGCGGGCGTGGCGGTCGGCCATCCCGGTCCGCATGCGCCGGCACTGGACCCCGAGGCGCTACTGACCAGCGCCGACCGGGCGCTGCTCAATGCGAAATCCTCGGGGCGCAACCGGATCGTCATGGCCTCGCAGATGATCGCGGCGTGAGGCCGCTGCGTCGCTTTGCCGCTGCCGCCGCGGTCGGCCGCGGCGCTTTTCTTTGCGGGCCTCTTGTCCTACATAGGGGCGGAACAGGAAAGGAACGCGCCGATGCCTCATGCCTATTCCGATGCCACCCTGCCCGAACGTCCCGTCAAGCCGGCCATGCTGCGCGGCGCCCTGGGCCGTTGTCCCGCCTGCGGCGAGGGGCGGCTGTTCCGGGGCTACCTGTCGGTCCGCCCGGCCTGCCCGCATTGCGGCGAGGAACTGCACCACCAGCGGGCCGATGACGGGCCGGCCTATCTGACCATCCTGCTGGTCTCGCATCTGGGCGCGCCGCTGCTGCTGGCGGTCTACATGATGTATCGGCCCTCGGCCATGGCGATGCTGATCGGCTTCAGCCTGGGCGCGGTCGTGCTGTCGCTCTTGCTGCTGCCGCTGATCAAGGGCGGGATGATCGGCTTCCAATGGGCGCGCCGCATGCATGGCTTCGGCGCCGGGCCCGCGGGAATCGAGGCTGCCGCGTCGTGAGCGCCGAGGCCGGAACCGCCCCCGCAAGCCGCAGCGCCGCCGAGCCGCCGATCCGCGACGCCGCCACCGTCATCGTGCTGGACCGCAAGGCCCGCGGCGGGCCGTCGGTGCTGATGGGGCAAAGGGGCGCCTCGGCCGTGTTCATGCCCTCGAAATACGTCTTTCCCGGCGGGGCGGTGGATGCCGCCGATGCGCAGGTTCGGCTGGCCGGCGACCTGCCGCCCCGGACCTCGGCGCTGCTGGCGGCCGAGCCGCGCCCCGACTCGGCCGCCACGCCGCTGGCGCTGGCCGCCGCCGCCCTGCGCGAACTGGCCGAGGAAACCGGCCTGCTGACCGGCCGGCCCGGCCCCGCCCCCAGCGGCTGGGACCATTATTCCGGCGCCGGGCTGGCGCCCGATCCTTCGGCGCTGATCTACCTGTTCCGTGCCATCACCCCGCCCGGCCGGCCGCGCCGCTTCGACGCCCGCTTCCTGCTGCTGGATGCCGAGCGCCTGCATGGCGACCGCAACGATTTCAGCGCCGCCTGCGACGAGCTTTCGCATCTGCATTGGGTGCCGCTGCCCGAGGCGCGGGCGCTGGACCTGCCCTTCATCACCGAAGTGGTGCTGGCCGAAGTCGCCGGCCTGCTGGCCGCGGCCGGGGACAGCCCGCTCGTCCCGCCGCCGACGGTGCCCTTCTTCGACAACCGCGACTCGGCGCCGCGCTTCCTGCGCATCGGCTGAGCCTGGCCGCAGCGCGCCCGGCTCAGCGTCCGATGAACCGCGGCGCGCGCTTTTCCAGAAAGGCCGCGACGCCCTCGGCGAAATCCCGGCTGCGCGCCATCTCGCCCTGCAGCCGCGCCTCCAGCTGCAGTTGCGCCGCCATGTCGTTGCCGCTTGATGCCCGCAGCGCCTGGCGGATCGCCAGGAAGGCCGCGGTCGGCCCCTCGGCCAGGGTTCGCGCCCGCTCTGCCACCACGGTCGCGAATTCCGCGTCCGGCACCGCCTCCCAGATCAGCCCCCATTCCGCCGCCCGGGCCGCCGGGATGCGGTCGGCGAACAGCATCATTCCCATGGCGCGCGGCACGCCGACCGAGCGCGGCACGATGAAGGTGCCGCCCGCATCCGGGATCAGCCCGATGCGGCTGAAAGCCTGCACGAAACTGGCGCTTTCGCTGGCGATGACCACATCGGCAGCCAGCGCCAGATTGGCCCCCGCCCCGGCCGCGATGCCGTTCACCGCCGCGATCACCGGCACCGGCGCGTCCGAGATGGCGGCCAGCATCGGCTCGTATTCCTCGCGCAGGATGGTTTCCACGTCGAAGCCGGCCGTGGCGTCGGTCAGGTCCTGGCCCGAGCAGAAGCCGCGCCCGGTCCCGGTCAGCACCACGCAACGCGTGCCCTGCGGCAGGTTCGTCATCGCCGCCACGATCTCGGCCCGCATGGTGCGGTTCAGCGCGTTGACGGTGTCGGGCCGGTTCAGCGCCAGCCGCGCAATGCCGTCCCGATGCGTGAATTCGATGGTCTGAAAGCTCATCCGGTCCCCCTGCTTTCGGCCATCCTGCCCAAGCACCGGCCAGGGGAAAAGGCCCGACCCTGCGTCAGTCGCGCATGATCCGGTCCAGCCGGGCCTTTTCCTCGTCCGAGAGCCGGGCCGGACCTTCTTCGGGCAGGTTGCGCGAGCGCACGAAGCGCCAGCCCAGCAGCAGCGCCAGGACCGCCATGACCGGCCCGGCCAGATAAAGCAGCCAGTTCACCCCGCGCGCCGGCGGCTCGAACAGCACGTATTCGCCGAAACGGTCGGTGACAGCCTGCACCGCCTCGGCATCGCTGTCGCCCGCGACCAGCCGCTCGCGCAGGTAAAGCCGCAGGTCGCGGCTGATCGGCGCATTGGATTCGTCGATGGTCTCGCCCTGACAGACCGGGCAGCGCAGGATCTTCGAGATCTCGCGCGCCCGCGACTCCAGCGCCGGGTCGGACAGCACCTCGTCGGGCTGGACCGCCAGGGCCGGCAGCGCCAAGAGCAGCGACAGGGTCAGGATCAGCGCGCGCATCGCCTACTCCGCCGGCTGGGCCGCGGCCCGGCTCTGCCGTGCGCCGGCGGCGACGCGATAGCGCCGGTCGGACAGGCTGATGCAGCCGCCAAGCGCCATCAGCGCCGAGCCCAGCCAGATCCAGCTGGCGAAGGGCTTGATATAGCTGCGCACCGCCCAGCCGCCGGCCTGCTGCTCGTCGCCGATCACCAGATAGAGGTCGCGGAACAGCCCGTTCTGGATCGCCGCCTCGGTCGTCGGCATGGCCTGCACCGGATAGACCCGCTTTTCGGGATGCAGCAGGGCGACCTGCCGGCCGTCGCGGCCGACCCTCATCGTGGCCACGATGGAATCGTAGTTCGGGCCGGTGCGCTCCTCGACCGCCTCCAGGGTGATGTCATAGCCGGCGACGGTAAAGGTCTGGCCGACCTGGGCGACGCGGATGTCCTCGACCTGCCAGGCCATCAGCAGGCTGATGCCGATGAAGGTGACGCCCAGCCCGGCATGGGCCACCGCCTTGCCCCAATCGGCGCGCGGCAGGCGGCGCAGGCGCGCAAGGCCGGAATTGCCGGTGCGCAGCCACAGGTCGGCCACCGCGCCGCCGACCAGCCAGGCACCCAGCCCGGCGCCGATCACCGCCAGCGCCGAATGCCCGGTCGAGACGGCAAAGACCAGCGCCATGACGGCGGCGGCAAAGACCAGCGCGCCGCGCAGCGGATAAAGCACGCGCTTCAGCCGGCCGCGCTTCCAGGGCAGGATCGCGCCCAGCGGCAGGATGATCGCCAGCGCCACCATGAAGGGGGTGAAGGCCTTCTCGAAGAAGGGCGCGCCGACCGAGAGCTTCTTG
The DNA here is from genome assembly GCF_000518925.1 of Paracoccus sp. J39. NCBI lineage: Bacteria > Pseudomonadati > Pseudomonadota > Alphaproteobacteria > Rhodobacterales > Paracoccaceae > Paracoccus > Paracoccus sp. J39. The sequence continues at coordinate 17,019 of NZ_JAEN01000009.1, read as the reverse complement.
TCCCAGGCCATCTCGGCCACCAGCGGCCAGACCGTGCCGATGAAGACCACGAAGGCCGAAACCGCCAGCAGGATGTTGTTCAGCACCAGCGCCCCCTCGCGCGAGACCGGGGCGAAGGCGCCCCGCGCCTGCATCGAGGCCGCGCGCACGGAAAAGAGCAGCAGCGCCCCCCCGACGAAGAAGGCCAGGATCGCCAGGATGAACACGCCGCGCTCGGGGTCGCTGGCGAAGCTGTGCACCGAGGTGATGATGCCCGAACGCACGATGAAGGTGCCGATCAGCGAGAAGCCGAAGGCCATGATGGCCAGCAGGATGGTCCAGCTTTTCAGCACCTCGCGCTTTTCCACGACGATGGCGGAATGCAGCAGCGCGGCGGCGATCAGCCAGGGCATGAAACTGGCGTTCTCCACCGGGTCCCAGAACCAGAACCCGCCCCAGCCCAACTCGTAATAGGCCCACCAGGACCCCAGCGCGATGCCGATGGTCAGAAAGACCCAGGCCGCCAGCGTCCAGGGCCTGACCCAGCGCGCCCAGGCGGCATCGACCCGCCCCTCGATCAGCGCCGCCACGGCGAAGCTGAAGGCCATGCTGAGCCCGACATAGCCGAGATAAAGGAACGGCGGATGAAAGGCGAGGCCGGGGTCCTGCAGCAGCGGGTTCAGGTCGCGCCCGTTGAAGGGCGGGCTCGCCATGCGGGCGAACGGGTTCGAGGTGAACAGGATGAAGGCCAGAAAGGCCGCGCCGATCGCCGCCTGCACCGACAGCACCCGCGCCCGCAGCTTGGGCGGCAGGTTGGCGTCGAAGCTGGCCGCCGCCGCGCCGAACAGCGACAGGATCAGCACCCAGAGCAGCATCGAGCCCTCGTGATTGCCCCAGACGCCGCTGATCTTGTAGAGCATGGGCTTGGCGGTATGCGAATTCTCGTAGACCAGCGCGACCGAGAAGTCCGAGGTCACGAAGGCCATGGTCAGCGCCGCGAAGGAAATGCCGATCAGCCCGAATTGCGCCAGCGCGGCGGGGCGGGCGCTGTCGATCCAGCCGCCCCAGCCCCTGGCGGCGCCGATCATCGGCACGATCATCTGGAAAAGCGCCACGGCAAAGGCAAGGATCAGGGCGAAATGGCCGATTTCGGCGATCATGGGCTTCCTCCGGGTGGCTGCCCCGCAGAATAGCCGTGGCGCGGGCGGCAAGCCAGCCCCCCGCGCCTGCCAGATTGTCACAGCATCGCTATTTCGCGGCTTCCGCCTCGGCCCAGTCGCGCAGGGCCGGATTGTCGCCGAAGGACCCGCCGGCCTCCGGCGCCGGCAGCGTCAGCGGCGTGGCCGGGGGCGTGTGGCGGATGACGGGCCGGCTGCGAAAGTAATGCGCCTCGCGCGCGCCGAAATAGAAGCTGATGACGGCGCCCAGCAGCCACCAGAGCGGCTCGGGCACAAGGTTCAGGTTCTGCATCCGCAGCCCGAAGCCCTCGGGCTCGACCATGGCATAGCCGAAGAGCGCCAGCGTCCCCAGCGTCATCATGGGACGCGGCAGCCGGTTCAGCCCGTTCATCATGCCGTCGAACCAGCCCCGCGGCGCGGCGGCGAATTCCGCGCCGTGCTGGGTGATGGCGCGGGCATAGGCTTGCTCGTCCAGCTCCATGCGGCGGGTGGCGTTCTCGCGGAACACCTCGGCCATGCCGGTGGCGGCATTGGCGACGGTGGCGGCGGCGGCGCCCGCCCCCAGGAAACGGTCCATCAGCCCCATGCCGCCACCCTTGCGCGATGCTCGGCCAGCGACAGGTGATAGCGGGGCGAGATGAACTCCTCGGCCCGCAGGATCCAGCCGCCCTTGCCCCCCGATTGCGTGCGGGCGTATTTGCGGCTGGCCGGGCGCGCATCGCCCAGCGAATAGTAGTAGTTGCGCCGCGCGATGCCGTAGGCATCGGCGAAATGGCCGGGCGCCGCCGCCTCGGCCTGCCGGGCGGCTAGGATGGTGCGCGGCCCGACCAAGCCGTCGTCGGTCGCGGCAAAGCCCATGCGCGTCACCAGCCGTTGCAGGATCTTCACCGCATTGGTGCCGGCATTGACATACATGTCGAAGACCGAGGCCTGCACCGAGGCCGGCAGTTCCGCCAGACGCGGCCGGCGGAAGTAATGCTCGACGAAGATGCGCTCGGCATCGGCGCGGGTCAGCGCCTTGACGTCGCGGATGTCGACGCGCCCGTCGCCGGTCTTGTCGATGCCCAGCCGCTGCAGCGTCGCCAGCGTCACGCCGAAATTCGTCGCCCCGCCCGGATCGTCGGGATCGTTGACGTAGCCCCCCTCACGCGCGACGATCTCGGCCGCGATCTGTTCCACTGTCTTCATGCCAGCCCCCACTTGCGGAAATGGGGCCAAGGCTGGGGGAGTGCGGTTAACGCCCTGTTAACCGGGCGCGCGTTGCGTCAGGAGTTCGGGTCCTCGTAGACGCCCTGCTCCTTGAGCGAGTCGATGACCTCGCGCGGCATGTAGTTCTCGTCATGCTTGGCCAGGATCTCGGTGGCGACGAAGGTGTCGCCCTCCATCCGGCCGGTGCCGATCATGCCCTGACCTTCGGCGAACAGGTCGGGCAGCACGCCGGTAAAGCGCACCGGGATCGAGGCGCCGCCGTCGGTGACGCGGAAGCTCACCGTCTCGCTGGCGCCGCGGATCAGGCTGCCGTCCTCGACCAGCCCGCCCAGACGAAAGACCTCGCCGGCCTCGGGGGGGCTTTCAGCCATCTGGCTGGGCGAACGATACAGGTTGATGCCGTCGCGAAACCCGTAGCCGATCAGCCCGACCGCCAGCACCAGCGCCAGGGCGGCGGCGACAATGATCTGGATGCGGCGCTTTTTCTTCAGTGATTTCATTGTTCAAGCTTTCCAGTTTCAGGCGCTTTCGAACCTGATCGGATGGCGGAGGAATTGCGTGGCCTTGCCCGACACGCGCTCGGCATCGCCGGTGGTCAGGAAGCGCGAGACGGTGCCGCTGCCCAGCATCTCCGGATGGCGCTTCAGGTAGTCCTCAAGGCTTTCGGCGACAAGATCGGGCTGGGAATAGACCTTGACCTGCGGCCCCAGCGCCTTCTGGAAGGCGGCCTGCACCAGCGGGTAATGCGTGCAGCCCAGGATCGCCGCCTCGGGATGCGGCATGCGGCGCAGCAGCGCCTCGACATGGCTGGTCACCAGCGCCTCTGCCAGGATCTCGTCGCCCATCTCGATCGCGTCGACCACGCCGCCGCAGGGCTGGGCCTCGACATCGACGCCGATGGCGCGGAAGGCCAGTTCGCGCTGGAAGGCACGGCTGGCGACGGTGGCCGGGGTGGCGAACAGCGCCACATGCTTGACCGCCACCTCGCGCGGCGGCGAGTTGTCGCCCCAGCGCCGCTCGGTCAGCGCCTCGATCATCGGCACGAAGACCCCCAGCACGCGCTTGCCCTCGGGCAGCCAGGTCTCCTGCATGCGCCGCAGCGCCGCGGCCGAGGCGGTGTTGCAGGCCAGGATCACCAGGTCGCAGCCTTCGTCCCAAAGCCGTTCGACCCCGGCGCAGGTCAGGTCGAAGATATCCTCGGCGTCGCGCACCCCATAGGGCGTGTGCTTGTTGTCGCCCAGATAGGCCAAGGGCAGGTCCGGCATGCGGGCGGCAATCGCGGCCAGAACCGTCAGCCCGCCCAGACCCGAATCGAAAACCCCTACCGCCATGACTAGCCTCCTGCTCGCGACGCGCCTTTTTAGGACGCAAGGCGAGGGAACGCCATGATTTATGTCATGCGGCCAGGGCCCGCGGCGGCCCATCCCGATGCCGCCGGCGTTCAAAAGCCCGTGACGGCGCCCGGCGGAGAATCGGACCCCGCGGGCGGTATTCTGCACGCTTGTCCGGCCCTTTCCGGGCGGATGGCGGTTCGGCGGGCAGTGTGCGTCAGCAACACTGACGGATAAAGGGTTTTCCGGGCGTTTTGCAGGCTTGTTCCGCTAACCTTCTGTGGTAAGGGTTGCACGGATTGCATGGCTGATGCCGCAAGAAAGCACTGTTATGGATTGGGATAAGTTAAGAATATTTCACGCCGTCGCCGACGCGGGCAGCCTGACCCACGCGGGCGATGTTCTGCACCTGTCCCAATCCGCCGTCAGCCGCCAGATCCGCGCGCTGGAGGATTCGCTGGGCACCACGCTTTTCCACCGCCATGCCCGGGGACTGATCCTGACCGAACAGGGCGAACTGCTGTTCGAGGCGACCTCGTCCATGGTCCGCAAGCTCGACACCACCGCTGCCCGCATCCGCGACAGCGAGGAGAACGTCTTCGGCGAGCTCAAGGTCACCACGACCACCGGCTTCGGCACCATGTGGCTGGTGCCGCGCCTGGCCAAGCTCTATGACCGCTATCCGGACCTCAAGATCGACCTGATGCTGGAAGAGCGCGTCCTCGACCTGCCCATGCGCGAGGCCGATGTCGCCATCCGCATGAAAGAGCCGAACCAGCAGGACCTGATCCGGCGCCGCCTGCTCAATATCCGCATGCGGCTTTACGCCACACCTGAATATCTGGAAAAGGCCGGCGTGCCCCACACGCTCGAGGATCTGGCGCCGCACCGGCTGATCTGCCAGAGCCCGCAGACGCCGCAGGTCAGCTCGGGCGCCGTGCTGTCGCAGATGTTGCTGGCGCGGACCATGAAATCGACGCTGATGGTGAACAACTATTTCGGCGTGCTGCAGGCGGTGCTGAACCACGTCGGCATCGGCGTGCTGCCGGATTACCTCAGCGCCGATTTTCCCAACCTTACCCGCGTCTTGCCGGATATCGAATCCGGCGAGGTGCCGGTCTTTCTGGCTTTCCCGGAAGAACTGCGCGCCTCGCGCCGGGTCGCGGCCTTCCGCGATTTCGTGCTGGAGGAAATCCAGTCGCTGCGCAGGCAGCAGACCGAGGAACAGGCCGGCGACCGCCCCCTCGGATGAGCGGCAAACGGGCAGTTGCCCGGCCGTTCTGCCCGAGGCATTCGCAGAATGCATATCGGCCATGTGCCGCAATGCGGAAATCATCCTTGAACCGTTCGCCGACTGCACATATTTCCGATCTCGAAGGGGATGATTTGAAGCAATTCTCATCACCTTCAACCTCCCTGTTGGACTTGAGCCGGGCTTCATGCCCGGCTTTTTTTTTGCCCGCCGGCCGCGCCTTCGCCGCGGCGCGGCAGAACCGTTTCGGATCGCCGCCGCGCCGGGCCGCGCGCGGCCCCTTTCCTAAAGCCCCGCCTGCGCTTAAAAGGCCCGGGAAACCGGGGAAAAGGGCGCCAGACATGAACGAACCGCAGATCACCGAGGAACTGATCGCCGCGCACGGGCTCAAGCCCGACGAATACCAGCGCATCCTCGAGATCATCGGTCGCGAGCCGAGCTTCACCGAACTCGGCATCTTCTCGGCGATGTGGAACGAGCATTGCTCCTACAAGTCCTCGAAGAAATGGCTGCGCACCCTGCCGACCAAGGGCCCGCAGGTGATCTGCGGCCCGGGCGAGAACGCCGGCGTCGTGGATATCGGCGACGGCCAGGCCGTGGTCTTCAAGATGGAGAGCCACAACCACCCCTCTTATATCGAGCCGCACCAGGGCGCCGCGACCGGCGTCGGCGGCATCCTGCGCGACGTCTTCACCATGGGCGCCCGCCCCATCGCCGCCATGGACGCGCTGTCCTTCGGCCGGCCCGAGCATCCCAAGACCGCGCATCTGGTCAAGGGCGTGGTCGAGGGCATCGGCGCCTATGGCAATGCCTTCGGCGTGCCGAACGTCGGCGGCGAGGTGCGCTTCCACCGCAGCTATGACGGCAACTGCCTGGTGAACGCCTTTGCGGCGGGCCTCGCGGACAGCGACAAGATCTTCTATTCCGCCGCCTCGGGCGTCGGCATGCCGGTGGTCTATCTGGGCGCCAAGACCGGGCGCGACGGCGTCGGCGGCGCGACCATGGCCTCGGCCGAGTTCGACGACACCATCGAGGAAAAGCGCCCCACCGTGCAGGTCGGCGACCCCTTCACCGAGAAATGCCTGCTGGAGGCCTGCCTGGAGCTGATGCAGACCGACAGCGTGATCTCGATCCAGGACATGGGTGCGGCGGGCCTTACCTGCTCGGCGGTCGAGATGGGCGACAAGGGCGGCCTGGGCATCAAGCTGGTGCTCGACGCCGTGCCGCAGCGCGAAACCAACATGACCGCCTATGAGATGATGCTGTCCGAGTCGCAGGAACGCATGCTCATGGTGCTGAAGCCCGAGAAGGAGGCCGAGGCGCGGGCGATCTTCGAGAAATGGGATCTGGACTTCGCCATCGTCGGCGAGACCATCGCCGAGGACCGTTTCCTGATCGTCCACGGCAACGAGGTCAAAGCCGACCTGCCGCTGTCCAAGCTCAGCTCCAGCGCGCCGGAATACGACCGTCCCTGGATCGAGACCCCGGCAGCGGGCGAGATGTCCGCCCTGCCCGCCATCACCCCCATCGCTGCGCTGAAATCGCTGATCGGCAGCCCCAGCTACGCCCACAAGGGCTGGGTGTGGGAGCAATACGACACCCAGGTCGGCGCCGACACCATCCGCCGCCCCGGCCTCGGCGCCGGCGTGGTGCGCGTGCACGGCACCCGCAAGGCGCTGGCCTTCACCAGCGACGTGACGCCGCGCTATGTCAAGGCCAACCCCTATGAGGGCGGCAAGCAGGCGGTGGCCGAGGCCTATCGCAACCTGACCGCCTGCGGCGCCCTGCCGCTGGCCACCACCGACAACCTGAACTTCGGCAATCCTGAGAAGCCCGAGATCATGGGCCAGCTCGTCGGCGCCATCAAGGGCATCGGCGAGGCCTGCGCGGCGCTGGACTTCCCCATCGTCTCGGGCAACGTCTCGCTTTACAACGAGACCGACGGCAAGGGCATCCTGCCCACGCCCACCATCGGCGGCGTCGGGCTGATCGCCGACCTGGACGATCTGATCGCCGGCCTGCCGGCCGAGGGCGACATCGCGCTGGTCATAGGCGAGACCCGCGGCCATCTTGGCCAGTCGGCGCTGGCCGCCGAAGCCTTCGGCATCGAGGCGGGCGACGCGCCGCATGTGGACCTGGCCGCCGAGCGGCGCAACGGCGAGTTCCTGCGCGCCCATGGCAAGCTGGTCTCGGCCGCGACCGACCTGTCGGATGGCGGGCTGGCGCTGGCCGCCTTCGAGCTGGCCGAGGCGGCGGGCCTGGGCGTCACGCTGGACAGCGCCGATATCGCCCAGCTTTTCGGCGAGGATCAGGCCCGCTATCTGGTCGCCTGCAGCGAGGAGAATGCCGCGCAACTGATCGCGGCGGCCCAGACGGCAGGCGTGCCGCTGGCGCGCGTCGGCCGCTTCGGCGCCGACCGGGTCTCGCTTGGCGGCGACGCCGCGCCGCTGGCCGAACTGTCGCAGCTTTATCGCGGCGCCTTCGAGAAGCGGCTGAACCTGGAACTCGCCTGACCCTGTCCTGGGTCTTCCTTTGCGCCCGGCTGTCGCCTCCGCGATGGCCGGGTTTTTCACGCGCCCAAGGCAAACCCCACGGATGACGCCGCGTCACGGGTGATCCCGCATTCCCCTTTGCCGCGGCCGCCCCCAGATAGGCTGCACAGGCCGGTCCCCGGATCAGTCACCCAGAGGCTGCGGAATTTTTCCTCCCGAGATCCGCAGCGAACGCAAGCCCCGCTCCTGCCATGAGCGGGGCTTCTTTCCATCGCAGCGCCGGATCAGGAAACGCGGCGGCAGGGCGGATGAAGGGGAAAATGGCGGTCCCAACACGATTCGAACGTGTGGCCTCTACCTTCGGAGGGTAGCGCTCTATCCAGCTGAGCTATGGGACCGCGAGCCCCCGTTGATTACCCGCAAACGCGCGGCTCTGCAATGGGGTTCAGGCGAAAAGCTCGCGGCAGAAGGTCAATCCGTCGATCAGCGCATCGACCTCGGCGCGGGTGTTGTACATGGCGAAGCTGGCGCGCGCCGTGGCCGTGACGCCGAAATAATCCAAGAGCGGCATGGCGCAATGCGTCCCCGCCCGCACGGCGATGCCGCGCTTGTCGAGGATGGTCGAGATGTCATGCGCATGCGCGCCCTGCATGGTCATCGAGAAGATCGCGCCCTTCTCGGCCGCGTCGCCCTGCACCGACAGCCAGTTCAGGCTGCGCAGCCGGTCGCGGGCATAGTCGCGCAGGTCGCGTTCATGCGCGGCGATGTTCTCCATGCCAAGCGCCATCAGGTATTCCAGCGCCGCGCCCAGCCCGATCTGGTTGGCGATGCCGGGCGTGCCGGCCTCGAAGCGCAGCGGCGGGTCGGCATAATCGACGCTGTCGCGGGTGACGGTGCGGATCATGTCGCCGCCGCCCATGAAGGGCCGCATCTCGGCCTGCCGTTCGGCCCGGATCCAGATCGCGCCCGACCCCGAGGGACCATAGAGCTTGTGCCCGGTGATGCAGTAGAAATCGACGCCGAGCGCGGACAGGTCCACCGGCATGTGCACGGCGGCCTGGCTGCCGTCGGCCAGAACCGGCACCGAGGTGCCGCGCGCGATGGCGCCGATATCGACCACGGTGCCGGTCACGTTCGACATATGGGTGACGGCGATCAGCCTTGTCCGCGGCCCCACCGCCGCCAGCACCTTCTCGGGCGGCAGGCTGCCGTCGGGCTCGGGCTCGACCCATTTCAGCTGGACGCCCTGGCGCTCGCGCAGGAAATGCCAGGGCACGATATTGGCGTGATGCTCCAGCACCGACAGCACGATCTCGTCGCCCGCCTGCAGGCGCGGCGCGGCCCAGCCATAGGAGACGAGGTTGATGCCCTCGGTCGCGCCAGAGGTGAAGATCACCTCGTCCTCGCGCGGGGCGTTCAGGAAGCGGGCGATGATGGCGCGCACGCGCTCATAGTTCTCGGTCGCGAGATTGGACAGGAAATGCAGCCCGCGATGGACATTGGCATATTCCGCCTCATAGGCGCGGGTGATGGCATCGATCACCGCGCGCGGCTTCTGCGCCGAAGCGCCATTGTCCAGATAGACCAGAGGCCGGCCGTTCACCTGCCGCGACAGGATCGGGAAATCGGTGCGGACCTTTTCGACGTCGAAGCTCATGGTGTCACCTCGGGGACGATGCCGAATGCCGCCGCGATCAGCGACAGCACGAAGCCAAGCAGGAAGACGCTGCCGATCAGGCCCACCACCACCTTGCCGGTGCTGGTGAAGCCGTGCAACGCCTTGGTCATGGTCACGGCAAGATAAAGGAAAAGGCCAAAGGCCAGCATGGAGAGCAGCGTGGCCGTGGCAGGAAACAGCGCCATCATCACCACCTGCACAGCCTGCAGCCCGACCAGCATCAGCTCGACCCAGCCGACGATCAGCAGGGCGTCGGGAAAGGTGCCATGGCCGCCGAACAGCCGCCCGATCTGCGCAACGAACAGGGCCGACAGCACCATGGCGCCCAGCTGGATGCCGGCCAGCGTCATCGGTTCGGAAAGCATGCGCGAGACGGGGTTGTCCACCTCGACCGGGAACAGCAGCAGCGACAGCGCAGCAAGCAGCGTGGAGAGCGTCACCGCCAGCAGCAGCACCATCCAGCGCGCCACCATCGGCAAGTCCAGCTCGCGCAGCACGCGGACGGCTGCCTCCGGGTCCCGCAGGGTCAGGACCGTCAGGTCGCCAAGATCGCCCAGTTTCATCTGTTCCCCGCCAATGCGCGCAGTCCCGCGCCCCATATCACGAGAAAGCCCAGACCCGCCACCGCCCGCGTCAGGCCAAGCGCCGGACCGGGGCCGACCAAGCCGGCGGTCAGCCCCACCAGCAGCATCGCCGGCGCCACCGCCAGCAGCGCCCAGAACAGCGCCAGGCGCGAATCCAGCGGCGCCACCGGCCAGGGCGTCAGCCGCGACAGGCCCGAGACCAGCGCCGCCACCGCATAGGCCAGCAGCGGCATCATGAACATCACCGCCAGCAGCGCCCCGCCCATGCGCGCGCCCAAGGGCACCTCGGGCATGAGCTGCGCATCCCGGGCATGGCCCGGGGCCTGCGCGACCAGAAACACCAGCATCGCCGCCATCAGCACGACGATCAGCGCCCGGTCGGGCATGCCGCGCAGGGATCTGACCACCCTGCCCGGCGCCCACCAGCTTTCCAGAATGCGCGGGACGATGCCGGCCCGGCTCATGCCCCGCCCGAACCGGCCTTGCCCGGATTGCCCGCGCGCGCCGTCAGCCAGTCTTCCAGCCGGCCGAGGATGTCGTCGCGCAGCCGCTGGTCCTCGATCTCGTCCAGCGCATCGGCCAGGAAGGACAGCACCAAGAGCACGATGGCGCGTTCCTTCGGCACCCCGCGCGAGCGCAGGTAGAACAGCGCCGTCTCGTCCAGCGCCCCGGTGGTCGAGCCATGCGAGCATTTCACGTCGTCGGCATAGATTTCCAGCTCGGGCTTGGCGAGGAACTGGCTGCCCTCGTCCAGCAGCAGCCCCTGGCTGATCTGGTAGCCGTCGGTCTTCTGCGCGCCGGGCTTGACCAGGATCTTGCCCTGGAACACGCCCTCGGCGCCGTTCTTCAGCACCTTCTTGAACACCTGCCGGCTTTCGCAACGCTCGGCGGCATGGGTGATGAAGACGGTGTCGTCGTGGTGGAAGCGGCCGATGTCGCCGTCACCCAGCACCGCCGCGGCGATATGCGCCACCGCATCGTCGCCGGCAATGTCGATCACCGCCTCGTTGCGCATCATCAGCCCGTTGACCGTCAAGGTGAAGGACTTGAACAGCGCCTCGGCGGCGACGCGGGCAAAGATATGGCCCAGCCCCAGCTTGGGATCGTTGGCGCGCTTGGCGCTGATGTGGTGGAAGCGCGCGCCCTGGCCCAGATCGGCCTCGATCACCACGTTCGAGCGCGCGCCGATCGAGCCGGTTTCCAGCAGCGTCAGCTCGGCCCCCTCTTCAAGCTTGACGACGTGATGCAGATGGACGTCCGCATCGGCGGCCGAGCGGCGATAGGTGATGTGCACCGGCCGGTCCGGCTTGCCGGTGACGCGGATCAGCACGCCCTCGGCGGCGGCCAGCGTATTCAGCGCCGCGAAGGGACGCTTGACCGGCACCTGCCCGGCGGCTTCCAGCCGGCCATAGAGCCCGGCGGCCCAGTGATCCGCCCGCGCCTCGGCGGCGGCGAGGCTTTCGATCTCGACCCCCTCGGCTTCCAGCGCATCCGAGGCGGCGGCATCGAGGCGCCCGTCCACGAAGACGATGTTCAGCCGGTCAATGCCGGTGAACAGGGTGCTGGTATCGGCAGCCAGATCGACCGGCTGCGGCCGGGCGGCGTTGAAAGCTGCCGGATCGGTATAGCGCCAGTATTCGTCGCGCGCGCCGGGCAGGCCCATGGCCTGCAGCCGCTGCGCCGCATCCTCGCGCGCCGGACGGGTAAAGCCGCCGCGCGGCAGGTCCAGCGCGTCCAGGCGCGCCGCCAGGGTGGTGTCGCCGGGACGGGCCTTGCCCTCGACCGCGGGAACCTGCGCGGCAAGAACAGCCGTGTCCGCCATTACCCGACCTCCGCCAGAAGATCGCCGTAGCCGTGCTGCTCGACCTGCAGCGCCAGTTCGGGCCCGCCAGTGCGCACGATGCGGCCGTCGGCCATGATATGCACCACGTCCGGCCGGATATGGTCCAGCAGCCGCTGGTAATGCGTGATCACCAGGAAGGCCCGGTCGGGCGAGCGCAGCGCGTTCACCCCCTCGGCCACCAGCCGCATCGCATCGACGTCGAGGCCGGAATCGGTCTCGTCCAGGATGCACATGCGCGGCTCCAGCATGGCCATTTGCAGGATCTCGTTGCGTTTCTTCTCGCCGCCCGAGAAGCCGACATTGACCGGGCGCTTCAGCATCTCGGCGTCGATCTTCAGGGTGCGGGCCTTTTCGCGGATCAGCTTCAGGAACTCGGCCGAGGACAGCTCTTCCTCGCCGCGCGCCTTGCGCTGCGCGTTCACGGCGGTGCGCAGGAAGGTCATGTTGCCGACGCCGGGGATCTCGACCGGATACTGGAAGGCCAGGAACAGGCCGGCGGCGGCGCGCTCCTCGGGCTCCATCTCCAGCAGGCTCTCGCCCTCCAGGCTCGCCTCGCCCTCGGTCACCTCATAGCCGTCGCGGCCCGAAAGCACATAGGACAGGGTCGACTTGCCCGAGCCGTTCGGCCCCATGATGGCATGGACCTCGCCAGCCGGGACGGTCAGATCGACGCCTTTGAGGATCTGCTTGTCCTCGTCCTCAAGCTTGACGTGCAGATTCTTGATTTCCAGCATGGTTCGGTTCCTATTCGACGGTCACGGCGGTGCCGGAGGCCGACACCATCAGCATGTTGTTGATGACTTCATAGTCCAGGTCGACGCCGACCACCGCATTGCCGCCCAGGGCGGTCGCGCGGTCCTGCATCTCGGACAAGGCGGTTTCGCGGGCCGAGGCCAGCGCGGATTCATAGGCGCCGGAACGGCCGCCCACGATGTCGCGGATCCCGGCGAAGATGTCGCGGAAGATGTTGGCGCCGATAATGGTCTCGCCCGTCACCACGCCGTGATAGGCGCTGATGCGGCGGCCCTCGATGCCGGGGGTGGTGGTGACGATCATCCGACCGACCCTTCCAGGCTGATGGCGACCAGCGACTGCGCCTCCATGGCGAATTCCATCGGCAGCGCCTGCAAGACCTCGCGGCAGAAGCCGTTCACCACCAGGGCGACCGCCTCCTCCTCGTCCATGCCGCGCTGGCGGCAATAGAAGAGCTGGTCGTCATCCACCTTCGAGGTCGTCGCCTCGTGCTCGACGCGCGAGGAGGTGTTCTTGACCTCGATATAGGGCACGGTATGGGCGCCGCATGTGTCGCCGATCAGCAGGCTGTCGCATTGCGTGTAGTTGCGGCTGTTCTTGGCGCGCGGATGCATCGACACGAGGCCGCGATAGGTGTTCTGCGCCCGCCCGGCGGAAATCCCTTTGGAAACAATGCGCGAGCGGGTATTCTTGCCAAGATGGATCATCTTGGTCCCGGTATCCGCCTGCTGGTGGTTGTTGGCAATGGCGATGGAATAGAACTCGCCCTGGCTCTCGTCACCGCGCAGGATGCAGGACGGGTATTTCCAGGTGATCGCCGAGCCGGTCTCGACCTGGGTCCACATCACCTTGGCCCGCGCCTCGCGGCAATCGGCGCGCTTGGTGACGAAGTTGTAGATGCCGCCCTTGCCTTCCTCGTCGCCGGGGAACCAGTTCTGCACGGTCGAATACTTGACCTCGGCATCCTCCAGCACGACGATCTCGACCACCGCCGCGTGCAGTTGCGCCACGTCGCGCTTGGGCGCGGTGCAGCCTTCCAGATAGCTGACGTAAGAGCCCTTGTCGGCGATGATCAGCGTGCGCTCGAACTGGCCGGTATTCTCGGCATTGATGCGGAAATAGGTGGACAGCTCCATCGGGCAGCGCACCCCCGGCGGCACATAGACGAAGCTGCCGTCCGAGAAGACCGCCGAGTTCAGCGTGGCGAAGAAATTGTCCGATTGCGGCACGACCGAGCCCAGGTATTTCTTCACCAGTTCGGGATGCTCGCGGATGGCCTCGCTGATCGAGCAGAAGATCACCCCGGCCTTGGCCAGCTCGTCCTTGAAGGTGGTGCCGACGCTGACGCTGTCGAAGACCGCGTCCACCGCGACCTTGCGCCCTTCGGCCGGCGCGCCCTCGGCGCCCTCGATCCCGGCCAGGATCATCTGCTCCTTCAGCGGGATGCCCAGCTTTTCATAGGTGGCCAGCAGCTTGGGATCGACCTCGTCCAGCGACTTCGGCTTGACCTCCATGCTTTTCGGGCGGGCGTAGTAATACTGCTCCTGATAGGCGATCTCGGGATAATGCAGCATCGCCCATTTCGGCTCGGTCATGGTCTGCCAGCGGCGAAAGGCCTGCAGCCGCCACTCGGTCATCCATTCCGGCTCCTCGTTCTTCTTCGAGATCAGCCGGACGATGTCCTCGTTGATGCCCTTGGGGGCATATTCCATCTCGATCTCGGTGTCCCAGCCGTATTTGTAGGACCCCATGCTTTGAACGGTCTCGACGGTCTCGCGGTCTACGCCCTCGCGGACTTCGATGGCCTCGCCGGTCTCAACAGACATCTCACACCCTTCCCGCGGTCGCCCGCTGATCATTCCTTTGCCGCCAGCGCGCATAAGCCGCCAGCCAGGCATCCGCAAAACGCACGACGTCCCGAGGGTCCGTCGTCGGACCGATCGAGACGCGGATCGCATCGCCCGCCCATTCCGGCGCGATTCCCATGGCCGTCAGAACGGAGCTTGGCCGGACCTTGCCCGAGGAACAGGCCGAGCCTGCCGATACGGCAAATCCGGCGAGGTCCATCTGCATCACCTGCGTCTCTCCGCGCCATCCCGGCGTCAGGATCGACAATGTATTCGGCAGGCGGCGGGATTCGCGCCCCGGGAATGTAACCATTTCTGCCCCGGATTCCAGAGTAGCCATCAGGGAATCGCGGATTTCCGACACTTTTTCCCCGATTCCTTGATCCAGATCATTCTGCGCCGCTTTCGCCGCCGCCGCAAAGCCCATGATGCCGATCAGGTTCTCGGTCCCGGCGCGGCGGCCCTGTTCCTGCCCGCCGCCCCGGATAAGGGCCTCGATCTCGGTGCCGCGCCGGACCACCAGCGCGCCGATGCCGCGCGGACCGCCAAGCTTGTGGGCGCTGACGAAACCGGCCTCGATCCCCAGCCAGTTGAAGGCGAAGGGAATCTTTCCGAAGGCCTGGGTCAGGTCGCTGGCCGCCAGCCCCTGGGGCAGGTCCTGGATGACGCCGGTTTCGGAATTGGCCAGTTGCAGCGCCGCACGGGCCGGATCGGGGACGATCACGCGCCCCGAGGGCTCCGTCTGCAGCGAATTGTCGCACCAGGCCAGCACGGCGGCATGTTCCACCGCCGAACAGGCCAGCCCGCGGCCCTGCAGCGCCAGCGCCGCCGCCTCGGTGGCGCCCGAGGTGAAGATCACATCCGCCCCCTCGGCGCCCAGGGCCGAGGCGATCTCCTCGCGCGCCCGTTCCAGCGCCGATTTCGCCGCCCGCCCCTCGGCATGGACCGAGGACGGGTTGCCGACGATCTCGCTGGCCGCCAGCATGGCCTCGCGCGCCTCGGGGCGCAGCGGCGCAGTGGCGTTCCAGTCCAGATAGACCCGGTTCATGCATGCCCCTCCGCCATGCCGTCCCCGGCGTTCAGCGCATCGGCGATGCGCGCGGCCAGCCGGTGCGCCACCTCGTCCTTGGAGAGCCGCGGCCAGCTTTCCGCCCCGGTCTCGGAGATCAGCGTCACCGCATTCTCGGTCCCGCCCATGATCCCGGTCGCCGGGCTCACGTCATTGGCAACGATCCAGTCGCAACCCTTGCGCTTGCGCTTGCGGGCGGCGTTGTCCAGCACGTCGTCGGTCTCGGCGGCAAAGCCCACCACCAGCGACGGACGGTCGCGGCCCAGCTGGCTGATCCAGGCCAGGATATCGGGATTCTCGGCGAATTGCAGCTCGGGCAGCCTGCCGGAGCCGTCCTTCTTGATCTTGCCCGGCCGGGCATTGGCGACATGCCAGTCGGCCACGGCAGCGGCCATCACCGCGGCATCGGCGGGCAAGGCGGCCTCGACCGCCTCGCGCATCTCGCGCGCCGTCTCGACGGCGATCACCGCGACGCCCTCGGGCGGGGGCACCTCGGCCGGACCGGTAACGAAGCTGACCCGCGCGCCCAGGTCGCGCAGCGCCGCGGCAATCGCCGCGCCCTGCGCCCCGCTGGAGCGGTTGGCGATATAGCGCACCGGGTCGATCGGCTCATGCGTCGGGCCCGAGGTCACGATGACATGCCGCCCGCCCAGCACCCGCGCGGGCAGCGAGACCACCGCCTCGGGCGGCAGGCGCAGCGGCTTCTCGCGCCCCAGCGCCGCGCGGATCGCCTGTAGGATCGCCTCGGGCTCGGCCATGCGCCCGGGACCGTATTCGCCGCAGGCCATGTCGCCCTCGTCCGGGCCGACAAACCGGACGCCGTCATTCTCCAGCAGGTCCAGGTTGCGCTGCGTCGCCGGGTGCTGCCACATGCGCACGTTCATCGCCGGCGCCGCCAGCACCGGCTTGTCCGTGGCCAAGAGCAGGGTCGAGGCCAGGTCGTCCGCCATCCCCGCCGCCATCCGCGCCAGCAGGTCGGCGGTCGCCGGCGCCACCACCACCAGATCGGCGGCGCGCGACAGCTGGATATGGCCCATCTCGGATTCGCGGGTCAGGTCGAACAGCTCGGTATGGCAGGGCGCCTCGGCCAGCGCCGACAGGGTCAGCGGCGTCACGAACTGCCCCCCCGCCCGCGTCAGCACCGGCACGACCGAGCCCCCCTCGCGCCGGATCATGCGGATCAGCTCGGGGATCTTGAAGGCGGCGATGCCCCCGCCGACGATCAGCAATATGCGGCTGCCTTGCATGGTCGCTTCCTCTGCCGTGACGTTCGCCCTGCACATAGGCCGAAGCGGGCCGCGGAACAAGCAAGCCGCGCCCGTTAACCAATCTTTAAGCTCCGGCGGGTTAACCAGAGCCCCTGTGACATGGGGAGAGGTGATGGCGGCGATTGCCTATACCGTGGCCTTCGACGGGGTCGAGGCGCGGCTGGTCGAGGTGCAATGCTCGGTTTCGCCGGGCCTGCCGGGATTCGGCATCGTCGGCCTGCCCGACAAATCGGTCAGCGATGACTACGCGCGGACCCTGACCGCCGCAATCGCCCGCCCCGCTGCGCGAGATGAAAGCTCCGCGCGTCGGGCGATTGCTCAACCTGCGCCAATTGGCGTAAACACTAACCGGGCTCCGGTCGCGGCTGGATGAAAGTTCAGGGGCAGGTCACGGAATCCAAGACTAAGCCATGCGCCGTATGCGGTGAACTATTCACCTACAAACGTTCGACAGCGAAAACATGCAGCGACCGTTGCCGAGACGTGGCATTCCGCGCGAGGAAGAACAAGGATGTTCCACAGCATCTCGTCTGCCA